>LSIB01000191.1 GCA_001556025.1 Rhizobiales bacterium CCH3-A5
CCGACCTCCTCTCCAGAGGGGTCAGTTCCTCATGGCGTCAGGGGGGCAGTTTGTCCTGTCGCCTGACAGGGGATGGTCCCCATCGCGTGGCTGTCGACCAAGAGACCATGGGGGGCCCCTGGAACGGAGCGTGGCGGGTCTGGCAGATCGAAGCGATCAACGGCTTTGAGCCCAACCTCGATCTGTCCTATCGCAACTATGTGCTGGATGGGCTTGCTGGATGGTCGGAGCCGCGGACATTTGGTCGTTTCAACCCAAATTCCCCGAAGTTCGACGCCCTCAATGTACGCTATGTCGTTGTCACGGAGCGCAATCTGTTGTCATTCGCGGATCACCCCAATTGGAAGCTCGTGCATGACAGCTATTTTCGCGTGTTTGAGCGACGCGAATTTACGCCTCGCTTCAGGGCAGAACACGTGTCCTGCCTTGGCAGCGACGGCATCGCAGTGCGCCACAGCCAACCGGGACTTCAATCTCTGAGAATAGACGCCAGTTGTCCGGAAACGGTGATCCTGGCGTCAGAGCGGCCTCATCGGCATTGGGAAATACGCGTGGATGGCCGGCCGATCGCATGGGAAGCAATTGATCATGCCATCGGAATGCGCTTTACGGTACCTGCCGGAGTGAGGATCGTGGAGCTGCATTATCGCACGCCCGCGCTAGGTCCCGCAGTGGCGCTGAGCGGACTCGCCGTTCTCTGTTCTGCTGGGATTTTATTCGGCTCGAGGCGGCGCAAACCGAAGGGCATCTCCTTGCCGTGAGGCGCTGCAGCCGCCGATACCTGTCTATTTCGCCGTCTGCTCGCACCGATAATCGGCAGACTGTTTAGAATTGCGGAAGGGATCGACGAGATCGTCGCTCAGTCTGCCCATGATCTCACGTTTCTTCGGCAGCAGATTGAGCCGATAGAACCGCGAGAACTGGACCATGTGCTCGCCACGGGGGGTCAGCATGACGCAGCCATCGACGATCTTGATGGTGCGGGAGTTCAGCTGCTCGGTCAGCCGGATGTCAACCAACCGATGTTCCGGCAAATATTCGTCGCGAAAGATCTGGGCAAATGCGGATTGCTGGATGCCGCCGCCACGCTGAGCGATCTTCTCCAGGACATAAAAGGACAGCGACCGGTCGATGATGGTCGGGACACTGAGCGCATAGAAGGCTGACAGCAGTAAACCGATCGCCAGCGACAGCCCAGTTTCGAGTCCCGACAGTGATGATGCGCGTCGGAAGATGGCCAAATAGGCCGCCAGAACCAGCCCGGTCGCAATGACCGCATCGAGCAGGGCGTCATACAGAACGACGTGGACGGTGAAGAATCGAAAATGGATGGTGTTCACGATCAGCATCGCAACGCAGCATGCGATGATCGTGCAGATCACGACGAGAGCTCGTTTGATCATGCTGGATTTGTCTCGTTGAATTGCAGTCTTGCGGTGAGCGATAGCTCGCAAAGTCGCCATTTTATCCGTCAGGTGCCATCGGTCGGGCTCCGACTGAGTTCGGGCATATCCTTTGCGAGCACCGAGCGAACAGCCTGCTCCGAGTAGTAGGTGCGAATCAGGTCCTGCCCCCGTCGGGCATGGGACGCTCGATGGGGCCCTGGCGTCAGCAAGGCCACCACTGCCGCCGCGAACGCCTGGGGTTCATCGGCGACGATCGCTGCTTCCGCGATCTCGTCGATGCCCTGAGCCGCTGTCGATGTCAGGACCAGCGGTACGCCCTGACGCAGCGCTTCCAAAACCTTGCCCTTGACGCCCGCTCCGAAGCGCAGAGGTGCGACGACAGCGTCCGAGTTGCGATAGAGCTGCTCAAGTTCCTCATCATTGATATAGCCCGTTACCGTGACATGGCTGCTCATGAGTAGGGTAATTTCCAGTGGCGGATCCGAGCCGGCGATGGTCAGGCGCGCCTGGGGCACTTGCTCTTTAACCAGTGGCCAGATGTCACGGCAGAACCACAGCATCCCGTCGACGTTAGGGCGATGCCGAAAGCCACCGACGAAGATAATGCGCGGTGCCAGAGAATCGCGGAGCTGTTCTGGGTCGCGCAGAAGAGCAAGGTTGCTCTCGCTGAACACGAACAACGGCAGGGCCCGCGCCGGGGCCGTAACGCCTTGCCTCGATACGGACTCTGCCTCCTCGCGAGAAGGATAGTAAATCGCGTCTACAGCTTCCCAGACGGCGCTCTCCATTGCGTCCGACCGCTCGATCTCTCGATCGAGCTCGGACGAGGGATTGATGTCGCGCTCCGCCCGCAGCCGTGCGCCATGCAGGTCGTGACCGATGTAGAGCAGCTTCGCGGAAGTGTATCTCTTCAGGCTTTGCAGTGCAGGCAGCGCTACATGCGGCCTGCTCAGTAGCACGTAGTCGAAATCGGCCCCTCGCTGGGCTATCCAGTCTTTAAAGTCTATCTGACCCGGCCACCCATAGGCGACCTCAATCCCAAGTGCCTGATAGGCTTGCCCGTAGCGCTCGTCACGGGCCTGGTTATCAGGCCAGAACGTGACGTGGAAGCCGCTCTGGACCAGGAAGCGCAGATACCCGTCCATGGCGCGTGAGCCAGCGTCGCGGTCCCATTGCGGAACATAGTGATCGATCACAAGCGCGCGGGGTTTTGAGCGGGATCGCGCAGCGGCGATGGCCACGTTCTGACCGTTTGGAAAATGGCTCTCCAGTGCCGTAGCCCATTTTGCCCTGAGCTTCTTCAGGTTTTCGACCTGATAGGCTTTGATTCCTGCACTGTCGTCGCGCCCGTGACTAACCCCTTCGTGATGGATGAGCTCTGCCGTGGGTATATACACCGTCCGGTAGCCGCGATCTCTCAACGCAAACGCGAGGTCGGCATCCTCGCAATAGGCTGGCGCGAACCTCTCATCGAAGCCGCCGAGCTCATTCCAGAGCGAAGAATTGACTGCGATGGCGGCACCGGACCCATAATCCGTGTCGCGCACGAAGTTGAAGGGATAGGCACGTGGATCGGCCCCGCGGCCATAGTTCCAGGCCGTGCCGTCGCGCCAGAATATGCCGCCGGCCTCCTGTAGGGTGCCATCGGCATTGAGCAATTTTGAGCAGGTAAGCCCGATCGTCGCATCCTCAAGAATGGGGGCGACCAATTCGTCCAACCAACCGGGCAGGGCAATGGTATCGTTGTTGAGAAGAACGATGATCGATCCTCCTGCCTGCTTCGCTGTGGCGTTGCAATTGCGCACGAAGCCAAGGTTCTTGCTGGGGCGGATGTGTCGGACTCTGCCACCGATCGCCGATATCACGCCAGCTGTCATGTCGCTGGACACGTCGTCCGCAACGAGAATTTCGAAGCTGTGCCGGGCTGGCTGAGCCAGCAAACTTAGGAGACAGGCCAGCGTGTGGGCGAGCGCATTGTAGACTGGCACGATGATGGAGACAGCCGGCGCGGGAGTCTCGTCCGGCTGGGCGGCCAAGGCCCTCAGTTGCCCGAGCAGTGCCGTCAACTCGGGCGATGAGAGCGAACTCTCGTCGATCGGCTGTCCAACCCTATCGGCGACGATACGGTAAGCCTGCCTCACCGGCGCCAGATTCGCAGCCGGCCAACGCTCCTTAAGGTACTGACCGAGGAAAATCGGCAGCCCATCGGAATCCAGCCCCGCAAGAGAACTTGCAGGGACGACCCTCTCGGGAGCCGCAGGCGAGAACCTATAGGCTAACGAAGCTCGAAGCCGCTTCACAACCTGCCCGGTCATTGTCCAATAAAGGAGTTTGGCGCCTTTGCGCGCACACAGTGAGGCGCCAGGATAACGCGTCATGGCGTAACGCAGCGGGGCAGAGGTTCGCCAGCTAACTGAGGCCTTCAGACGCACGAGTTCTGCTGCCACGCCGTTGAACGCCATCACGGCAGACGCAAGCTGCCGCTCAAACTGCTCGGAGCGCTCGTGGGCGGATGCAAGCTGCTGCTCAAGCTGCTCGGAGCGGCCGCGGAGCGCCGCCGCTTCATGTGCCAAGCGGGAGACCTCGCCCTCAAACCTTGAAATGGTGGAGCTTTGGTTCTGAACCGTGATGTCTCGGCTTAGCGCTTCGCGTCGAAAATGTGCGACCTCGTTCTGGAGGTTAAGCATCGTGTTGGCTTGAGCATTGCTGTGCTGCCGATATTCAATCAGGGGCCCGGGGACCCGCTCCAGACCCCAGCCAGCGCGGTACATACGATAGAAAAGGTTATGGTCTTCCGGACCGTCCGTCTTCTTGTAGCCCCCGACAGCTTCAAAGGCAGATCGGCGGTACATCGACGATCCGTGAACGAAATTATTGCGCTCGAAATCGGCCTCAAGCTCCGGCGTGGGGTCACCAAACCGCCAGAGATAGATGTCCGATCCGTCAATGCGGCTTTCGGCGATCTTCGTGGCCCCGACTTTGGCGGCCAGTTGGCTCGAGAGTGGGCCGAAGATCGTCATATCAGTATAGGCTGTCGAGAGAGAGCTGTTCCTGTCGAGTGCGGCCTTGCAAAGCTCGACATAATCGCTGCGCATGCGATTATCCGCGCCGAGAAATGCGATATAGTCGCCCGTTGTAAGGCTAACGGCCTTGTTGAAGTTGTCGACGATGCCGAGATTGCTCGTGTTGATCTCGATGGAAGCCAAGTCCCTGTAGCGCTTTATTATTTCGGCTGAGCCATCCGTCGAGCAATCATCGATAATGAGGATCTCGTCAGGCTTGTGCGTCTGGCGCAAAACAGATTCGACGGCTTCAGGCAGAAATCGGCCGTAATTGAAATTGGCGATGATCACGCTCACTCGCGTCTTTGAGAAACGCGTCTCTTCATACGCAGTGATCCGGTTCAATTGATGACGGTCGTCGTCGTCGCCAGCAACACATGATAATGCTCCGGAAAAATTTGCCCGGACAATATCGACGGCTTTCAAATCGTGTTCGCCATGGGGGTATGCAAACCAGTCGAGATGAGGGGGCGGAAAAAGCGCTTTCAGCGATGAAGGCGGCACGAGTTCAGATAACGTAGAACTATCGTCGAGCCCGACCAGTTTACGATGGGTTTTGGTGTGCCACTGGATGCGCCCGCCACCCGTCGCCATCTCCTGCAACTGTTCGATTGTACAGAAACGCGCCGGCGGCTCTACGGTATCGAATGAATTGTTACCGCCTATATGATCGCCGATGACGAACAGCTCAAACGGATACTCCCACTTCTTCATGATCGGATATGCGTACAGATATACGTTTTCATATACCCCATCGAAAGTGATGACGACATGCGAAGGGTTGCGAGGGTCGTAATCGGATAGGCTGACGACCTCATACGCCGCCAAGTCCGCCATCTGCTGGTCGAAGGAATCGGCCGAGACCCACCAGATCGTTGGCGTTGTCAGGTCGACTTTGTGATACATCAGGATCATTTAACGAAGACCTCGATCCGATGAGTATATTCGCGATAAGGATAAAGCGACTGATCGACTAATGAGTAAGGAAAGCGAAATCGCATCCATTCGTCGATATGGCAGGACAGCAGCGTACCGCCAGCTCGAAGTATTCGATCAATGTGGACTCGGGCGAGGGAATATCCTCTACCAATATATTGCGGATAGAGGACGCCAGTGATGACTATTAGGTCGAAATGACTCTCCGGCAAAGCGCCGACATCGAATATCGAACGGCATTCGAAGTCGAAGCGACTTGGGTCAGGCATTCGACTCGCGCGCTTCCTGGCCCAGTCAATGGCGGAAGACGAAAGGTCTATCCCGAGAACATTCGTCGCCGGCAGCGAGGTCGTAATGAAACCGTTTCCGCATCCGATGTCGAGCGCATGCCGGAATTGTCGCCCGCTCAGCATTACCCGTACCTCGTCAAGCCGCCGCTGATCGTCAGGATGGGCCTGATAGTCCCATGGATCTTCCTCCGCATAGAAGCGGTCAAGGTCCTGTGCTGTTTCTATCTCCGCCATGGAAATGCTTCGCGCTTCCGTCTTCAGTTCAATTGGATGTCGAAATAGGGCGCATATACGGCCCAGCGACGCCGTCCGGGTTGACTAATCACACTGAAGCTAGCGGCCACTGGGACAATATCCTCGAAACTCGTATCAGCGTCAGACCGCCAGTGTGCCAATGAGACAAAAATCCCATAGTCACCGTCGCCGAGCCTGTTCTCTAGTCGAGCGCGCATGACGTGGCGCCCTGGCCGTGCATCGAGAGCGAAGCCCTCATAGAGCGAGTTTGTACCTAGCAGCAACTGGCCGCTGTTGCTGACAACATAAAATGACATCACCAGATCGTCGGCCGGCTTCTGGATCGCGTAACCGATCTCGATCGTCAGCGTCTCGCCAAAACTCAGGACCGGTCCTGTCCCACCATTCCCGTTTACCGTGCACCATTCGATGCGCCCGGCCTCGCGCGGGCCCTTACGATTCGACGCGGTAAAAATGTCGAAATCGTGCGCAAGCCGGTCGGGCCCGACGGGCTCCCCTTCGCTGGTCTTCTCAGAGAGGGTGGGAGCAGCGCCAACGGAGACCTTGGATCCGTAAGAAACAGCATCGGCAAAATAGCGATCGCAGATTTCCCGGGTCGGACCGACGAACATCTGACCGGGTCCTTGAAGGTAGATCGCCCGGCTGCACAACTTTTGGACCTGGACAATGTCGTGGCTGACGAAAAGTACCGTTGTGCCACTCTTTGTGATGTCCTGCAGCGCATCAAGGCATTTCGTCTGGTAAACGAAATCGCCGACTGCCAATGCCTCGTCGATGACGATAACTTCGGCATCAACATGGATTGCGATGCTGAAGGCCAGCCGCATGAACATCCCGCTGGAATAAATTTTCACCGGTTCGTCGATAAAATCGCCAATCTCGGCGAACGCCTCGATCTGGGCGAAACGGGCATCAATGTCCTCACGGGTCAGACCAAGGATGGTGCCGTTCAGATAGACGTTCTCGCGCCCGGTAAACTCTGGGTTGAAGCCGGCACCGAGTTCTAGCAACCCTGCGACGCGTCCTGATGTACTGACTTCACCCATCGTCGGCGTCAACGTTCCGCAGATAATCTGCAGCAAGGTCGACTTTCCGGCTCCGTTGCGTCCGATAATGCCGATTGTCTCGCCTTTCCGGATTGTAAAGGAGACGTCGCGAAGCGCCCAAAATTCCCTGAAATATCGGCGTTCCGGTCGATTCAGCAGCCGCGCCAGTCGCGGAAGTACCGCTTGCTTGAGCCGATCCTCCGGTTTTTCGTACATTGTGAATTTCTTACCGACGCCAATGACGGAGACGGCCACGTCAGAGGACATCGGCGAAACCCTTGCGGCTGCTTTGGAACCACCAGAAGCCAAAAGACGCGATCGCCAGCGCCAGTAGGGAGTATCCTAGGAGCGCCCCCCAAAGGGGTGGGTGCCCCCAAATGACCACGCTTCGCAACTGCTCGATCGGCAAAGTGAGCGGGTTGAGAAGGACTATGGGACGAAAGCGCTCCGGCAGCGACGATAGAGGGTAAAAAACTGGCGAAAGAAACATGAGCATCGTCATCAGAAGGCCGATAACTTGCCCAATATCACGTACATACACGCCGAGGGCGGCAATGAACCAGCTCAGGCCGAGTGTCAAAATCAGAAAAGGTAGTAGGACCGCCGGGAGAAGAAAGATGCTTGCGTGCAATGGCATCTCTGTCGCGAGCATGGCTACGATGAGAACCAAGAAGCTGATGCCGGCGTGAAAAAGCGCGACGCCGAGCGTGACGATCGGCAATATCTCCAGCGGAAAAACGACCTTCTTGACAAAATTTGCATGGTCGATCACGAGCCGCGGCGCGCGCATCAGGCACTCAGAAAAGAGGCCGTGGACAATCAGCCCGACAAAAAGGATCACCGCAAAGCCGGCCTCATTCTCCGCTTCGGAACTTGACCAGCGAGCCTTGAATACGACGGCAAAAACGAAGCTGTAGATCGCAAGCATCAGCAGCGGATTGATCAGCGACCAAAGCAAACCACCGAAAGACCCCCTATAGCGGCCAGCGATTTCTCGAACGATGAACGCCTTGATGATCTCTCGGTTGGTCCAAACCGACAAAACAACGCCGGTTAATCGGCGGTTAGTCCGCCCCGTATTCTGCAATACCGCCTCCAAAAGCCCACTCGTGCTTCAAACTGCCGATTGGCAATTGCACGGCCGGAAAAACATAACTCCGTGATACCGCGCTCTGGGGCAATCTTGAAGCGCTGTTTCTATATCCAATCGGCTCGTTAACGTCCAGCGTGAGATCGCAGGCACGTATTCTCAACGATCACGGTCCTGTATCAGTCCTTAGCCCCTCGCGCAGTCTGCTGGAGATAGCGGCCATAACCACCTTTGGCGAGTTGATTTCCGAGGTGATGGCGCTTTTTAGCGGAAATCCAGCCCTGTCAATAGGCGATCTCTTCCGGGCAGGCGAATCTCCATCTTGGCCGGATGCAAGCCTGAGACCGGATACGTTGATGCAGACTGCTCAAATCAGATCGCCGAGACAGCCTGCGGACGGCGCGGGCCATACGTTCCGCCCGAGGCCGAGCGGTGCGCCGTCACGGCGGAACTATCGATGAGCACCTGGGCCGGGGGACCACCGGCGCTCGCCAGAGCATGGAAGAGATCGACCCAGACGCCTTTGGCGGCCCAACGGACATAGCGGTTATAGAGCGTCTTGTGCGGCCCGTAGTCCGGCGGCGCATCTATCTAGCGCTCGCCGGACTCCAAAACATGGACGATGCCGCTGGTCACGCGGCGGTCGTCAACACGCGGCTTGCCACGCGTATCGGTCGGCAGATGCGGCTCGATCCGTGCGATTTGAGCGTCCGTGAGCCAGAAGCGATGCCGATCAATCCGTGCTTCCTGCCGGAGGCCGTGAACCACGCCGAGCACGCGAACCCAACCACTTTATGGGTCTAATACCAACGGCCCTCATTTCTGACCGATGTGCGCCCATTCGCGCCTCCCGATGGATGTGATGGTGCATGGCTGATCGACGAGGCCGTTCCATGCGTCGCAGGCGGCGTCGATGATGTCGTCGTAGGTGTCGAAGACACGGTTTGAGAGCCAGTTCGCGCGCAGATACTGCCAGACGTTTTCGGCCGGGTTCAGTTCGGGTGAGCGCGAGGGCAGGAAGATCAGCGAGATGTTTTTCGGCACGGCGAGTTTGGCGGTCGTGTGCCAGCCGGCGCGGTCGAGCAGCAGGACGGCATGGGCGCCCTTTGCGACCGTCCTGGCGATCTCGTCGAGATGGGCCTGCATGGCGTGGGT
>LSIB01000192.1 GCA_001556025.1 Rhizobiales bacterium CCH3-A5
CTCACTGGCACCTTACGATGCCGGACGGAGGGGGCATCCACCCCATCAGTTCAGAAGCGGGTTAACTCCACAGAGAGGTGCTGCGTCGTGTAACGTTTTCGTTTTTCATAACGAACTCCATCCGCATCCGTAACCGATGACGATTGGGTCGAATTGGGCAAGCGTGGCATGACAGCCGTCAGCCTAATCGCAACTTTCAACCCCTAGCCAAAAGCGACAGGAACGGCGGAACCATCGACCCGATTGCGATTCCAATCCCGCCAGCCCAAACCATCCACCTTCGCTGCTCAGCCTGCGTGCGCGCCTGCCTCACGAACCCTGCCAGATGCGACCGCTCGCGTTTCAGCGCATCGGCCTCGTCGCGCATCACCCGCGCGGCCTCAGTGAACGCCTCGGCCCCGGCGCGCCCGATCGCCCGCCCATGCTGCTCAGCCGTCATTTTCAACGCCGGATGGTCCTGGATGGCGACGATCCGCGCCTCGACCTGGGTCAGCACTTTCACGACGGCGCCCAGCGTCGGCGTGTAGTCCGTTGCCCGCGTCGCACCTTCAACGATCGCCGGCAGCGCCTCGACTGCCTGGCGCAGGGTCGCGACCTCCGCCTGCAGAGCATCGAACGCGCGGACCGCATCATCCTCGCCGACCTCGTTCTGATCGTCTTTCGTCACGCTCACCGCTCCATGCCCTTGTCGCGTTCGGGGACGTGCTTCTCGGCATCGGCCTGCCGCGCCGCATCACCGCGATCCGCTTTAGCGACACCCGCCTCCACACCGCGCTCGGCAACTTCGCGCTGAACCTGCCGCTGCCGCTCGCGATCCATCCCGGCCACCAGCTGAGCCGCGCGTTCGGGTCCGGTCAGAGCAGCCATGGCGCGCTGACTCAGGCTCTCATGTTTGAGCACGGCGACGAACTCCTGCGTCGATCCCGGCCGAGCCTTGTCCATGGCAGCACCGGCGGTCCGCAGCGCCAGCTTCTGATGCTCGAGAACCGGCAGGTCTGCGGCGCGCATACGCGCGGCGTCCTCATAGGCCTTTGCATAATTCTCGACGGCGGCCAGAAGCTGTACGCGGGCCTCAGCGGAGCCCGACGACGGCTCGCCCGGGCTCGCGCCGCCCGTACGCTCCGAAGCCGCGCGACGACCCTCCTGCGCTTCGCCACGCCCTGCCCCAAGTTTTAGCCCGGCGAACATGCTGCGCTTCGCGGCCGGCGTCTCCGTGTCCGGACCAGCCCGCTGAACCCCCTCCCCGCCGGCAGCGCGGCCCCGCACCTGATCGCGCTCACCCCGCTGATCGGCAGCGGGATCCTTCACCCCCGAATCTCGCCCAAGATCTCCGCGCCGTGTTTCGCCACCCTCACCCTGACGCGCCTGCCCCTCGCCGGCGCGCTCAACCGCGATCTCGCTCTTCACCCCGAACCGCTCGGCGATCCCGCGCCGCTCGGCAAACCCCTGCGCATAGTCCAGCGTGGTTTCTTTCGACCCGTCCCGGCCGAGCCGGGTCGCGAGCGATTCCATCCCGCCCTTGAACTCGTCCTTGCCGGCATAAAGCGTCGCCTGGTCACGATGGCGCGTCATCGAGACATAGGTCAGATGCCGGTCCATCGTCCCCGACGCCATGACGAAGGACCGATCGACGGTCGCACCTTGCGTCTTGTGGATCGTGGTTGCGTAGCCATGATCGATCGCCGCATAGTCGCTTGTCGTAAACGACACCGTGCGCTGTTCTCCCCTGGCGCGCGCGGGTCCGTCGAGCCGGGCCGTGATGACGTCCGGCTCGACGGACTGAATCGTTCCGAGCATGCCGTTCTTGACGCCGAGCTCGCGATTGTTCTCCAGGAACACGATCCGATCGCCGGGAGCGAACGACCGCTTGCCGTCATTGGTCTCGAACACACGCTCACGTCCAAGGCCACCCTGCTCGCCCTCCCCACGCGCCAGCTCGCCGGCCTCCTGCCGCGCTGACCGGATATCGGCATTGAGCGCCCGGACATCCACCCGCCGATGCGCCATTGCGACGCGCGAGCCCTCGGGCCGCTCGGCAGCGTCCGCCATGTAGTCGGCGACGATCGCCGCCCGCGCTTCGTCCCGGGTGTCACTGAACCGAACGCCGCCGCGCTCGGCATAAGCGGAGAGCCCCTCGCCCGTCCTGTGGCGGGCAAGATCTCCGGACGCCTCACGCTGCCAGTCCTCGCGCTGGCGGCGGATGTCCTGCAGCTCGGCGAACCCGACCCGCTCCGCGATCGCGCGGAACGGCGCACCGGCCCCGATCGCCTGCAACTGCTCCTGATCCCCGACCATGACCAGCTTCGCACCCGTGCGCTCCGCCTCGGCGACGAAGCGCGCAAGCTGACGCGATCCGACCATGCCGGCCTCGTCGATCACCATGACGTCTT
>LSIB01000193.1 GCA_001556025.1 Rhizobiales bacterium CCH3-A5
GGTCGATGACGACGCCACCCATGGCTCGGCCCGCTTCGCCAACGACAACGAGGTCACCTCGCTGACGCGTGGCCGATCGGGTCTGCTGATCGGCCGTGACCCGATTACCAATAAGCTGATGCGCTATGACGGGCCGGCCCATCTGCTCACGATGGCGCCGACCCGCACCGGCAAGGGCATCGGCACGATCATCCCCAACCTCCTCACCGCCGATCGCTCCGTCATCTGCATCGATCCCAAGGGCGAGAACGCGCGCGTCACGGCCCGCGCCCGGGACCGCTTCGGCAAAGTCCATATCCTGGATCCCTTCGGCGTCACCGGCCTCCGCTCCGCCGCGTTCAATCCGCTCGAGCATCTCGATCCCGACGACATCGATGTCGCCGAGGAAGCAGCGACGCTGGCCGACGCGCTCGTATTCGATGCGCCGGGCGAAGCCGGCGAGGCGCATTGGAACGAGGAAGCGAAAGCGCTGATCGGCGGCGTCATCCTGTCGATGGGACTGTCAGGATTTCCGTGTGCGGGCGGCGGGTTGAACATCAGGCCGCCATGG
>LSIB01000194.1 GCA_001556025.1 Rhizobiales bacterium CCH3-A5
GGAATCCCGGCCGGTCAATTATCGGAATGATGGCCGGTCGGAATCGGAATCCGCATTCAGCATGGCTTGTCGCCAGCAGTCCAGCGCACGGTCACCTGAAACATCTTGTTCACCTGGCACACTCAGCCCGGGTCTTTGGTCTGGTCGGCCATGACAGCGGCAAACTTGACCAGGTCGAGCGCGAGCGTTGGGGCATCGCCGGGCAGTCGGGTGAACCCATGCTTCCTGTAGAAGGCTTCAGCCGCCGGGTTTAGGGCGTGAACAATCATAAGGCGCGCAGAGACGTCTCCGGCAGCACGAATGCCGCGCATGACGGCATCTCTTAAAAGGATTGCCCCAAGCCCATGGCCCTGGTGCTGCTGGTCAACGGCTAACCGTCCAAGCACCACCGCAGGTATTACGCGCGGCATGTTCCGCCGCATTCCGCCCGACACGTCCTGCCCGAGGATGCTGCCCATGGCGAGGGCGTAAAAGCCAGCCACGACGCGTGATCCTGCGAGACATGTTACATACGTGCGACTTGCGCCAAGCTTGATGTTGTCGAGGGCACGATCGCGCAGCCAATCATCCAGCACGGTTTCGCCCGAGGAAAAAGCGACCAGATCATGCTCGGCATCAAGAACGACCGGCGCCGTGAACCGTCCGTTGAGATTAGCCACGCGCCCAGTCAGTCTTGCTGTCCAGGAGACGCCGCATGCCCGCTGCTTCATCGTGCGTCGGCTCGGCGTCGAGCCAAGCCAGAACCTTCTGGAAGGTCACGGCATCGACCTTGACCGTGGTCTGGTCGAGCAGCACGTTCTTGGCTTCTTTCAGGGCCGAGGCCAGCATGAACTGCGAACGGTTGGCACCCAGGAGCCCTGCAGCTTGATCGATCAGGTCGCGGTCATCGGCCCGCGCCCGCAGGTGGATGTTGACTTCGGCAGTGGCGTTTTGGGGTTCCATACGTTCTATCTGCCAAAACGTGGTGACAATGTCAACACAACGAGTGGCGAGGATGGTGGATGCGGCTTCTAGTCGCCACATTGGAACGCCCGCGCTGTGAGCGGTCCACCTCGGCGCGCGCCAACACCATACTTGCAAATATAGATTGGATAACCTAGTCCATATAGACCATATTGCTAGGAGGCGATCATGTGGACTGTAGCATCCGCCAAACAGAAGCTCTCGGAGGTCCTGCGCCTCGCCCGCCAGGGACGGCCTCAGTTCATCGGCGCGAAGGGCGAGTGCGTTGTCATTTCGGCCGAGCTCTACCGCGAGAAGTTCGGATCGGACGAGGATCATGACGGCCGGTGGCTGCTGACACGGGCAGGCTCGGTCGGGTTCGACGTTCCGCTGCCAAACCGGCACGAAGACCGTGCCGACATCGACTGGACGAGACCGTGACGTTGGACGGCACCTTCCTTCTGGACACCAATGTTATCTCGGAATTGGCACGGTCACGCCCACAGCCGGAGGTTGCCGCATTCCTGGCACAAGCTCCTCGCCTCTCGGTCAGTGTCATGCTGTTTCATGAACTGGCATTTGGCGTGGCGGCCGTGACCGATCCGGAACAGGCGAACCGTCTCGCCATTTTCTATCTGGACGTCCAAAGACGTTTCGGCCCGACCGCCCTGCCCGTCACCCTCGATATCGCCAGCTCGGCGGGACGGCTGCGGGCGTTCGCCAAGCTCAAGGGCCGGGTGCTGACCGTCGCCGACTCACTTATGGCGGCGACGGCGATGGATCACGGCCTCACGCTCGCAACGCGCAACGTGAAAGACTTTCAGGGGCTGAGCGTGCCTCTCGTCGACCCGTTCAACGGCTGAGAAAACGCTTCCCCGTGGTGATGCCAAATTTGCACGACAGAACAGCAGAAAATTCACCCGCTTGGTTCTCAAACAGCATCCGGATAGATTACTCGCATGCTCGCACATCGCCTTCTCAAAAATCATGCCGGAATTCTGCTGATCGGCGATTACACCTCGCTCGCATGGCTGAACGAGGCGGTGCATGACATCAACACGCGCTCTCCACTGGTGACCGACAAGGAAGGCGCATTTCTCGGCCTCGCCTTCGATGCCCGCAAGGCCTACGAGCGCCAGCGCGAGATTATCCGGCCACCTGCCCACCTCAAGGAGATTGGCGTACGCTACGGCGTCAAAATCCTCTGGCCGGTGATCCTCCTGCAAGCGCGGCTGTTGCGGCTCGCCCTCGCTTTCGTGGATCATTCCCGCGAACATCAGGCCATCACCTATGCACTCGAAGCCGTGATCGAGAAAGGATTGCGGGAAGACTTTCCAGGATCGGCGGACGCCATCATTGCGCGTTGGCAGCGGATCGATGCAGCGCAGCCAAACGTCTTCGCCAAGCTTGACAGCCGCGGAGCGATCTTTTCCTCCTGGACGAAGTCGCAAAGGCAGAAGCTGATGCTGCCCCTGCTCGAGAGTTTCGACCCGCTTTTCGACACCCTCTACGAATTCGACGTTCGACATGGCCAAAGAACCGCAACGCTTTCGCCAGCGGAAATTGTGCGTTGGGAGAACACCCAATGGCCGGACCCGAAATGGTGAAGGGCGCATGCGATCTTGAGGGGCCTGAACTTCGGGTCCTGGTCAGGTGACGCCAACTGGGACAACTGGGAAGATGCGCCAGTTCCCGATGTTCGGGTTTCGGGCGGAAACACGCGTTTGCGGACAATTGTTTCAGCACGGAAAGAGCGCCGACGGCAGCGGATGCCACCGTCGGCGCCTGACCTCAAATCTCAGTCTGCTCCGACAGCGCCAAAGCATCATCAGCCTCGATCCCGAGATATCTGACCGTGCTTTCCAGCTTGGTGTGGCCGAGCAAGAGCTGGCAGGCTCGCAGATTGCCTGTGCGCTTATAGACCATGGCGACCTTCGTCCGACGCAGGCTGTGGGTGCCGTAGTTCGAGGGGTCGAGACCGATCATCGTGATCCAGTCATCGACGAGCCGGGCATACTGTCTGGTGGTCAGATGTCCGTCCGCATTGCTGCGGCTGGGAAACAGCCAATCACCGTTGCGAGCGACCCGCACATGCATCCAGTTCGTGATGGCGTCGCGCGTCGGCTCTGTCAGTTCGAAGGGTACCGGGCGGCTGGTCTTCTGCTGGATGACTGTTGACCGCGTACGGACGGCCATGCCAGCGATTACGTCATTGAGCCTCAGCTTCACCAGATCGCAGCCGCGCAGCTTGCTGTCGATGGCGAGGTTGAACAGCGCAAGGTCGCGGATGCGATGATCGATCGTCAGCCGCGTTCGCACTTCCCAGATGTGCTTCGCCTTCAGCGGCGCTTTCGGGCCGATGAGGCGGCCGGTGTTCCAGGATCTGGCGGGTGTTGGATTTCCGTAGGCATCAAACATGGCGATCTCCTGCAAAAGAACGCCGCATCTGTTTTCAATCATAGCATAATTGGGACAATTGCCTTGCCTCATGCACTTTATGAGGCATGTGAAACGGAAATGGTGTGAAGGAGTTTGGGTCGCAATCGGCATCCTGCGCCGCGAGCTGACAATAGCGTTCACAAGTGGAATCGTAAAAACTGGACGGAAGTGGAGGAGGCAGGTTTGCCGGAAATGAATACAGAAGCGGGCGCAAAGCCCCGACTGGCATTATGCTCTTGAACACAGATATCCGCTTACCCAATGCTTGGTTATTATTTGAGGTGCACGGAGGCCAAATATACGTGTCAACGGCACCGTGATTTCCAGTCACTAGGGCAGCATAAATGCCTGCCACACTCGGTTCTGCCATCGCCATGGTTTACACGTGGTGCCATTGCACTAGGGAGCCTGCGCTGCAGCGCGTCGATCGAAGTTGATGTCAGCGGCAGCAGCCGCCCGCTTCATCGAATGGTCGCTTTCGTCGCTTTGGACGAAGACAGCATTATTGGCGAATTCAATGCCATTTTCCGCAAAAGCCTTGAGAATGCGTTTCATCGCCAGACGCTGCACGACAGTCGGCTTTCCAGGCTTTACCGTGAACTTGAAACGGAACACGAGGGCTGTGTCAGCAACCTCGGCGAGGCCTTGCAGCTTGAGCGGCTGAATGAATTCAGACCCGTATTCCTCGTCCAGAAGAAGTTCCTGGCCAAGGCGCTTGGTCACCTTGCGCACGGCTTCAAAATCAGAACTCTTGTTGAGGCGCAGGTTGAATTTCATCGTCACCCAGTCCCGGCTGAAGTTCGTCACAAAGCCAAGCTGGCCAAAGGCGATCGTGTGGACATGGCCATTGTGATGGCGCAGCCGCATGGATCGGATGGAAATCTTCTCTATTGTGCCTCTCAGCTTTGCAGCTTCGATATACTCCCCGACACGGAACGCGTCGTCCGCCATGTAGAAAATGCCAGCCACAACATCTCGCACCAGTGATTGTGAGCCAAAGCTGATGGCGAGGCCGAGAATTCCAGCTCCTGCGAGGACTGGCGTGATGTCGACGCCCAGCTTGGAAATAGCAACAAGCACTGTAACGGCGAGGATGGTGAAGCCGACGGCCCCCTGCAACAGGGGAACAACGGTCGAAAGGCGCGAGGCTGGCGCGACATCCTCGTCATCCCCTGGCATCGTATTGACGCGCGGACGTTCGAACGTCGATTGAATCCAGATGGAGATGAGTTCAAAAATGCAATAGCCAAGGCAGACCACAAGTGCGGCTTCGCCGACAGCGCTCTCCGCCGCAGTCCATCGTGCTTCGCGGATTGTCCCTTCGAAAGCTGCTGCGCCCCACCGCGCCATGACGATACACAGTGCCAGAAAGACAATGACGTGGCTTGTACGCCGCAGCCCCTTGCTGATGGCCATCCCTAACGCGCGCTTTTTGGGGTTTTCGATTGTCTCCGACGTCGCAGCTGCCTTCAGCATCACGCGGTCGAAAACATAGCCTATTGTCAGGATGATGCCGGATGCGACAGTTGCTTCGAAAAACGGGAAATCCAGCGTGATAACGCCGTAACACCAGCATAACCAGAAAAGCACCGCAGCACCGGTTTTCGCTTTGTGCCAGTGAGATGAAACATCCGGCAATCCAGAAAGATATCGATCAGCCGCCCCATATCCAAAGATGGCAGCGACCGTTCCGACAACGATCGCAAACGCCTGACCCGTAGGCCAGTTCATCCCCGCCTGCAGCAGCGAAGGGATAATTGCTGTGAAACCGATCGCCACGGCAACCGCAACGCCCATCCTCACAGTGATGCCGGAAACTGTGGCATCATCGCCAGGAAGCAGTCTGATAGCAGCCTCCCGTGGTCGCAGCAGAATTGCCAGCACTATCATCGCAACAAAAAACCTGAATCCAAAATCAACCAGCGCCGCCGCGAGACCGCCCGCCAGCGACTTGTGCGCAGAAACCAGTTCGTTGATCAGAATGGCAACAAATGCCACTACCACCGTAAGGCCGCAGTCTAGGGCAAACCGCTGCCAGATATGCTCAAATGCATTCGGTATCTGACGGCTCCACCGCTCCCGCAGCAGCTTGCCCCACAATCCGGGCAGCGCCATCATCCCAAGAAGCGAGATGGTGCCGACCAGAAGCTCGCTTCTCCCCATGGTCATGGACGATGCGAGGATTCCCTGGGCTGACGCGACAAGCTCTTCCGGGATTGAACCGAACGATGCCACTACCGGTGCCAGAACAGCCCAAAAAGAATTGAAGACCATCGACAATCGGGAAATGATCGTCTGCGAGGATTGCATCGCGGCGGGAGCGTCGGCGAAGGCCTCCCCTGCAGATATGATGACGATTGCTGCGATCCTCCAGGCGCTAGCATAGCAACCGGTATTGTACCGCCCAAGCCTCATCACCGGCATACCTGCCAACTTCATATCTCAGTATCCTCTTGTGACGAGGATACGCCAGGATGTCACGCCTGCGCGATTCAAGTCAGGACATGGTCGTGATCCTTCGTTTTGAAGCACCATCTGCATCTCGGAAATCAGTTTCTCACGAAAGTCTCATTGTCCGCCAGCGTCGCTAGTGAGCCGCGACACATCCTGGCCAGCCATCAAGGATTATCGAGCGTGGTGAACAGTGCGGCGATCCGCCATCCTTGCGAGGTTTTGCGACACAGGATGCTGACGAGGAAACGTGTCACGGATGGCGCGCTCTTTGTCCCCAGATGGAGATCGAGCGGCATATGCAGATAGGCTACATCCGGGGCGACTTCCACGACCCTTGCACGATCGAGCAAAGGTTCGACACGCCAGATTTCAAGCTTCTGGAAGCTGCTCATGCGGGCGATGAGCGCATCGCGACCCCACACGGATTTTCCATCGCTGACCCACAAGAAATCTGCAGAATCGAGCAAGACTTCCCGGATTCGTGCAGGGTCACGCGCATTCTGAGCCGCAGCGAACTGACCATAGGTCGCAAGGACATCGCTGCGGGTATCGGATTGTGCCGGAGCTGCGGTGAGCATGCCCAGGGCAAGCAACAGGACCATTCCGATGCGGCGCATGTGGGCTCCTCCAATCCTAGGTAATTCTTGATGTCAGTGCGCGGTCCAGCCGCCATCGACCGGCAAGGCTGTCCCCGTCATGGAAGCCCCTTGCTCACCCGCCAGGAACACGGCAAGAGCACCAATCTGCTCCACTGTGGCGAAGCGCTTGTTCGGCTGCTGCGCCAGCAAGACCTCGCGGATCACCTGGTCGCGCGGCAGACTATGCGCCTTTGCCTGCCCTTCGATCTGCTGCTCGACCAAAGGTGTCCAGACGTAGCCGGGGCAGATTGCATTGCAGGTGATGTAGCTTTCGGCAGTTTCGAGGGCCGTCGTCTTCGTCAGTCCAATGATGCCATGTTTCGCGGCGACGTAGGCTGATTTGAAGGGCGATGCGACCAACCCATGGGCAGATGCCACATTGATGATGCGACCGAATCCTTCCCTGCGCATGGCGGGCAGGGCGAGGCGGGTGGTGTGAAATGCCGATGACAAATTGATGGCGATGATCTGGTCCCATTTATGGGGCGGAAACTGTTCCAGAGGCGCCACATGCTGGATGCCAGCGTTATTCACCAGGATATCGAGACGATTGTGCTGTGAGAGCACCATCTCGATCATTGCGGCGATGTCGTCCGGTTTCGACATGTCGGCACCTGAGAACCCCGCAGTTTGGTCATAGTCGCGCGCAAACTCCGCCTGAAGGGTTGCGATGGCGGCGGGATCGCCGAAGCCATTGAGAACGATCTCGGCTCCCGCTGCAGCAAGGGCTTTCGCAATTCCCAAGCCGATACCGCTGGTCGATCCCGTGATCAAAGCCACCTTGCCTCGCAACGACGACGCGCCAGCTACATTGTCATTCTTCACGGCAACATTCATGGATCACCTCCCTCTGTACGCCTGCACTGCAGTCTCGCACGCTGTCCAACCCAGAGAGCCCATAGGCTGGTGCAAGATCATCAATCTGGTCTATAGAGTTTGGGCTCACAGACCTGACGTGTGAAATATCGCGTTGCTTTCGCGTCGATAGGGTATCGCTATGGAAATGCATCAGATCAGGTACTTCCTCGCGGTGGCTGATGAATTGAATTTCACGCGGGCCGCCGAGAAATGTCATGTCGCGCAACCCTCGCTGACACGAGCGATCAAGCTGCTGGAAGAAGAATTTGGCGGTGCCTTGTTCCACCGGGAACGTGCCAACACGCATCTTTCGGAACTCGGGCGCATGGTGATGCCGCATCTTGAAGATGTCTGGTCCCAGACACAGCAAGCGCGGCGGGTTGCAGATGCTTTCAAGAAACTGCAGCGCACCAAGCTCCGGCTTGGCGTGATGTGCACCATTGCCCCCAATCATCTGGTTGGGTTGTTCGTGGAGCTTCAGACCCGCCACAGGGGGATAGACCTTGAAATCATCGATGCGACCGCCCTGGAACTGCATGAGCGGCTACTTTCGGGCGATCTGGAAGTGGCCCTGTATTGTTCACCGCAAAACCAGACAGATGACCGGGTCCATGAAATGCCGCTGTTCCGGGAACAATTGATGATTGTGGTGAGTCCAGAGCATCGGCTGGCGAAGCAAAATGCTATCCGCCTCAAGGATCTCCACGGTGAACAGTATCTCGAACGCGCCAAATGCGAGTTTGGTACCGTCGCCGCGGCAAGCTTCAGGGAGCAGGGTGTCGTGGACGAAACAATCTGCAGTTGCGAACGCGACGACTGGATTCTGGCAATGGCTGCGGCGCAAATGGGCTACGCGTTCATGCCGGAAAGCAACGTCTCACATCGCGATGTTGTAGCGCGTCCCATGATTGAGCCGGAGTTCTGGCGTGAGGTCAATCTGGTGACGGTTCGCGGAAGGCCGCATTCACCGGCTGTCGGCGCACTTGTTCGCGAGGTGATGCAGGCAAAATGGCTGGGGCAGAAAGCCATTGCCGCACGGCAGGCAGGGCAACTGCCCGACGACATGGTCAACGAGGCCACCGCTGATTTTCAGCCGGACTACGATCTGAACTGACGGCTGCGCAAACCCGTGATCAACCGCGCACCACGGTGGAAGGTCAAGTAGTTCCACATCCAGTTGGTGGCTACGACGAACCGGTTCCTGAAGCCAATCAGGAAATAGACGTGGGCGACGCACCAGATGACCCAGGCCAGCCAGCCGGACAAGCGCAAACGTCCAACGTGAGCGACCGCACTTTTGCGCCCGATCGTCGCCATGGTTCCACCGTCCTTGTAACTGAAGTCTGGCAGGCTTGTCCCGCCAAGACGCGCCATGATGCGCCTTGCAACATGCTCGCCCTGCTGCTTGGCGACCGGTGCAATACCCGATAGCGGCTTGCCATCTGTGCGCAGGGTGTGAGCCGTGTCACCGATCACGAAAACCTCGGGGTAGCCGGGCAGGGTGAGGTCCGGCGCGACCTTCACGCGGCCAGCGCGGTCGGTTTCTGCGGCCAACCACCGTCCGGCCGGAGAGGCTTCGACACCAGCCGCCCAGACGATGGTGCGACTTTCGATGCGGGTGTCACTGAACGACACGCCATCTTCATCGCAGCTGATGACGGGACGTCCCAGACGCACATCGACGCCGATATGTTCAAGCGCCTTGCGCGCCTTTTCCGAGAGCGCTGGATCGAACGCCGCCAGCAATTGCTGTCCACTCTCGATCAGGACAACGCGTGTCTTGCGCGGATCGATATGCCGGAAGTCAGCCGCCATGGTACGTTTGGCAAGTTCCGCGATGGCTCCCGCCATTTCGACGCCCGTTGGTCCGCCACCGACCACGACGAAGGTCTGAAGACGGCGTCGCTCGTCGGCGTCCGGCTCGGCTTCCGCCATCTCGAAGGCGATCAGGATCTTGTGGCGCAGCGCCGTGGCGTCATCAATGGTTTTCAGACCAGGGGCGACCGCCGCCCATTCGTCGCGCCCGAAATAGGCATGGCTTGCTCCCGTTGCTACAATCAGCGTGTCATAGCCGATGCGCCGGTTCGCTGTGATGACGGCGCGACCCTTGAGATCAATACCGGTCGCTTCGGCCAGAACAACCTCGGCATTGGCCTGTGAACGCAGAATCGACCGGATGGGAGAGGCTATATCCGCAGGTGACAGGCCGGCGGTCGCCACCTGATACAGCAATGGCTGGAACAGGTGATGATTCTGCCTGTCGATCACGACAATGTCGACGTCGGCACGGGACAAACCCTGCGCAGCCGAAAGACCGGCGAAGCCAGCACCAACGATCACGATGCGCGGCTTTACGCGCTGGCCCGGCTTAGCGGCCTGCGTCGGTTCCATGGAAATCTCCCCTTTACGGCTGGCTTGGCGAAAGGACTCGCAGCATCAGATAGCTGCCTTTGGAGTGGCCTGATCCCATTTCTCAAAGATGTACGCTGCAACGGCACCGTAAATCACATGACCCGCGAAGCTCATGAATGAAAGCTGGCCGCCTTCGCCGAGCAGATAGAAGGACAGGCCGCCCAGTGGTGCGAAAATGCCCAAGGCATTGAGCCAGGTGAATGTGCCCCATGACAGGGCATCGGCGATATCATGACGGGGATTGATGAAACGCGAAGCGATGAGCGCGGTGACGATGATCAGAAAAATCAGATGAAATCCCATGCCCCGCCCGGCGATAGCTGCGACCACTACGGCTGCCGTGAAGGTTAGCCAGACGATCACGTCGAGCACGAGGCCATACTTCGGAATGGAACGCGAGATGACGTAATATGCCACCGGATAGCCCACGATACCGACGATGTAGTGCATCGTTTCGCGGACAAGCCACGGCACACTGATGCCAAGGTTGTGCTGGAACAAGGCGTCAATAAGACCCGCCGGTTGCAGGGGGTAGCCCAACACGATCGTCGTGAAGACACGCGCCCAGATTTCCCAAATCAAGAGGCCCGCCAATCCTCCCGCGAAGAGTTTGCCGAGGCTGGCAAGGGAAGGTACCGGTGGAATCTTCAGGGCGAAAAACCCCATTGTGCTCGTTGTCATATCGACGATTTCCGTGTTCGTGGTTCCGTGGAGGGCACCAAATTGTGAGTAGAATGGCGAGCCCGGTCCTTCCGTTTCCCGCCCGGCATCACACGTATCAATCGCTCACATGGGCATATCTTGCTGGTCCGGCGGGATGACATCCGAGGACGTCAGGACCACTTCGCTGTTGGACTTGTTCTCCCACCAGTGGCCATGGAAATCACCGAATTCCGGCGTCCATTCTCCGGCCCTGTGTATGATCGGAACGGAGCATGAATTGCTGTGTTCGACGATTTCACCCTTGATGATGTAGACGATCGAGGGCCGGTCATTGTGGTAATGCGTCGGCACGAAGCCGCCGGGCCCAATGGTAAGACGCCGCGTGCGCAGCAACAGATCACCGGTACCGCGCCAGCCCTTGAGCGGGATGACAGCCAGCGTTTCGCGCTTCAGGTGCTTTTCAGCAACATCCTCAAGCTTGCTTGGCGTTTTGAGCACCTTGTCTGCCGGACATTCGCCCGCCTGCGCCTGGCCAGCCGCGAATGCTGTGACACCTGCAAGGGTGACAGCGGTCAGCACTCGCCGCATGGCAGAATGGTTCATGAAATCCATGTTCGGTCCTCCTGATGACAGTGGCGGATAAATGGCACCACTTGCCTTGAGGAGATAATCAACTCCGCACGGATGTTAAAATACGAACTCCCTTCCGAGACGATAGCGACCCGCTATCATCAGATCAGCGGCTCTGACGCATTCGGCGCATATAGGCGGCTGCTATGGAGTTCGAAGGCAATCGGCATTTTCTTTTGTGAAGCCACCAATCCAGTGTTCGCTCGGAGCGTTCGCAGCTTCAGCCGCTGCGCAACATTGCAGAAACAGGGAGGTAGCATCATGAATCGTCAGAATAACATCAGAGGTAGGGTCATCTCGTCCAATACGTTTGAACCGGAAGCCATTGTGACGAAGAAGATCAATGTCGCCTTGCAGGGCGGCGGAGCTCATGGGGCATTCGGATGGGGGGTGCTCGACAAGCTGATGGAAGATGGCCGGATTGATGTCGAGGCGATGTCTGCAACCAGCGCTGGCGCCATGAATGCGACGGTCTTCGCCTACGGCTTCATGAAAGGCGGTCGGGACGGGGCGCGCGAAATGCTGGAGCTTTTCTGGCGCAGAACCAGCGACGCCGGAAGGATGTCGTCGCCCGTACAGTCGACACCGATTGACGCCTGGCTTCGCGCCTTTGGAATGAACCCGGAGCCACTCGCCTATCGTGCGTTCGAAATGATGACGCACATGATGTCTCCCTATGAATTCAATCCGCTCAATTTGAATCCGCTGAAAACGTTGCTGACCGATACGGTCGATTTCGAGGAACTGCGCAAAGGTTCCACGACCAAGGTGCGCCTTTGCGCCACGAGCGTGCGCACCGGAAAGCCGCGAATATTCAAGAACGAAGAGATTACAGCGGAGGCGGTCCTTGCGTCAGCTTGCCTGCCGCTTGTCTTTCAGGCGGTCGAGGTGGACGGCGAGCATTACTGGGACGGCGGTTTCATAGGCAATCCTGCGATTTATCCGCTGATCTATGATTCCACTTCGTCAGATATCCTGATTGTTCACATCAATCCCATCATCCGCGAGGAACTGCCGAAGCGGTCGGCCGATATCATGAACCGGGTCAATGAAATCAGTTTCAATTCGTCCCTCATGCGCGAAATGCGGGCCATAGCGTTTGTCTCGAAAATGATTGACGATGACTGGATAAGGCCGGAAATGAAAGATCGCCTGAACCGAGTTAACATGCACGCCATTCGATCTGATGATGTGATGAGCGCATTCTCTGTCGCCAGCAAATTCAACACTGACTGGGATTTTCTGACAAATCTGCGTGATCTCGGTCGCGAAGCAACAGCTCTTTGGCTCGATACCCATTTTGACGACGTGAACGTTCGCTCGAGCGTTGATGTCCGCGGCGAGTATCTTTGAGCGGCCAGTCACCAGTTCGGGCTTCGCCGGCCGGGGCCTTTGCGCCGCACAGGCCCGCGATCCGTCTGAAGACGGCGGTGACCCTGCTGGTGCTGGGCGGAACCCTGCTCACCGCATTGCCGCTGCAGTGGGTGTGGTGGCGCACCGCACGCGAAGCGAGCTTCGAACTCGTTGAAGCCTTGAGCCAGCAGATCAGCTCGACCGTCAGGCGCGAGTGGTGGGAGCGCGTTATAGCAACAGAGGCGGCTCATGGGGTAGCGGCGGTGCTTCTCACCTCCGGACTGACCGAGCCTGAAATTTCCCGTGCGCTCGGCGCGGCGCTGGCCGCGACGCAGGTCCCGTCAGCGCTGTCGTTTGACGACAAGACAATCGGCCAGGTCCTTGCCACCCGAGGCGCGGATGGCAAAGCGATTATCCATGTGATGCGCGGCGACCGCGAAAAGCCCGATCCCCCGCTCCAGCCAAGTCAGGCCGGATGGCGCGACGTTATAGCGGATCCCGCAGGCGGCGGCTCTGCCATTGCCTATTCCGGCCCATCGGACACACAAAGTCCTCTTTCCGTCTTCATCGGCATGGACCGCTTTTCCGATCTTCTGGGCGCAATTTCCGTTGGCCGGACCGGCGCGGCCTTTGTCGTTGATCCGCAAGGGATGGTGAAGGTTGCGCCCGGCCAAGCTGCCGCGACGATCTTGCGCCCGGTGGCCGAGGCTGCTGCAGCGATTGTGGCCGCCCGCCCGTCAGAACGTTTGAACATGACCGAAGCGCGGCGGCTGGTTATTCAGGATTCTGGATACCGGCTATCTTTCTCGCCTCTGGAGTTCAACGGTTGGCAACTCGTCGTAATCGTGCCGGAGGCAGAGTTTCTGAGCGGCATCGAAATGACGACCCGCCGTGCTCTGCTCAGCCTGATCGGCCTTTCCATCGTTCTCGGCCTTGCCGCAGCCGCCCTTGCGCAACGCGTGCTGTCCGAGCCAGTCGCCGCGCTGACGTCGGATCTGGCAAAGATTGAGCGCTTCGAGCTTGAGGAGATTTCCCATCGCTCCAGCGGCCTGCAGGAGTTCAACCAGCTTTCCCTCGCCATGACGCGCATGGCCTCCGGACTGGCCGATTTCGCAAAGTTCATCCCGACCGATCTTGTCAGAACACTGCTCGCCGATGGCGTGCGAGCGGCTCCCGGGGGTGAAACGCGTCAGTTGACGGTGATGTTCGCCGATGTCGCCGGCTTCACCAAGATCTCCGAGCGCATGGGTACCGCCGTCATCGAGGTAATCAGTGGCTACCTTGATGTCGTCTCTGGCACGGTCGAAGCGAACGGCGGAACGGTGGACAAGTACATCGGCGATGCAGTCATGGCGTTCTGGGGTGCTCCGCGCCTGGATGCGGATCAGGCCCGCAATGCCTGCCGGACGGCGCTTGCTGTCATCGATGCCGTACGGAATTCGGGTATTGCCGATGAGCTTGGTGAGCCGCTTCTGGTCAGAATCGGCCTGCACTCCGGAGTCGCCGTTGTAGGCAACATCGGCTCCAGCCGCCGCCTGAACTACACAGCCATAGGCGATACAGTGAACCTTGCCAGCCGACTTGAGGGCGTGAACAAGGTTTTTGGAACGTCAATTTTGATCAGCGAAGAAACGAAAATTGCAGCGGGCGACGCATTTGTGACCCGCGAGCTTGCAGAGGTATCGGTGTTGGGCAGAGCCGAACCGATCCGTGTCCATGAACTCCTCGGAGAAAGCGGCATGACACAAAAGCCATCCTTTGCGCTTCTATACGAACAGGCGTTGGGGGCTTATCGTCAACGCAAATTTGCCGCTGCCATCCAACTGGTCAGGCAGGCATTGCAGGAGCGTCCGACAGACGGTCCTTCTGCGTGGCTGCTGGCGATCTGTGAGGGATTGCGCGATGCGCCGCCACCTTTGGCATGGCGAGGCGTGGTTCTGCTCGATTCCAAATGAGGCCTGCGCTGTGAGTTCAGACGAGCCCGCCGTCCCATCCCCCGTTGGCGACAAGACACCCCAGGTGTCCGTCACGTTTTGGGGTGTGCGCGGTTCGGTGCCAGTGTGCAGCCGTGAATACATCGTTTTTGGCGGCAGCACGATGTGTCTCGAGGTGGAAGCCAATGAGCGCCGTGTAATTCTGGATGCAGGTTCGGGAATACGGCAGCTTGGCCAAATACTTTGCAAGCAGAAAGTAGCGAACATCGATATCGTTCTCACCCACTTTCACCTCGATCACGTCATGGGTTTGACGACATTCTCGCCACTCTTCCAGAACGGCACTTCGGTGGTCGTTCACGCGCCTATCCTGCAGGATCAGCATCCCGAGCCTATCCTGCATCGCCTTCTGGGTGAGCCCTTTTTTCCCGTCCCAATGAGAGACGCCGGGGCATCCTTCACCATTCAGGGTTTTCACCCGGGCGATGACATCCCTTTGGCGGGGTACCACATCCGCACCGCAAACCTGTCCCATCCCGGGGGTGCCTGTGGCTACCGCATGGATGCCAACGGACGCAGCATCGCTGTGATTACTGATCACGAGCACGGTTCAGTCGGGCCCGACCCCGAGCTGGTCGAGCTTTGCAGGGGAGTGGATATGATCCTGTATGATGCGCACTGGGATGAGGGTCTTGACTACGAAGCCCATCGTGGCTGGGGGCATTCAACCTGGCAGGCTGGAATGCGCCTGATGGAGGCAGCAGGTGCCGGACGCCTTGGCTGTCTGCATCACGCACCCGAGGCAACGGATGATACGCTGTTAAGCCGCGAAGCCCGTTTGATCCAAGTTCATCATGCAAGCTTCTTTGCTCGCCAGGGGCGAACAGTTCTTCTGTAGACACCCCATCTGCACACGAGGGGTTGTTCCGCGTTTCGATAATCGCAAGCTCAGCTTGCTGACAGCAATACTGTCTTATCAAGATTACGGGCCAAGTATCCGGCAAGTACGAGCGCCGCACCAATGCCCGCGACGCATGCATTCCATCCGTACGTGTCAAAGAGAAACCCGAGCAGTGCCGTGCCGACAAGCCCACCAGTGAAGTAACTCGCAAGGTAGAGACCGCTGGCTGTCGCGCGGGACTCAGGTGCCGCACGGCTGACAAATCCTGTTGCTGCGGCCTGCGCAAAGAATGTTCCGATGGCGACGAGCGCCAAACCCGGGACGACCGCGACCAGATACGGAAGCGTTATGAGTGGCAAGCCGAGGCCCGCGACCGCCAGCGACATGATGAGCGTCCGTCTGGTTCCGAAGCGGGAAACCGCGTTGCCGGCCAGTGGCGTGGTGATGATGGATGGAATGAAGACGAGATAGACGAGGCCAATCGCCATGGGGGTGACCGACAAAGGTACCCGCACAAGCACGAAGTTCACGTAGGTGAAGACGCCGATAAACACGAACAGAATGCAGAATCCAATCATGAACGCGGCACGCAACGTCGGGTTACGCAGCAGCTCTGGTATACGAACGGCCGTTCCGTGACTTTGGGGATCACTGGCGGTCGCGCTGCGGATCGTGATGGCTGCCAGCACCGCCCCGGCCAGGTTGAGTGCGGCAAAGGCATAGAAGTTGAACGACAGTCCGAATCCGTCGGCTAGACCGGAGGACAGCATGCGTCCGACGAGATTGGAGGCGACATTGCCGGTGATGTAGGCGGCAAAGGCACTTGCTGCCTGTTCCTGTGACATAGCCGATTCACCCAGATGGGCGAGCGTTAGCGTGAAAGCCGTGGCCATGCATAAGCCCTGGACGATCCGCAAAGCTGTGAATGTGCCCAAGTCCGGCGCATGCGCGAGGAGCAATGTGGGGACCGCAAGGATTGCAAGGCTTGCTACAATTCCGCTGCGCTGGTTGATCCGTCCCGAGAACAGCGCGGTCAGCAAGCCAGCAATCGCCATACCAATCGTGCTGGCGTTGACGGCGACACTCATGGAAGCTGGGGTCACGCCGAAGTGCATTCGGAGTGACGGCAGGATTGCCTGCGTCGCAAACAGATCAACGACAGTCAGAAACGCGATCAGTCCAATCAGGAGATTTTTCGCCACCTCTGTACGATCCGGAAGGCGCTGGCTTTTGATGCCATGGCTCGCTTGCTCTCGCTTAGCGGTATCCAATGGAAGCTCCATGTTCGGTTTCCGGCCATGCCTTTGGCGGTGTGGGAGCCCGCACCCTTTGATCCTGACTATCGACTGGACAGCGAGAGACCGGAAATACTTCCTTGCTTGATGTTCGATAGGTCCGGGCTATCGATGGGAATAGCGCTTCCAAATTGGTAAAAGAGCGCAACCATGGCATCCGCACTCGACCAATTGCAAAGCGGTTCCAGAGAGCCCGGTTGCCAATCCGGTCAAATGTCATTGTCCATTTGTCAGCGGTGAAACATATCCCACACTGGGATGTATATTTGATCAGAAATAAAAACTGGAAACCTGATTCCTTTGATTATTTTTATGATGTCTGCTTTTGGATTGATGAGCTGCCCTCTGGACTTCGTATTTGGGTCAACAGTTAGCCTTCGCTGCACCGCACCATCGGACATTCGGGGTCCGAAAACGGGGATAAGACCCAGACATTGCCCGCTCAGGAAAACCACCATTTCTGAGAAAATTCGCCCATCCAAATGGCGGATGGCGTAGTGGCTCGCCGGCGATCCAACGGCGAGGTCTTGGTGCATCAGTTCACTATAGTGACCGATGCGTGTGGATGGTTTATAGAACTGCGTCCTTGAGGCCTGCCAACCGCCATGCGTCGTTTCTGCTTTCCACTCGTTGCAGCTTTGTCGGCAAGCATGCTGCTGCCGCAAATGACCGGCCGTGCGCAAGATCAATGGCTTCCCTTCCCGGCCGCCGCCATCTTCGAAACCGGCGATACTTGGGTCGCAAACGGCCAGCGCTTCCGGCTCTATGGCGTCCAGAGCTGTCTGCGCGGGACCTTCTTCACGAACTCCCAAGGAAGCCGCGTCGATTGCGGAGAGGCATGCGTCGCCATGCTTGCCGCCATGGTCAGGGACCTGAAGCCCGTTTGCACCGTCTCGGGTCGCAGTGGCGACCTCGCCTACGTCGTCTGCGTCGCCAACGTTTCGGTGCAAGCTCGGGTGACGCGGCTCGATCTCGCCACCGCACTCATCGCGGCCGGTTACAGCTTTGCTGCCTTCAATCCCGACGGCCGTCCGGTGCATGAGCCGTACTTCGTGGCGCAGGTTGCGGCTCAGCAAGCGAGACGCGGCTTCCATGCTTTCATGGATGTGCCCGATCCCAACGTGATCCTGCTGCGGGCGCTCCGATCGCGACTGCCAGCTATCCATTCCGCCCCGCCCAATCCTTCGCCGGTTCCTTCAGGTTCTTCGCCGGCAAGACCGCCCCATCCCTGACGCGCCGCCTTGCGAAAACGGGCTGGAGCCGCCCCTCCTCGAGTTGCGGCCACGCCGCTATTACGACAAGGCCTGCCAGGCGATGGCCGTGATCAGTTGTGCCTATCAGCAACATCGCGCCCCAGGTCTCTGGCGGGTGCAGCTCGCGCCAGCGTCGCCACAGGCTGGCCCTCCGATCCCGAGCGCAGAAGCCCCGCTGCCAAGCCCCTTCGTCGTATAGCCCGGCTCACGCGTCATGGCGCGGTTTCTCCATGCCGGGCCCCTCCCCGGTTTGTCCGCGTCTTGAGCTGGCGCGGCGCTTTCCGGCGCAAGGGCCAAGCCCTCGGCTGACGCCGCCCTTCGGGTGCGCCCGCACCGCGCCCGCTGATCCGCTCCCGCGGGGATGGTCCCCGATGGAGACAGAGCGATGACCAGCTTCAACATTCACCAGGCGATCACCAACAAGATCATCGCGGCGATCGAGCAGGGCGCGGGCAGTTTCAGGATGCCCTGGGTCCAGACCAAGGGGACGCCGCGCAACGCCACCACTGAGAAGACCTATCGCGGCATCAATGTGCTGTCGCTCTGGATCGCCGCCATGGCCAATGGCTACACCACCGACCTCTGGGCGACCTTCGAGCAATGGAAGAAGGCGGGCGCCAAGGTCCGCAAGGGCGAGAAGGGCACGCTGATCGTCTTCTACAAGCAGCTCGATCTCAAGGACGCGGATGACGAGACGGACCGCAAGGTGCTCTACGCCCGCGCGAGCCACGTCTTCAATGCCGATCAGGTCGATGGCGCGAACATCACGGTTCCCGACTCACCACTCTTTGAGACCGACGAGGCCATCGACCGGCTCGTGACTGAGACTGGCGCACAGATCCACCACGGCGGCGAGCAGGCCTGCTATATCCCCTCCAGGGACGAGATCCACATGCCGGACCGGGTCAGGTTCGTCGGGACATCGACCAGCACGCCGCGCGAATCCTACTATTCCACGGTTTTTCATGAGCTCGGGCATTGGAGCGGACACGAAAGCCGCCTCAACCGTAGCTTCGGGCGCTGGGGTCAGCACGACTACCATTTCGAGGAGCTGGTCGCCGAGCTGACCGCTGCATTTCTCTGCGCCGAGACCGGGCTCACCAATGATGTCCGGCCCGACCATGCGCAGTACATCGAGGGCTATCTCAAGCTCCTCAAATCCTCGGACAAGGCGATCTTTGCAGCGGCCGCCGCGGCCTCCAAGGCGGCGGACCTGATCGCCGGGCGTGCATGACGCCCGAATTCGGAGGTCGCCGCAAGCGGCCTCCTTTAACTCCGCGCCATGCACTTTAAGCCCGTGATCGGTTACCAGTTCACTATAATGACCGATTGAGCTAGAATGGCGTGCCGATGATGGTGCGCCATGACCACCTACGAGATCGACAACCGCGCCTATGCCGAGGATGACGCCGAATTGCCGGTGGCGCTCAAGCGCGCGCATGGCAGCGCCGTGCGACCGCTCTGCCTGTGTCGTCCCTTCAGCGCGAAATTGCCCATGGTGATTGAGCACCGGACGGCTGATGGCCAAGACGCAAATGGCCACGGCAGACCCGGTCATGACCTCTACATCCTGCGCCGGATGCCCGGCCGGGGCCACGAGCACAGCCCGGCCTGCAAGCATTACGAGCCGCCCGAGGGCCTGTCCGGCCGAACTGAGCATCTTGGCAGTGCGATCCGCACCAACGATGACGGCGCGCACCATACCCTGCGCCTTGCCTTTCCGCTGTCACACAAGGAGAAGGCAGCCGCGTCGGACGAGGCGGTGACGCCGGGCGATGCATCAAAACCCCGCAAACGCTTTGCGCGGCTGTCGCTGCTCGGCTTCTTGCACCATGTGCTGGAGACCGCCGAGCTCAACAAGATGCACAAGGGGCTCCACGGCAAGCGCAGCTGGAACGTGATGCGCGGCCGCATCCTCGAGACGATGCGCGCGCAGGCGACCTCGCGCTACCGCGATCTTGCTGCGTTCACCTTCGCCCCGCGCATCTTCAGTCCAGAGCACAAGGATGAGCTGTTCCGCGACTGGCGGGCGGTCGAGCGCAAGGCCGGGTCCGAAAAGCGGTCGATCCTGCTGTTCGCAGAGCTCAAGGACATCGATGCGGGTCAAATCACCTTCAAGCATCTGCCGCAACGCCGCTTCACGCTAAAACCTGATGCCCAGAAGTCCTTTCTCGACGCACTGGAGCGGATCACGGGCCTGATGAGCGGCCCGCGCGGCGCGGGGCATGTCATCGCTTGCGCCGTGGTTAGTGTCGGCGAGGGCGAGGCCCTATCGATCATCGACATCGCGCTGACTGCAGCCACCCCGCACTGGATCCCGTTCGGGTCGATGGCGGAATACCGCCTGCTTGTCGCGTGCGACGACCATGGCCGGGGGTATTTCAAGAGCCTGGACTATGGGCAAGACGACTATGGGAAGACCAACGCGATTGCCGCGCTCCTGCTGACCGACACAGGCGATTCCGGCACGGCGGTCTTCCTGATCGACGAGCAGCCGACGGACGCGCAGGCCCAGGCCATGAAGGCGATCGAAGACAAGGGAATACCCGTCTGGCGCTGCGATATCGCGGAGGGACGGCCAGCCTTGCCGCCGCGGCGGTCGCGAACCAGTCCAACAGAAGCGGGCGTGCCGGGTGGGACGGCCCCATGATGCGGGCTGTGAGGGCAGTCGCGCTCTGCGCGACCTTGGCAGCGACCAAGCCTTGCCACGCGCAGATGTCTCCACCCTCCGTGCTGCCACCGAAGGCTGCACCGCCGACCATCTACACCCCGCGTGAGACCGTCCAGCGCACGCCGATGCGCGTTTCGGTTCTGGACGGCCGCAGCTTCCGCGACGTGGGCACCGGCGCGATCTATCGGTTGTACGGGGTCGAGACCTGCGAGCCGGGACAAGTCGCCGAGCTCGGGCCGCAGCGCTGGCCCTGCCACATCGTTCCCGTGGCATGGCTGGTTTCGGCGACGCTCAACAAATGGGTCGCCTGCAATGTTGTCATGGAGAAGGACGGCGTGCGCCAAGCACGCTGCGCCAGCAACGAGTTCCCCGACATGGGGCTCGAATTGCTGCGTATCGGTGCGGCAGTGGTCGATGTGGCGGAGCGCGGCCCCCTGATCGATCTCTACAGAAACAGCGAGGCAGAGGCGAAGCGCGGTTCGCGCGGGTTGTGGGGCTCGACCTTCGAGATGCCCTGGGCCTATCGGCAGCGCCAGGCCATGCAGCCGCCATCGCAGCCGCAATGACCACAGAACGGGACTTTCGTTTCGCGCTGCAATCGTCTATCTGTTCACTATGTTGACCGCTCGCAAACTCACTCTGACGATGTTCGGCAGTGCCCTGCTCGCGGGCTGCGCTGTGCAGCACGAGGCGCAAGTGTCACTGGCGACGCCCATCGCCGTTCCTGCCCGCGATGCGCTCTACACGCCAAGCCAAGTCCGCGCGGGCCATCTTGAATACGCGCCCGACCGCTCGACCTTCGCGCCGGTCCTGACGGAACGCGTCGCCTACCCCACCCAGCCGCAGGCGCAGAACGCCTTCCTGCGCTCGCAATGGAGTGCCGTCCGCTTCTCGATCATCACGAAAGGTCCGGTTCAGCCCATCACGTTCACCGGGCCGAGCTATCCTGCGGCCAGCGTGCGGCTCTTCGCCTGCAGGCCCGGCGCGCTCGACGGCCAGACTGGCCGAATGGTGCGTTATCGCGGTCCCGTCGTTCTCTGTGCCACCGACTTCCTCGACGAGGGCGGCACGCGGCTGTGGCGTGCGCCGATCAACTTCTACTTTCACGGAAAAGCATGGCGCATGCACGATCCTGACCCGCCAGAATCGCCAGCGCCATGGCTCAATCCCGAACCGTCTCCGGCACGCTCCTGGAATCCTTTCGGTGACCGGACCTAGCAGGCTGTTGAAAAACCCATCGCCATGGCGCGGTGGTCGTGATTCATTGGCGCATCGAAGCGGGAGTGGCGGCGATGCGCGGGGTGGACGAACGGTCGGGGTCGCTGTTCAGCTACGTTGATCTTGAAGCACGTGTTCGGCGCGATCATCCGCTGCGGACGATCCGGGCTCTGGTGAACGAGGCGCTTGGCGCGCTGGCCGGGGACTTCGCGGCGCTCTACTCGGGGTTTGGCCGTCCGTCGATCGCGCCGGAGAAGCTGTTGCGGGCGATGCTCCTGCAAGCCTTCTACTCGATCCGCTCGGAGCGGCAGCTGATGGAGCGGCTGGAGTTCGACCTCCTGTTCCGGTGGTTCGTCGGCATCGGTGTGGACGATGCGGCCTGGGACCACTCCACCTTCTCCAAGAACCGGGATCGGCTACTGGAAGGCGACATTGCGGCGAAGCTGCTTGCTGCGGTTCTGTCGCAGCCCCGGGTGAAGCGGCTGCTGTCGTCGGACCACTTCTCGGTCGATGGCACGCTGATCGAGGCCTGGGCGAGCATGAAGAGCTTCAGGCCGAAGCAGGCCTCGGGCAACCCGTCAGGCGGCAGCCCGTCAGGCGGCGGCGGGCGCAACGCGGAGGCCGACTTCCGTGACGAGAAGCGCTCGAACGCGACCCATGCCTCCAAAACGGACCCCGAGGCGAAGCTCTACCGTAAGGGCCGAGGCAAAGAGGCGAAGCTTTGCTTCATGGGTCACGGCCTCATGGAGAACCGCAATGGCCTGCTGGTCGATGCCTGCCTGACGGAGGCCGATGGCCATGCCGAGCGGATCGCGGCGCTGCACATGATCGAGCCGCGCGCCGACCGGCCGCGCCCGATCACGCTGGGGGCGGACAAGGCTTACGACACGGCCGACTTCGTCAACGAGCTGCGCTCGATGCGGGTGACGCCACATGTGGCGCAGAACGACGCCGGGCGCTCCTCCGCCATCGACGGCCGCACCACGCGGCATGCGGGCTACGACGTCTCCCAGCGCATCCGCAAGCGGATCGAGGAGGCCTTCGGCTGGATGAAGACCGTCGGTGGACAGGCCAAGACGAAGTTCCGCGGCGTGGAGCGCGCCGGCTTCGCCTTCACCTTCGCGGCGGCCGCCTACAACCTCGTGCGAATGCCGAAGCTTCTGGAGGCGCCGACATGAGCGGGCGCGAGCATCACCCGCTCGTCGGACGCTGGCGCATCATCAAAGCCGACCTGTGGGATCGCGAACACCTCGACCTGTGCGGTCAGGCGATGATCACGATCACGGCGAAAGGCTACGGAAACATCGCCTTCGGAGCCCTCGAGGCCAGCCTCGACATCGCCTACAGCCACGACGACATCGCCTTCACCTGGACAGGCTGCGAGGAGGGAGACCAGGTCGAAGGCGAAGGTGACGCTGAAATCCAGAAGGACGGAGCCCTCATCGTCAACTTCGCCTACCGCAACGGCGACGAGGCTATCCTCGTCGCCAAACGCGACACTTCTTCAACAGCCTGCTAGATGTCATCGATCGTAAGCTTGCGCCCGCGCGTCAGGCCGTGGCTGGCGCAATCGCGGAGCCACATCACATCTTGGCAGGCCAACAGGACCGCGAGCACGGGATCGCCGCCGGCGGCGCCGAGATAGCGTTCGCCCAGTTCCTTGGTCGCTTCGTCGCACGCCATGCCCTCGGGCAAAACGATCGTGAACCTCTGCTTTCCCTGCGTACGCTCATCGGTCATGCGAGGCGCTCCTTCAGCACATGGCGCTCGGTGAACGCCATGGCCACGCGATAGGCCGGATCGCCGATGGCGCACGTTAGCCCCCATGCCACGGCGATCACGATCGTCATCGACAATGCCAAGGCGCCGCCGAACCCGATCAGGCTGGCCAAGCCGCTCCAGCCGATCGCGATCATGATCGGCGGATGGATCAGATAGATGGCATAGGACCAGGCCCCGAGGCTCGAGCCGATCCGGATAGCGATTTCGTTCGTGAGCAGCGCGGGCGACAAGGCGCTGCGCACCACGATCCAGCCTGCGATTGCGGCAACGCTGACGATGCCCAAGCCGCTCAAGGGGCCCGTCATCACGCGCGGCAGCAGCGCCATGATCGTGAGCAGGCCGATCAGTTCTGGCCACCTCAGGGCAGGGACACGACATGCCGAACGCCAGTCGTTGCGGGCGATCCATTCCCGCCCGATCCAGAAGCCGAGCAGCAGCGCCTCGATCCGGAACGCCCAGGCGAGGCTTGTCTGCCATGGTCGCAGGAAGAACACGCCGATGAAGAGGACCGCGAGTGTGAGGCCTCGCAAAACCGACACCGGGATCAGGAACAGTGCCGGCGCGACGAGGTAGAATTGCAATTCGAGCGCGAGCGACCAGGTGTGGTTCAGGAGGTTTGCGCTGCCGCAGCCGGCTGCGCCTGCGAAGCATCGCCCGAAATGCCCATTTGCGGTGAAAGTGGCTGCGCTAATAAGGTCGGCCCAAGGAAGAGTGGTGTTCAGCGTTGTGCGCGGCAGGGCTATGGCTATGAGGCCCATTACAATCAGCATGGTCCAGCACAGCGGGATGATCCGAGCGAGCCTGCGGATGTAGAAGGCGCTCGCCGCGCTTCCGAACGCGCCCGATCGCTGATGCAGGTTCTGTAAGGACAGGGCGACGCCGAAGCCCGAGATCGCGAAGAACAGATCGACCCCGACGCCGAGCGCCGGGACGGCGAGCCAAGACCCGCCTTCACCTGCCGGGCCAAGGAAGAACGGCGCATGCGACAGGCAGACCATCAGCGCGGCTACGCCGCGCAGGAGGTCCAGATTGACGAGCCGGTCCTCCGCGCCATGCCCTACCAGATTGAAACGTCCACTCGACATCATAAGGTCATTATAATATACTGCTGAACACATGTCAGGCCGTTGTTCGACCCTTTCCGTGATGGTCGCCGGGCTCGCTTGCGGAGCGCCGGGGGAGGCGCTCGCGCAAACCGCGGCCCAGTTCGACTGGCGCGACATCACCTATGCGGATCTCCGCTTGCCCAACGCGGTCGCACGATCTTATGCAGAGATCTGGGCCGACAGACTAAGCGCCAACAATGCGCATTATGCGCGCACCGGCGACACACGGTTCGCCGCAGGCAATGCGCCAGCCGTCGCCTCCGCCTTCGTGGTCCGGTCGCCGACCAGGGTCGTCGTCCTCTCGGTCTTCAACGCCGTCAGCGCCTGCAAGACCGTCCGGCATGATGAACGCCACAAGGTCACCGTGAAAAGCTGCCCGATGCGCCTGGTGATCTACGATCAAAGCCAAAGCGGGGGCGCTGGCAGCGTGCTCGATGCTGGCGAAGGTTGCTTCCTGGAATTCGGGGACCCGCACCGCGCCTTCACCTCGGACCGGGAGGCCGGCTCCTATGCCGCCTACGACATACCCACCCGCACCATACGCACCGGGCTCGTGATCGGCGGCCAGGCCGTTGCCGGTTGCGATCTCGCCATTCCCATTCCGCGCGGCAGCTGACGCGCCAAGACCATTCCGGGAGGCAAGACCATGTTGGGAGAACTCATGATCTGGCATTCAACCGATCGCTCATCTCGTCTGGTTCGGCAGTCCTTGTCCGTTGAGCTGGCAGCATGCCGCAGGAGCCGGCCCCCGGTACAAGGCTTCCCTTTCGGCGCGCCTGACGGCGCGGCCTTGACCGCGTTCCGCCCTCCCGCGGCGGACGCTGCCCGGCCCCTCAACGGAAGGAGAACCGCCATGTGCCTCATCACCCTCGCCACCTGCGCGCTGCTCGCCGCTGCGCCACTTCCGGCCGCCGCCCAGGCGCTCGATCTCGAGCGCGGCGACTATGTGGTGAAGGAGTATCCCTGCACCGAAGCGCCTTCGCCCGCGATCCTCAGCTTCGACGGTCGCCAGTTCGGCAATAAGGGGGTGCAGTGCACGCTTCAGGACGCTGGCCGATCCGGCGACAGCTACGCCGTCACCTGCATGGAGGGCGGTGTCGCAAGCACCCGCGAAACCCAAAGATGGACTTATCGGCGGATCGACCGGCGCTCCTTCTCCGTCAATGGCGCGGTCTTCCGCTTCTGCCCGGTGCAGCGATGAGACGCCGTGTCGTAGTGTTCACCGCTGCGGCGCTGGGCTGTTTCGCGGCGGTTCCGGCAAGCGCCAATGGTTACACGCGAGATGCGCAATCCTGTGACCTCAACCAGCGCACGCGTCTGACCGATCTCTGCCCCAATAATTTCGGGCTGCCGACTTACGGCTCAACCCAGGATATCATGGCGCGCAATCCCAACATCGCCGGCATGATCGTCGATTCTGCCAACCGCTACGGAGTTGATCCGCGCTTGGCGCTTGCGGTTTCGGCTCATGAAGGCGCGATGTCAGCCTGCGCCGGGTCCCCCACCGGAGTTCAAGGCCCGATGCAGCTGACGCAAGCGACGGGGCGCGGCTATGGCATGGACCGGGGTGTCCTCCCCGACAACATTAATGGTGGGATGCTGACCTTGCGCGACGCCATCCGCGGCTGCGGCGGCGACCAGAACATCCGCTGTCTCGCCGACCGCTACAACGGCAGCACCGAGGGCCAGCGACAGAATTGGACCAACGACGTGACGCGCCGTCTGGCTTCCCTTAATCAGGCTGGTCAGCCAACGCCGACCGGCTGCGACGGTCAGGCCCAGTGCATCATGGGACCGGGGGATTTTCCGGGCGGGCGCACGCCGGTGGCCTCGACGCCCCCTGCCCCGGCGCCGACAGATGTCATGGTGGGCGTCGGTCAGGTCTAACGGTAAGCCAACGACGCAGCGACTGGATGGGCGAACGTCGCGTGATGAGGGTTTGGACAATGGTGACGGCGGGAGATGTCTGGCCATGGATCGGGACGGTCGTTGCCGGGGTCGCGCTGGTTGCGGTCGCTGCCATCGCCTGGCTCGCGCTGCTTCGCTGGCTGATCGTCATCGTTCCAGCGATTGTTCTGGTCGGCTTCGCCTTCGCGCCGGAGCTGCAGTTGAGGTTCACGATGACATTGTTGGGGATGCTGGCGCTGCTCTATCTGCCGCCGCTGCTTATGGCATGGGTTTGGCGTCAGGTCACAGGCCTGCGCCCGGGAGCCTTCGCCAAAGCCGCTCCGCCTTCAGCGATGGAACTGGCCCATCAGACTGTTGCCGACGAAGAGGCCCGCGACAGGGCGGACCGGCAAGGCAAGGCCGCCAGCGAGGCGCGCGAGCGGGATGATTGCGATGGTCAAGCGCGCGATCTGGAAAGGCAGGGCGCGTTCAGCCTCTGGAGCCGCCGATAGAAGGTCGGCCGATGGCATGCGGTATAGCTTGGCCGCGCCTATTCAGGCGCCGCTCTTCTCCAGCATCTTCGCCAATGTCTTCCGGGTGCGCTTCTCGCCTTTGGAGAAAGACGCCAGCTGCTCGGCATCGATCCCGACCTTCTCCAGGTCCTTCTGCACGCTCTCCGGATCGAGCCCCAGCAATTCGATGAAGCTCATCTTCTGGCTGTCGGCGATACGCTGCAGCAGGCTGATCGTCGGGTTGCCCTCGCCGCGCATCAGCTTCCACAATGTGCCCTTCGAGATCCCCGAGCTTTGCAGGAAGGCCTCAAAGGTGTCGTGGCGTTTCGAGATCTGATGCAGCCGGATCATGATCCACAGATGCACAAAGCGCTCCCCGTCCCGGCCGAGGAGTTCCGTCATGTTCATGTTCTTGAGCCCAAATCGCGCGTTGCCCCACACGCATAATGTCCGAATCTCTCCCAAGAGTCGATGGAATTCGCGGGGCCGGCATCTTCGGGTTCTGTCGCTAAGTGATTGAAAAACAATATGTCGACCTTTGCATCTGCGCCAGTTCCCACAACTTGAGGCGGCATCGCACAACTCTGTGGCTGTTCAACGGCACATTGACCATTGATGATTCCAGTCATTATAATGACCGATACAACGCCTGCGATGAGGTCCGCGCAGGCGGTTTTGGTGGAGGTGAGCGTGCACAGGTTCATCCGTTCTCTGACCTTCAGCGCATTTCTTGCTGTCAGCGCGGGGGCTTCTGCAAAAGCTCAGGACGCGGAGTTCGGCTGCAAGGTGCTGCTCTGCGCGGCTGCGACCAACCCGTCCTGGCCGTCCATCCCGTATTGCGTCCCGGTTATGAACCAGCTTTATGCCATGATGCGGAGCCTGCGCTTCCGCTGGCCGGTCTGCACCGCGGCGGGCACCGGCGCGCCAGGCTACGAGCCGTACCAGCCCTGCCCGACCGGTTGGCAAGAAACCGGACACAACACGCAGGCCGGCAGCATTGCGCACGGTGGCGGTGACACTGGCGTCAGCAGCTCAATGCGCGCTGGCGGCAACGATCTGTGCGCGCGACGGCTCCCGCAGCAACCATCTGGTCAATCATCAGAACGTGCGCTTCAGGCAAGCATGCCGGGCGGGCAGATCCAGTGTCCGGCGAGTGATGGCGACAATGATGGCGGGATCGGCTCGGGCCAGATGTGCATCGAGTTCATGCCGCGCCCGCGCAACGAGAGGCCGTATTATTTCGATGTGCGCGGCGCGGACGGTAGCCAATCCCGCGTGTGGTTCAATGTTCGCTGAGAACCGAACCATGGACTGATGAGACCCATTGGGGTTCACCTCCCGCTCAGGACGTCGTTTGATCTTTCTCCATCCCGGCTGTCAGCAATGCGACCGGGTCAATCTTCAGAGCCTTCGCAAGCTTCTCGAGCATATCGACCGTGGGTGAACGCTCCCCGCGTTCGATCATGCCGGTGTAGTTGCGATTGATGCCGGCAAGTTCGGACAGCTCTTCCTGCGTGTAGCCACGTTCCAGCCGCAGCCTCCTGACGTTCCTCGCGACTGTCTGTTTGAGCCCCATCCCATGACAGACAGCCCAAACGGATCATTGATCGACCTACGATAGTAGGTATTTGCAATTGCAAAGTGCAAAATGATGCGCGTCCATAGTGCGCCGTCCTAATACTGCCATGTTTCAGCAACGTCTTTGCCCTGTCGTATGTTCGACCGCATGTACCCCGGAGCCGATGGTGTCCGATGAAGGTTCAAGCAACAAGACTACGCATTGCCAAGATGACATCGACGACCTCGCCTACTCATACGTGCTGTCCCACGGCTATGAGGGTGCGCTCGCGATGTTTGAAGAGCTCCTGGCACACCGCGCTCGAGATGATGTCGGGCCCGATGATGTCGTGGCAACTCTTTGCAGGCGCATCCTCGATGCGATCAATGACGAGGTCGCCACCATTTCGCGGATTCTGGACAGGATGATCCTGACTCCGCACAACGGAGCGCATCATCCCATGGCGGCCGTCGCAATTCCGGGGCCGAATCCGATCGATCGCCATATCGGTGACCGTTTGCGGCAGCGGCGGTCCGAGCTTGGGTTGCCCCTCACCGGACTGGCCGCGGATCTGGCGCTGACGCCGGACGCGTTGGCGTCGATCGAAACGGGAGCCTAACGCCTTGATGCCGTTATGCTCAAGCGCGCCGTCAAGCGCCTGGATGTCCCTGCTGCCTACTTCTTTCAGACTGGCCAGCCCGATGAGGATGTCGGCGGTGCGGCGCAATCGCTGACGCGCTGATCGGGTTCAGCCAGCCGTCCGGGGCGGCGCTCGGTCCCGGCCACGCCTACGCCGCCGCGATGCTTGGCCTCCTGCGGGCGCCGTTCTCACCCCGTCCGGCTGATCGCCACTGGCCACCGCCGGCGGGCCAGGGGCTTCATGTTCGCTTCATTTGTTCACGCGCGCCAGGACTGGCGCAGGCGGAAGAGGGAGGTGTTCCCCTCCCCCTTCCCGCAAGCACGCCGAGGGGTGTCCCCAGTCTTCCGCCGCTGAAGCGCCGTGCAGACCGCCGCCGATCCCGCGCAAGATTGCTTGGGAATCGTCGTCGCCTTGCGGTGGGTGATCCCCCTCCCCTCGCCGCGCTTGCCCCATCCCCCTCCCCGGTTCGCCACCTGGCAGGGGTCAGGGCGGCCCCTGACCCCTGCGGGTCATTGGGGTGGACAGCCCTCGCAAGCAATGGAGAGAAAGATGACCACCACCACCAACCAGACGACCGATCAATCTCGCAACCAGACGGTTGAACTGTCGAGGTTGACCGCCAGCAAGGACAATGTGCGCCGCGTCGAGAGCGAGGCGGGCCTGACCGAGCTTGTCGCCTCGATCCGCGCCCATGGCCTGTTGCAGAACCTCACCGTGCGCCCGAACGACAAGGGCAAGTATGAGGTCGTGGCGGGCGCACGGCGCTTGGCAGCGCTTCGCAGCCTCGCCAACGAGAAGGGGACCGGCTGGACCAAGAAATCCCCGATCCCGGTCCTGATCCTCGACCAGCACAACGACACGGAAATCTCCCTCGCGGAGAATACCGTGCGGCAGAATATGCATGTCGCCGATCAGGTCGAGGCCTTCCGCAAGCTGATCGAGGATGACGGCATGACGCCCGAGCAGGTGGCCGACCGCTTCGGCATCAGCACCATGACCGTGCGCCGCCGGATCAAGCTCGCCAAGGTCAGCCCGCGCATCATGGATGAGTTCCGGGTCGGCCATGTGACCTTGGGCCAGATGGAGGCGCTCGCCATCGCCGACGATCATGGCGAGCAGGAGAGCGCCTTTTTCGACCTGCCCGACTGGAATCGCGACGAGCGACACATCCGCTCGCGCCTTACGCAGGAGAAGATCAGGGCCGACAACCGCTTGGTCCGCTTCGTCGGCGTGGAGGCCTATGTGGAGGCTGGCGGTGCGATCACCCGCGACCTGTTCAGCGCGGAGGCCGATCTCTACCTCGATGACAAGCCCTTGGTGATGACGCTCGCCTTGGCAAGACTGGAGGATGAGGCGCAGGCGATCAAGTCCGCAGAAGGCTGGAAATGGGCGGAGTTCTATCTCAGCGACAGCGACGCCCGCGAACGCCTTCCCGTGATCGCTTCGCACAAGCGCGAGCACACGGACGAGGAGAGCGCCGAGGTTGCGGCCTTGTCCGCCTACTTCGAGGAGAACGAGGGAGCCTATGATGCCGGGCAGATGACCGAGGAGGAAGCTGCCGAGTACGAGGCAAAGCTGGCGCGGCTCGACGCCATCGACGCGGACTGCATGGGCTACGACCCCGAGGAGAAGGCGCTCGCGGGCATCCGGCTCTCCATCGACCATGACGGCAAGATCGCGGTGCGCAGCGGTCTTCTCAAGCCCGCCGAGCAGAACGAACTGGCGCAGCGTCGGCGCGAACGGGAACGGGCCGAGCGCGAGGCCGAGGCGGAAGCGCGGGGCGAAGCCTATGCGCCGCCGGAGCCGAACAACGATCCGCTGCCGCCATGGGAAGAGCCGGAGCCTGCCGAGGGCTACAGCCAAGCCTTGTCGCTGGACCTGACCCATCTGCGCACGGCGGCGCTCGCCTATGAAGTCAGCCAGCGGCCCGACGTGGCCTTGGCGTTGATCGTCCATGCGCTGGCTGGCCGGTGCCTCTATGCCAACCGCTTCGGCCATCATGACGCTGACAGCCTGATCCGCATCAACCTGGTCAAGCAGGGCCATGCCAGCGCCAAGATCGATCCTGACAACGCCGCCGCCTTCACGGCGCTGTCGGAAGCGCAGGAGAAGGTGCAGGGCAAGCTGCCAGCGGATCGAGCCGAGCTTCTGGCTTGGTGCCTCGCGGCGTCACGCAAGACCTTGCTGGACGTGCTGGCAATTTGCGTGGCCGATCAGCTGGACGCGGTTCGCTTCGACAGCAAGCCTAACCATCCCGCCGACCGGATCGCGGAGGCCGTGTCGCTCGACATGGCGGCATGGTTCATCCCAAGCGAAACCTTCCTGAAACGCATCACCAAGAAGATGATGGCGAGCGCCGTCACCGAGGCCGGATGCGCACCGGAGATCGCCACCGCAATCCTCGGGTTGCCAAAAGCCGAGGCGGTCCAGACGGCGCAGGACGCGTTGCAGGGCAAGGGTTGGTTGCCTCCAGCGCTGCGCATCCAGAAAGCTACCGTTGCTGCGACCAGCGAAGCGGCGTCGGCAGAAGTGACGTCCGAAGGCGGTGAGACGGCGAGCGACAATGCAGAAATAGGCGATACCGACCCTCCGCAGGCTCCCGATGGTGAAGGCGGCCAGACTGGCAGCCGCGAGGAGCTGATCGCCGCCGAGTGAGCGTCCGAGCACAACCAACGGAAGGCCGGGCCGGAACCTGAGGGTTTCGCGCCCGGCCTTTCACTTTGGGTTTCCAGCGCGCCTTCTCCCGCTCGGCGAGCGGCGCATCGCCCGCAAGTAGCTGCGTCAGTTGCGCGTCGAGCTTCGCATCCGGAACGAGCTTCGTCGTATCGGGATTGAGCAGCGCCACTTCGTGGAAATCGAGACCTGCGCAGCGACGATCGAGCCGGATGGGTTCGAGTTGACCTTTTGACGCCGAGCGAGAATGAGTTCACGAAACTCCCTGTCGCTCCCAACGCGCCGCGAAGGCCCTCGCCGGCATCGAGCCGTACGCGGGGCTGGCCGACTGGCCGCGTCTCGAATTTGACCGAAGCTGGTAGTGGCGAGTGAGAGCGTGAGCGCCCGGTCTCGATCATTCTTGCGTCTTCAGTATCCCATGGTGCGGTGCAGCGAAGGCGAACTGATGACCCAAGGCGGGCATCCGGTGAGCAGAAGCAGCGCCGGAAAGCAGACTTCTGATCAGACCTTCATCACTGTGCTGCAGCCAATCCCGGTTGCGGCGTAACCAAGCGGCGAAACCATCTATCGGCGATCTGGAATCTGTTCAAACAAACAGAGCCACTGCTCATCAGCCCGTACGCTTCATAACCTCAACGATGCGCGTAATTCCTTCGTCCGCCTCTCGGGTTCGCTCGGCAACTTCGTTCATGCTCTCGGTAATTGTCCCGACGCTATTGGCTGCTTCTGTCATATTCATCGCCATGTCGGATATCACGGCAGACTGCTCCTCGACAGCGGTGGAAATGACGGCGAAGATCCCATTGACATTATCAATGGTTTCGGTGATCGCCTCCATGGAGTCGCGGGCCTGGCCGCTCGATCCTTCAACAGCCTGAACAAGTGAACTGATTGCCTCCGTAGCCTTGGCTGTCTGGGCGGCAAGGTTCTTGACCTCACCAGCGACGACTGCAAATCCACGCCCGGCCTCTCCCGCACGAGCGGCCTCAATCGTTGCGTTAAGCGCTAGCAGGTTAGTTTGGTTGGCGATGGTCGAAATAATTTCTACAGCGGCGCTAATCTTCTTGGCATCATCGACCAGACTGGAAACGGTCTTTCTGACCTGCTGCGCTTGATGGACAGCTTCATTGGAAACCTGAAGCGCTTTTGACACCTGACTGTTGATCTCACCCGCCGAAGCGGAAAGCTGCGATGAGCCTACTGCAACGACATTCACATTCGACGAAGCCTCGCTCGCGGCAGCGGCAGCACTCTTTGCCTGCTGGTTGGTGCGGGCAATGGCTGCGGCGATTTCCGGAACTCCATCCAGCACTTGTTTTTGGGCTTCCGCTTGGGCGATGCCGGTCGCTTTCATCGCCGTTATGTCCGTGGCAATCAGGAATACTCCCGACATGTTGCCATCGGCATTGAAAAGCGGGTTGTATGAAGCCTGCATCCAGACTTCCTGACCAGCTTTATTCCTACGCTGAAACTCGGCAGTATGTGACCTTCCTGACCGTAGCCTCTTCCAGAAAGTTGCATATTTGTCGCTAACTGCTTCGGCAGGATCAACAAAAATCCGATGATTCCGGCCTTTGATTTCGTCCATTGTGTACTTCATTAGGTTAAGGAAATTCGAGTTTCCCTCAAGAACATTTCCATCAAGATCAAATTCTGCGCAAGCCTGCGATCGGCCGATCGCTTCGAGTTTGCTTTCAGCGCGAGCGCGGTCGATGTATTGCGATGTTACATCGGTAGCGATCTTGATAACCTTGTAGAGCTTTCCCCCTTTGAGGATCGGATGATATTCCCCGCGGATCCATACCTCGCGACCGCCTTTTGCAATTCGACGGCATTCGGCCGAAAAATACCGGCCTGATCTTAGCAAATTCCAAAATTCCTTATAGTCATTGCTGTTTGATTCGCGTTCTGTGACGAATATCGAATGTTTTTGACCCACCACTTCATTGGGCTTGTAGCCCATCATAGCGAGGAAATTCTTATTAGCTGCAATAATTTTGCCTTGCGGATCAAACTCAATAATAGAGTTTGAGCGATCTAGGCTTCGTGGACAAAGGGTAGCCAGAGTTTGACTGCGGCAATGGCGACGAATCCGAGGTAAGATTCCTTGCTCTTGTCGTAGCGTGTGGCGACGC
>LSIB01000195.1 GCA_001556025.1 Rhizobiales bacterium CCH3-A5
TTGAGCGCCTGTCGGCGACGGTGCGGACGATCCAGGTGACGTCGGCCGATGTCGGTCTGGCGGCGCGCGAGATCAACATGGGCGCCGACGATCTGTCGAAGCGCACCGAGGAGCAGGCGTCGAGCCTCGAGGAGACGGCGGCGACGACGGAGGAGCTTGCGGCGAGCGTGAAGGCCTCCGCGCAGGGCGCGCGTCAGGCGGCGGCGATCGCCGACGAGGCGATGCAGGCGGCGCAAGGGGGCGGCGCGATCGCGACGGAAGCCGTGGCCGCGATGGCGCGCATCGAGACGGCATCGCAAAAGATCTCCGACATCATCCGGGTGATCGACGACATCGCCTTCCAGACCAACCTGCTGGCGCTGAACGCGGCGGTGGAAGCCGCGCGCGCCGGCGACGCCGGCAAGGGCTTCGCGGTCGTGGCCTCGGAGGTGCGCACGCTGGCGCAGCGCTCGTCGTCCGCCGCCAAGGACATCTCCGGCCTGATCTCGTCGAGCAATGCCGAGGTCACCGGCGGCG
>LSIB01000196.1 GCA_001556025.1 Rhizobiales bacterium CCH3-A5
GAGGGTGAGCTTTGCGTTTCCGCCCCCCACCCCTAACCCCTCCCCACAAGGGGGAGGGGAACGGGTCGGCTCTCTACGCCGCCTTCTTGCTCAAGCCGGCCTTCGCCTCGTGAAACGCGTATGTAATCCACGGCAGCAGCGCCTTCAGATCGCGCGATTGCACGGTCGCGCCGCACCAGATGCGCAGGCCGGGAGGCGCGTCGCGATAATGGCCGAGGTCGTACCCCGCGCCCGCCTTCTCGATGATCGCGACCACCTGCTTTGCGAAGGCGGCCTGGGCGTCCGGCGACAAGGCCGTCACCGCCGGATCGGTGAACTTGAGGCACACGCTCGTGTTCGAGCGCGTCTTCGGCTTGACCGCCAGAAAGTCGATCCAGTCGTTCTCGCGCACGAACTTTTGGATCACGCGCAGATTGCCGTCGGCGCGCTTCACCAGCCCGTCGAGCCCGCCGACCTTCTTCGCCCAGTGCAGCGCATCGAGATAATCCTCGACCGCGAGCATGGAGGGCGTGTTGATCGTCTCGCCGACGAAAATGCCCTCGGAGAGCTTGCCGCCCGAGGTCATGCGAAAGATCTTCGGCAGCGGCCAGGCCGGCTTGTAGGTCACCAGCCGCTCGACCGCGCGGGGCGAGAGGATGATCATGCCATGCGCCGCCTCGCCGCCGAGCACTTTTTGCCAGGAGAAGGTGGTGACATCGAGCTTTGGCCAGTCGAGGCGCTGGGCGAAGGCCGCCGAGGTCGCGTCGCAGATCGTCAGCCCCTCGCGATCATCCGCGATCCAGCTCGCATCCGGCACGCGCACGCCGGAGGTGGTGCCGTTCCAGGTGAAGACGACGTCGCGGGTCCTGGTGTCGACCTTCTTCAGGTTCGGCAGTTCGCCGTAAGGGGCGGTGATGACGCGCGCGTCAGTGAGCTTGAGCTGCTTGACCACATCGGTGACCCAGCCCTCGCCAAAGCTTTCCCAGGCGAGCATGTCGACGCCGCGCGCTCCGAGCAGCGACCACATCGCCATCTCGACCGCGCCGGTGTCCGACGCCGGCACGATGCCGATGCGGTAATCGGCCGGCACCTGCAGCACCTCGCGCGTCAGGTCGATCGCGAGCTTGAGCTTGTCCTTGCCGATCTTGGCGCGGTGCGAGCGGCCGAGCGCCGCGTCACTGAGGGCTTTGAGGGACCAGCCGGGGCGCTTGGCGCAGGGGCCGGACGAGAAATGCGGCACGCGCGGACGCGCGGCCGGAACCGTATTCGCCATCGATGTCTCCATCCTTGCAGATGGGCGCGCCGCGTTGGGGCGGCGTGTCCCGGGGATGGGGGTATGGCGAGAGG
>LSIB01000197.1 GCA_001556025.1 Rhizobiales bacterium CCH3-A5
AGCGCGCTGCCGATACGCGGCGCAAGGTGCTGCTTGGGGCGCTGGTCCTGCAGCGGCTGGAGACCAGCAAGGACGCCGAGTTCGTCGATCGGCTGCGGGCCTGGCTCAAGCGCGAGCTGCCAGGGTTTCTCACCCGCGAAGGCGACAGGATGCTGTTCCCCGAGCTGATCGACCGGTCGGCGGCTGAGCAGGCCGCTGCTGCGGCTCAGGCCTCTGGCGATCAGGCCGCCACGGGTGAGCGTGCCTGATGGTGGCGCGCATCGCCTTTGTGAACATGCTGCGCGCCGCCTGGCGCGATCCGCTCTGGGCGCTGGGCTGTGCCGTGTTCGGGCCGCTCTCGGCGATCCACTATGTCGCCAAGACTGGCGCGATCGCCGGCATCGTCACGCTCGTCCTCGTGTTCACCGTCCATCTCGCCATGGACGCGATCGGCATGGCGCACACCTGGCTCCATCTCGCCGGCAACCTGCTCGCCTGTCTGCTCGGGCTGATGACGCTGGCGCGCTTCGT
>LSIB01000198.1 GCA_001556025.1 Rhizobiales bacterium CCH3-A5
ATGGTTCTTATCCGCCGCATCGCGCGAGCGTCATGAGTTCCGGGACGGACTCTTAGATACGGGGTGTCTATTCGGCTATTTCACCGGGCTCGTCCCGCCTTCCGTGAGGGTGATCAGGAATGCATCTTCCCTTTATGCAGACAATTCTGACAACCGTATGTGACGTTCCAACGCAAATTGCCTCATAAACCAGCGCTGTCCCTATCGGCGGCAAGCGCTTGATACTTGCCTGGACGCAGCCCGCCTCGGCCAGAGCACTGTTTATGCCTCCATCGGCGGCATAAACAACGTTGATGAATAAGAGAGGTAAAATGCCGCTCCAGACTGTCAAGAAGGCAAATCGCAAACAGTTCGAAACTAATTTATAAATTGCCATGGCGTTTTCGTCCCAGGTTACGCTTAACGGTTTGCTTTATCATTCGATATAAGCCGTTCTTGCGGTGAAGGTGGCGGCGTAGGTCGCAGGTGTCAGGTAACCCAACGGCGGATGTGGGCGCTGACGGTGCTCGCATCAAGGCCGCGATTGACCGTCAGGTTTACAGGCCGTGATCCGCAGTTGGCGACGTATTCTAACCCGGTCGTCATACTTGACGGCAGTTTGAGCGTCGTTATCCCGTCGTGAGCGGCTTCCCCGGGATGGAACTGGAGAGACCTCTCCGGGTGAGACCCTTCTATGCCACGCAGCGGAGGAAGCGGATGCGCAAAAGCCAAGGGTGACAGGAACTTAAGCGGTGCCCCAAGACGTTGTCGAACAACTTTATCAGCTGATGCATCTGGTCGTGTGGGTCCACACCCCGCAAGACCAACGCTGGATGTTGCCGATTTTTGTGCTGGTGCTGGTCATCACCCCGGCATGGCTGGCCTGGCACCTGCTGCGTTTCCTATGGTCGGCCCTTGCACGCTGGCGGCAACAACACGCTCGAAAGATTGATGATGATCCGATCAACGCCAAGAACGCGGTTCCCAGTCTCGAGCGCTTTGTGCTGCGCACTACGGCGCCATTCCAGATCCGCTTGGCGATCCTGTCTGTTCTCACGATCCCGGCGACTTATATCCTGCTGCTATTGCCGAAGCATATCATAAACTATGCTCTCGCCGACGATGGACCGAAGTTTGAATTCCTAAGCATCACGCTTGATTCCGAGGCACTGCTGTTTGCATTATGTGCCGGTTACTTTCTCGTTTTGACGGCCAGTAGCCTGGTCAAATATGCCGCAAACGTGGTTCGGGGGCGGGTGAACGAGCGCATCGTGCGACGTATTCGGCTCGCGGTCATTCGACGCAGACGCGCGGAACTATGTCCGCGAGGACGCTCGACTCTGGCCGCTGTCGCTGTCCACGAATGCGAGCCGATCGGCTATTTCGGGGGTAGCCTGCTCATTGTGCCGCTGATTCAGGGTGGCACGCTGGTCACGAGCGTCGTGTTCCTGTTCATGCAGAACGTCGCACTCGCCTTTGCGGCCTTGATGATGCTTCCGTTGCAGATCGCCGTCCTGCCGCGCCTGCAGCGGCGTATCAATGGCAAGGTGCGCGAGCGCGTACATGTCACGCGCGGCTTCAGCGCAGCTCTCGCACATGGACTTGTAGACGGTCAAAGCGCTCTCTCGCCAACGCACCACCATATCCGCCAAGCCGAGGGGCTCGAGCAGGTGAGGCTTGAAATCACCGAGCTTAAGGCACGCTTCAAGGTCCTGTATAACTACACCTCCAGCCTGACGCCGTTCTTTTTCTTTGTGATCGGCGGCTACCTCGTATTGCAGCAACGCTTGTCTCTGGGGGCCCTTGTTGCAGCGCTCGCCGCCTATCGTGAAATAGCCCCCGCCTTGCGAGAGCTCTTCGATTTTGCCCAGAACTGGTCTGACGCACGCGCGCGCTATTCGGAAATTGTGGACACGCTTCAAAGTCCCTTGGAGAAGCCTGCGCCTCGTTGGCAGGAGGCAGCTTCGCAGCAGGTTGCCGCAGCGGGCGTGGTCGAGAGGAGTCTTGGGTAAGACCGCGGCATCTGTCGTATCGGTTGCTCTGAAGTCCCGTCGGTTTCATGTCTGAATCCGCAAAAAGGGGGTTCCTCATACAGACGGTATGTGGCTTTATCCCCGCCTTCGAAGATATGGACCGAGGTTCGATTTTGCGGCGTTCGAGCGTGAAAATGCCCACCAATCGCTGTGGTCTGGCCGGGCTGTTTGTGCTTGCTTCGTTGGGAATAGCCCAGCCAGGTCTGGCACAGACGATGGAAGCTGCCTTGGCACGGGCTTATGCGGCCAATCCGACGCTGAATGCGGAGCGTGCGTCGTTGCGCGTGACCAACGAGAACGTGCCACAGGCTCTATCGGGGTACCGGCCCACCATCGTCGCCTCGGCTGATATCGGTGCCAGCATCACCGATGCGCGGAGTCCCGGCCTTGGCAGTGCGACTTCGCGTCTTGGTCCCCGCGGCGCAGGCGTGCAGATTGACCAGACCATCTTCGATGGTGGCAAGACGCGTAGCTCCGTCAGTCAGGCTGAATCGCAGATACTGGGTGCGCGCGCCACATTGCAGAATGTCGAGCAGAACGTGCTGCTCGATGCCGCGACGTCCTATATGAACGTGTTGCGCGATACAGCGATCCTCACCCTCAATCGCAACAATGTCGAGGTTCTCGATGAGCAGCTGCGCCAGACGCGGGGACGACTTCAAGCGGGTGAAATAACGACGACGGATGTGGCGCAGGCTGAGGCGCGTCTGTCGCAAGCGCGATCTCAGGCGATCCTGGCGGAATCGAACCTTAAAACCTCGATCGCGCGCTATCGCCAGAACGTCGGCGCCGAACCGAAGCAGCTCGCGCCGGGGCGCCCCGTCGAGCGTTTGTTGCCTAAATCACTGGCAGTCGCTTTAAACACGGCTCTTGTGCGCCATCCGGCGATTGTCGCCTCGTTGCATGGGGTGGATGCAGCTGAACTGCAGGTCAAAGTTACGCAGGCCGATCTCTACCCCGTGCTCGGAGTTCGCGGATTGGTGCAGCGGCGCAACGACGAGGAATCGTTCGGCGACAGGCAGACATCGGCGAGCGTCGTCGGCACCCTGACGATTCCGATTTATGAAGGCGGTCGCATTTACTCCCGCACACGGCAGGCCAAGGAAACTGCCGGTCAACGCCGCATCGAGGTCGATACGCAGCGTGACATCGTGCGCGCCGCCGTGGTGTCCGCTTGGGGCACAAACGAGGCCGCCAAAGCGCAGATCGCAGCCGCCCAGGTTCAGGTCAGAGCCGCAGAGACGGCGCTCGCCGGCGTTCGCGAGGAAGCCAGGGCGGGCCAGCGCACGACGCTCGACGTCCTGAACGCACAGCAGGAACTCGTCGTAGCACGCTCGACGCTGGTAACTGCGCAGCGTGACCGGGTCGTCGCATCCTATGCCGCCTTGTCGGCGATCGGGCAGCTGTCGGTGGAAACGCTGAGGTTGAAAACGGAAGTTTATAACTCACGACAGCACTATGACCAGGTCAAAGGCCTGCTCTGGGGAACACAAACGCCTGACGGGCGCTAAATCGTGTTTGGCGCTGTCAGCCTCAGAGTGTGTCTGAAAGCCTTTGCATCTCGACCGAGTCGTCGTCTTTTTTCATCATGTTGGCGATCATCTCATACGTTCTGGTCAACTTGACGAGATCAACCATTTCGGTGGCGCCGACGACGTTGGATTTTTCGATCGCGCCGGAGGCCATCCGAGGAGCGAGTGGGATTGGATTTGTGTTTGAGGAGAAAAGGTTGTTGCCTGCGGCGAGCAGATCGGCGGGGTTGGGAAAATCAACCACGGAGACCTTGCCGCGCGTACCCTGGCTTGTGGAAATCGTTCCGTCGTCGCTGATCGTTATATTTCGCTCGGTTGCGGAAAAGGTCAAAGGACCACTCGAGGTGACGACCGGATTTCCGGAGGCTGTGACAAGTTGCCCGGAGCTGTTCAGCTTAAACGAGCCGTCGCGCGTATAACGGTTACCGTTGGGTGTGTTTACGACGAACCAACCGTTGCCTTTGATGGCGACATCGAGCGGATTGCCCGTGAATTCGATTTGCCCCTGCGACAAATTTATCCTGGAGACGCCGTTATCGACGAGCGAGACATACTTGTTCGCATTCGGTTCATTGCCCGATTGGGTCGCCTCTTTCAAATGTTCCTTGAAAGAGGCGCGCTGACCCTTGAAACCTGGCGTCGATATATTGGCAACGTTATTTGCCAATCTGTCGAGATCACGCCGCATCGCGATCAGGTGCGAAAGACGAACTAAGCCGGTCGATGACATATTTTTCTTTTCACCAGCAAGAACCGCGAAGCAGTGTATTAGATTTCGTGCAATCTGGCAATTTTCACAGAGATCCTCTTGGCTGGATCGCAACGGTCCGAATTTCATCCGCTTTAAATGCGACGGTGAATGGCAGCGTCTGCGCGAGCGTCGAGCATGACCGGAGCTTCGAATGACGTCGAACCTTGAGGCCAGCTACGGGCTGTCAGTCGCAGCTGCGAGAGACGTCGCCAGCGGAGGGGAGCTGCTGGATTGCCTTGTGATAGGCGGCGGTCCCGCCGGACTGACGGCTGCGATCTATCTGGCAAGATATCATCTGTCCGTTGTAGTCGTGGACGGCGGACAGAGCCGGGCCAGCTGGATTCCGGTCAGCCATAACCATGCCGGTTTTCCAGACGGGATTGCCGGATCTGAGCTCCTGGTTCGCATGTCGGCTCAAGCAAAGCGCTACGGTGCTCACCATCTGGTAGCCGAAGTGACGTCGTTGACGAAAGAAAACGGTCATTTCCTCGCCAAGGCTGGCGCCGCAAACCTGCGGGCCCGGACGGTCCTGCTGGCGACCGGCGTGGTGAACCGTCGCCCCGCGGGCATGCCGGATGATATGCATACCCAGGCGCTGGCGCGTGGCCTGCTGAGATACTGCCCCATTTGCGATGGCTTCGAGGTAACCGACCGCCGTATCGGCGTCATCGGAGACGCCATCGGCGGATTGGGCGAGGCGGAATTCTTGCGCAGCTTCACGTCGGATGTAACCTTGATTTCGCCTGATAGCGTGCACGAACTCGATGCGTGCCAGCGGTCGCGCGTCGATAAGGCCGCCATCAAGGTGCTCGATGGTCCCTGCCTGGCTTTCGAACTGCGTGATGACGCGATCGCGGTCGCATTGCCCGGCGGCAATCATGTCTTCGACGCCATCTATCCAGCGCTTGGCAGCGATGTTCGAGGCAGTCTTGCAGTCGCATTGGGCGCGACACTGTCGGATCAGGGATGTGTGATCGTCGATGACAGTCAACGAACCGACGTTCCGGGCCTTTACGCGGCGGGCGACGTCGTCCAGGGACTTGATCAGATCAGCTACGCCATGGGCCATGCAGCCGTCGCAGCGACGGCGATCCGCAATGATTTGAGCGCAAGCATGCCTCTCTTTCGCTGAGGCGATCCAGCGGCTTCGATCCAACAAACGGGCTCTTTGACCGTCAGGAATGGGCTTGGAAAATGCGGTCCGGTGGGGGCCTTGCCTTGAGGTTTGTTCGCTAAACCGCGTTTTCGGGGCTGGATCGGGAACGTGGCGGTTTGGGCTTGCGGCCGAGTAGCTTTTCGCCGTCCGGCCGGAGGTTGCCTGTGGGCGCGACATGGCGGTAGAGCGTCTGGCGGGTGACGCCGAGTTCGGCGCAGAGCTCTGCGATTTTCGTCTCGGGTTTGCCCATCGCGGCCTGCGCCAGCCGCAGTTTCGCCGATGTCATCTTGAAGGGTCGGCCGCCGTTGCGTCCGCGGGCTCGCGCGGCAGCGAGACCGGCGTTGGTGCGCTCGATGATCAGCTCGCGCTCGAACTCCGCCAGCGCAGCGAAGATGTTGAACATCAGCCGACCGTTCGCCGTGGTGGTGTCGATCGCGGCGCCCTGGCCGGTGAGCACCTTCAGGCCGACGCCGCGTCCGTTGAGAGCCTGAACGACATCGACGAGGTGCTTGAGGTTGCGGCCCAGCCGGTCCAGCTTCCAGACCATCAGCGTGTCGCCATCGCGCAGCGATCTCAGGCAGGCCTCCAGTCCCGGCCGGTCGTCCCGCTTTCCGGACGCGTGATCGGTGTAGAGCTGATCGACGGCGACGCCGGCGGCCACGAGCGCGTCGGATTGCAGATCGACGACCTGGCTCCCGTCCGTCTTGCTCACGCGCATGTAGCCGATCAGCACGAGCTTTTCTCCTTGCGACGCCGTCACGCAAACGGCCGATTATCCGAGCGCCCGCACGGCAGCTCCACCCGATCCGAATCCTGTCACTAATCCCGTCATTCTGTCAAAGGTCTGCAAACGCATAGAGTTGTCGATTGTGTGACAAAGCCGGCTGATCGGACGCGGCGAGGTAGGGCACATCGAGCGTACGCTGTTCACGTTCACGGGCTCGGCTCGTAGCGTCGGGGTGCCAGGCCTGACTGAACAAGGGCGAGGCTTGCCAACCCACCCGGCACCAGCCGTTCATGTCCACCGACAAGTCGCTTCTTGGTTTGGAACCCTGGCCCCTGCTCGATCGCAGACCTCGAACTCTCCCGTGATCAGGATTATTGCCCAGCGGTGCCCGATGCGAACCTGCCCAGAATGCTCAGCACCCCTATCATGAGAGGGATATAGAGCGCCTACATAAGGTCGTCATCGAATGCTCCGACGGTGATATTGGCCGTATCTTAAACTCACGCCTTATGCCTGTATCATGTAGACCAAGGTCGAAATTCGGTTCGATGAGGAGAGACGATGGGTTCGGGACACTCGCATGCCGGCGCGGCGCCATCGGGTACGGCGGCAGGGAAGCACAAGAGCCGGCTCGCCTGGGCTCTGGCGCTGACGACCAGCTTCATGGTGGCCGAGGTCGTCGGCGGGCTCTGGACCGGTAGCCTCGCGCTTCTCGCCGACGCTGCCCATATGCTCACCGACGCCGGCGGCCTCGCTTTGGCGCTCATCGCGATTCGCTTCTCCGAGCGGCCGGCGACGCCGCAGGCGACCTACGGATATGTCCGCGCCGAGGTGCTCTCGGCGCTGACCAACGCTGTCGTGCTGCTGCTGTTGACCGTCTACATCCTGTACGAGGCCTATAAGCGCTTCCAGAACCCGCCGGAAATCATCGGTGGGCCGATGCTGGTGGTCGCCGTGATCGGCCTGATCGTCAACCTCATCAGCATGAAGCTGCTTTCAGGTGGCTCGTCGGAGAGCATCAACATCAAGGGCGCCTATTTCGAGGTGCTGAGCGACATGCTGGGTTCGCTCGGGGTCATCGTCGCGGCGATCGTTGTGCTGCTGACCGGCTGGACGCTGGTCGATCCGATCATCGGCGCCGGGATCGGCCTGTTCATCGTACCGCGCACCTGGATCCTGCTGAAGCAGGCCATCCATATCCTGATGGAGGGCACTCCGCCGGAGATCGACGTCGGCCTGCTCGAGGGTCGACTCGCCGCGATCCCCGGCGTCGATGCGGTGCGTGATCTTCATGTCTGGACGGTGACCTCGGGCCTCGATGCGATGAGCTGCCATCTCACGGTCTCGGACATGAGCCAGGCCCGCACGATCCTTGAAGCCGCCAACACGGCCATGCGCGACGAATTCAAACTCGACCACACGACCATCCAGGTCGATGACGCGGCGCTGCGGGCCAAGGAGGCCGAACTGCGCATCTGATGCGGCAAGTCCCATTGATGCGGCAAGTCCCGTCGGCAAGCGCGATACGGCCTTATTGCGCAACTCCTCCCCAAGACCCGATTCTTCAGCAAGCAGGAGGCATCCATTATGGACGCCATCATCTCCGCTCTCGTCTCGTTTTTCCTGATCGCGCCGCTACAGGCGGGGATCACCAAAACCCTGACCGCGGCCGGCGTGCCGGAGGCGGTCGTCACGCAGGTCACAGCCTGCGCGAAAACCGCCGCGCCCGTGATCGTCCGGCGCGCGACGGGCGATCCAGTCTGGCTCGTCTCGAGCACATTCGGCCTCTGGACCGGCGCGACAAGTCCCGACAAAATCCTCATCGACGCCGCACCCGGTTGCGCCGAGCCGGTCGCGGCGGCGCGCGCCTATTTTGCCAAGAGCACTTGAGCAGTTCCCTGCACTACGTAAAAGCAGGCGAAGTCGGAACTGAACGCATCAAGGCTTCGTCGCGGTTCGTGATATCATGTTCGGGAATGTCCGATGCCTAGCTTACAAAGAGCGATTTTCGTTATCGGATTGCTGGCGGTAACGGCGTTTGCGGCTACGGTCGTCGGTATCGTGCTTTATCGCGTATTTCCCAGCCGCCCGTGGGTCACGATTGTGGGTCCATTGGGAGCAGCGCTAGGGGTGATTGGTATGACTAGGATTATTTTCGGCCGTGATCGGTAGCAGATCCTGGTGACAAACCGAGCCTTATCGCCCTCAAGGCATCAGGCGCCGTCGTACGCGTCCTCCTGAGTCTCCGCTCTTCCTCTTCCGTAGAGACACGGCCGCAAGGATAGCGACGCAAGCGGATAGAACTATCGGCCTAGCTAATCTATAATGTTCGACTTCCGGCTCTCAGCACCGCAGGAAGCCGAAAGCCAGGGAGCCAATGCCGATGACTGCCGCATCGAGCTCGGTGTTGGGTAAAGCCCGCGAGGCGAACAAAAATGGCAGGTTCAGGCTAGAATCGCTTGCTGACCCCGGCCGACAAAAAACGCCGTGGCGGAGTAGAGCCGGCGATGCCTGCTCCTAGGCTGAGATCCAGCTGCAAGTTTTCGCCGATTAGGTAAGCCATTCCGACATCGACGATGAGGGATGACTTGCCACCTTTCTCTTCCGGAGACTGAAGTCCCATGTCGACGAAAAGATTCAGTTTTTTGCTCGGATTATAACTCAAAGTTGCAGCAAATAGCCCGGCCATGTAAGTCCGATTGTCGGACCCTTCGAGAAACGCAACGCCGATGTTGGGGTTCAAGGACCATTGCGGCGCAAAATCCCAATCGGCGGCTAATCGGAAATCGCCTGCGGTGTGCCTGCTGCGGAAATTCCCAGAGCCTGAGGGCGGAAACACACGAAGAATTGCTCCCACAGATGGGCGTTTAATGCCTGCCCCGTCGATGAAGTTGTACTTGAACCCGATAGATGTAGGTGAGCCTCCGTCGGACCTGCTCACGCCGTCCGCGACATTATTGGATTTCATCAATGTGTAGGTGTTACTTTCGAGACGGGCTTCCAGGCCCTCATAAATGCCCAGACGCAGCAACGTTGGCGCGAAGGTTGTCCGCTCACGGCTTGAACGATCTCTGCGATACTCCAGTTGAATGCCCGTTTCGACTTGGAAGCGTCCTGTTCCGACAACGTTGCTCCCATCGGCGATCCCTGGGCGATCCGGATTGATCAGATCCTCCTGTTTGGCGCCCTCAGACTCGGCGTGCGCCGTAGCGGAGATCTGGAACAACAGTCCCAACGCAAGAGCGCCCGGTAGGCGCCTGAGCCATTTTGGTGTGCTCGTCCGAGGGACTAACGAGGTCAAGCCCCGTTCCTTGCTGAAAGTTAAGCTCATATAAAATTAACCCCCGCCGACCTTCAAGAATCTATCCACTAGCACGGCCTTCCTCATTTGTTATGGGGCGCTTTACCCGAGCCGTCGTCGCTGAAGTTCTGCATGACCTGCTGGCGGTCAAGTGGCGCCGATGTTCGACGCGGTTCGCGACGCCCCTGCGAGCGCTACTCCGTCCTAGCTGCCCCTCGACGACGGTCTCGGCCGTCGGAGAGACGCTATTCCCACACTGGCGCGCTTGAGCCTGCATCGCGGCGTGGAGCGCCACGGCATCTTACGGCTTCCGCAGAGCGAAGAGAAGCTTCGAAGCGAGGCAGGTTCGCCGCGACGACGATCGGCTACGTCCATATCGATGTGTTTTGGCCCTTTAATTCCGGAGACCTGTCAAGCTCAGATTTCGCGTCGTCATCGCCGGGATCATGGTCGGAACCTACTCAGTCGGCCGGGCGTTTACCAACATTACCAGCCAAAGGGAGACGACCATGGCCCAAGAAAAACCAGGCGCTCACCACGACCATCCCGGGCACAAACCCGGTGATCTCGATCAGCACGGTCATCGCGACAAGTCGGTCACGGAAAAGCCGGGCGAGCACCACGACCACCCCGGGCACAAGCCCGGCGATCTCGATGAGCACGGGCATCGCGACAAGACCGGCGCAGCCAAAAAGTGAATTGTGCTGAGTAGAATAAAACAAGGGGCCCCCAAAGGCCCCTTGTTAATTTCTTCCAAGCAAACTTTATTGGATCGTATATTTGGCGATAATTTGACTGTCATTGAATTCTGTTTCGTTGAAGAAATTACTTAATTAGTTAATACGACTGTTCACAGCGCGAGGATCGATGCGATCGTAAAGGGCTGAGATTGTTCGCTCGAGGTCAAACGCGGGGCAGCGTCCGATCGCATCGGTATGCTGCCGGAATTTTCGGCGCATGTAACTCGGCTTGATCCCGTAGTGTCGTGCTGTCACTGCTGCGAGAAACCTCTGCCACGATGCGTTCTTGAACTGATGGGGTGGATGCCCCCTCCGTCCGGCATCGTAAGGTGCCAGTGAGCG
>LSIB01000199.1 GCA_001556025.1 Rhizobiales bacterium CCH3-A5
AATCCCGGCCGGTCAATTATCGGAATGATGGCCGGTCGGAATCGGAATCCGCAAGGATGGGCATGGACGGAAGTTAGCATCGAGGCCGACAGCCTGCATCTTCCCGGCTATGCTCGCATCCACCCTCGCCGTCGCGATCACACCGAATCCGAGCAGGCCGAGCTTGCCGCGCTGGGCGAGAGCTACGATGCACTTGCCGAACAGATCGAATCCCACGCCGAGGGCGATCCGCGAATCGCGGCCGATGAGGACCGCCTGGCCGAGATCGAACGGCGCATCGACGCCATCAAGCATGCTGCCGAGACCTTTGCGCCCGAGGAACAGGCTCTTGCCGGTTGCCTTGTCGCGATCGGCTATGACGGAGCACTGCAGGTGACGCGCGGCCTCGTCAAGGCGGAAGACCGCCCAGCGCTGGAGCGGTTGCGTCTTGGCGAGCAGGGCGATCAGGACGACGGCGAGGCCCCTGCCCTGCCCTCACAGCCCGAGACGACGGAGCCGAGCGGATATTCCGCGACGCTGATCGAGGAGCTGACCGCGATCCGCACGGCGGCAATGCGCGTCGAGCTTTCGCAGCGGCCGACAATTGCGATGGCGGCAATGCTGCATCCCTTGGTGCTTGCCTGCTTCTATGGCCGGCATCAGGGCCTGCACATGCATTCGGCGGTCGAGGTCAGGGGTGAGCGCAAGGCGCGCGACCTCAGCATCAGGCAGCCCGAGGCCTGTCGGGCGCTGTCGGGCTGGACCGAGATCGTCGATGCATGGGGTTATCGCCTCCCCGGCGAGCAGGCCGACCTCTGGACATGGCTGATCGATCAGCCGATCGAGACGCTGACCGACCTTCTGGCCGTGGTGTCGGCGGCGAACCTCAACGCCGTCACCGCGCGCCATGACATCAGCCGGGGCCGGATCGCGCAGGCAAACCAGATCGCCCAAGCCGTCGATCTCGACATGCGGTCATGGTGGAGCCCGGAGCAGGAGTTCCTGTCGCGCCTGTCGAAATCCACCATCGCCGCGATCCTGCGCGAGGCCGGGTGTTCCGAGGACGCCGCCAAGGCGATCGAGCGTAGCCCGAAGGTCGAAGCCGTCGCTCAGGCCGAACGCGAACTGGACGGCAGAGGCTGGCTCCCCTCCCCGCTCCTGACGCCGGGCGCGGTGCAGGCCGACGCTGTCGATCGCGAGTATGATGATGTCCGCGACGAGATACCGATGCCGATTGCCGCCGAGTAAACAGCCGCGCCGTCGAGGCACAGGACATTGTTGGATCGAAGCAGCCGCTCGGGTCTTATGGCCCGGGCGGTATTCGCGCGCGGGGACTGCTCCTGCGCGGGATCGACCCGCCCAGGACCAGATCAGGGGCG
>LSIB01000002.1 GCA_001556025.1 Rhizobiales bacterium CCH3-A5
GTGCCGTCCTCGAAGATGACATAGACGAAGGAGACGCCGAAGAAGGAGAAGCCGCGCACGACGCGGGCCTTGGGCACCGTCAGCATCGAAGTCGTCAGCGGATAGGTGACCTGGTCCTCGATCACCTGCGGCGCCTGGCCGGGATATTCGGTGTAGACGATGACCTGCACGTCGGAGAGATCGGGGATGGCGTCGAGCGGCAGCGT
>LSIB01000020.1 GCA_001556025.1 Rhizobiales bacterium CCH3-A5
GAACGGTGGCCGGCTTCAAATCGGAATACCCGGCCGGAATGAATCGGAATCCGCACCTCCGGCTTGGGGCGATCTGGCGACCGCCCCAGCCTGTGGTGCTTCAATCGGCCGGATTCCAGATCAGGGCCATCGCGTCGTCGTCATCCTGGTCCGCGGCGCGCCCGAGGGTGAAGTTGATCTTGCGCGGTCCGAGCTCCGGGGCTGCGAGGGTGCCGCTGACATAGGGCTTGTCCTCGAGGCTCGTCTTGTTCCAGGCCGCGCCGATCTCGGCGGCGCCGGACACGATGCGGTAGTCGGGGCTGGCGTCATTGCGCTTGCGCTGGTTGGCGACGAAGCGGATCGGGCACTGCACCCTGATCGTGGCGAGTTCGCCGGTGAAGCCGTCGTTGGTCTTGGTCACGTTGCCGATGGTAGCCATGATGTCTCTCCTTTCGCAGGGCCCATCCCCGCGATGGCGCCAAACAATGACGGGCAAAGCCGACGCTGGGGCGGGACGGCGAGGGAGGGGGATCACCCGCCCTGCACGAAGCGACAGCGCAGGAAGGGCGGGGACACCCTCGCTGTCGTCGTCAGACCTTGCCGCCCCGGCGCCGGCGTCCGTCATAGGCCGCCATCGATCAACGCGGGGATCGGTTCGCGGATGGACGCGACCGCCTGGTCGCCTCAGGACAAGTGCTCGGCTCCAACGTCGCCACTGGCATCGCGCTCACTTCAGGATGCGGGGCTGTATCGTCTGGCTGTCGCCCGCACACAAGATGCTGCCGAAACCCCATACCGCTCCATGCCAGGTGATGCGGCTTGCACGGTCCTGCAACTCGAGCTGCGGAACTGCCCTCCCGCAGCATCTCACCACAGCTGCGACGCGAAAGCGCAAGACCTGGCCCGCCCGTCGCCGCGAGCCAGCAACGGGACCGGGAAAGGGCACACGTCGAGACTGGATCGATGAACAACCAGCAGGGATGGCGGACAACGCCCCAAGCTCGATGCGACCGGCCATGCTCATGCCCGCTTCCGCTCACCGCTGCGCACCTTCGCCCTGAGCAGCGCCATCAGCATCGGGCCGAGCGAGAAGTCCCCTCCCCTCGCCTTCTCCGTCAATCCGCGCAGATAGCTGCCGGGGCTGCGCACGCTCTCGCCCTTCTGCAGGATCGCCGCCACGACGATGGCCGCCGGAATCTCCCCCATGACGTCCCGCGCAACCTCATAGGCCGAGGGGCTGATCCCGAGCGCCGAGCGGGCCGTGCCAGCGGCCACAACAAACTCGGACCAGCCACCGATGCTTCCGGACTTGGCCCAATCGATCAGATCGGGGCAGGCATCGATCACCATGCCCAGCGGATACGCCTGTGGCTTCGAGGGAGAAGCGCTCCCCTGCCCTGCCTTGCTGGACGGCGAATGATCGGCCTCTGAAGGCTCGTTCGAACTTTGCCCCCAGCTTACTCGAAAGCATGGTTCAGATTCTAAAGGTTCTGTATTTGAATTCTGAATGTCGGAGCCGTCCTGACGATCATTGCATGTCATATTTTGTGTTTTGAGGAATCCTTCCATGCACTTGGCCACTTCGACATGGAGTGTGTGCAGATCGGCCGCCAAGGGCTCCAGATCCGCCATCGGTTCTGTGCGCCTGAGGCGTCCGGAGAGAGCCTGATGCCGCACCATGAAGCCATGCCAGTCGCCGGGCGCGCCGGCCTCGACCGCCATGGCGATCGTCTTGGCGATGTCACGGCGATGCAGCGTGATGCGCTCGCGCAGGAGAGTGATCTGCCGCATCTCGCCCTCGACCTCGGCCGCCACGGCCTCGATCTCGGCGGCGCGGGCGATCAGCGGCGTCAGGTCGAAGCCGAAGGCCTGGGCGATCTCACCGCCCTGCCCTCGCCGGGCGTAGCGTTTGCCGTTGGGGCTGTCGCGCCGGATTATGAGCCCCGCCTCCATCAGCTGCGCCAGGGCGCGCTGCAGCGTCTTCAGCGCCGGTCCGCGGGCTCGCAAGGCCAGCTCGCGGTTGGACGGAAACACCGTCAACCCGACGCCGGGCGTGAGCGCGGTCTCCGGGTGGAAGGTCAGCAGTGCGTCGAGCACATTGAGCGCCCGGTCCGAAAGACCGAGCCGGCCCTTGGCGAGCGTCAGGGCGCGCAGGATGCGCCATTTGTGAACGACGGCGTCGTCCGGTGTCGATGCGGCCAGCGTCTGCGTGGCCAAAAGGCCAGCCGATAGCGGCCGCCGCCCAAAGGGCGTCGTCGGGATTAATGTCTGCATGGTTCTTGCCTTCATCAGGCAAAAGAAACCCACCCACCAGAACGGCGGCCGACTCTTGACAGTGATTCGCGGAAGTGGTCTTCTCTCAGTCGCCAAACCAAGTGAGAAGGCTTCCTAGCGGTGACGTCGGGGGGCCTTTTTCTTTTGCGGTCGATGCTCCCTGTTGCGGTTGATGTAGCGCCTAGGCGCGGGTGAAGGCTTCAGCGCGAACGGCTGCGCGTGGATTGGAACTCTGCGTAGAGTGATTCGAGCTTGTCTCGGACGAAGTCACCGAATTCGGGAACAGCTTTGTTGTCGAAAGCAAGCAGCAGCTTTCGACCGCTGCGCCTGAACTCGCCAATCGTCTGACCGTCTGAGCTGAGGATTGTCTCGGCTTGTCTTGGCTCTGCCTTCGCGCGAAGCGAATTGTACAGGGAAAGAAAGCGCTGATCGGAGTGAAGCAGCTTGAACTCTGGAGCCTCGATATGGCGATTGGCTTTATCCAACCCGCCGGCAGCATCCAAAAGCTCGGCCAGCTCAACCCATCGCACGCGTCCGAAACCGGGCGCTGGTCCAATCGCTTCAACGAGGCTGGCCGGCATGCGCGACGCCAAGGCTACCAATCGCGACAATGCTGCCTTGTCGACGGACAAAGCAGACATGACGACGTCGCGAGAGAAACCGCGTTCCTCAAGCCGGGCAGCGAAGCGCGCTCTTTCGATAAAGGTCAGGTCGGTGCGGCTGCTATTCTCTTGCCCTTGCGCGACGACCAGTTCCTGATCGGACAGCTTCTTGACGACTGCCCGAACCTTGATGCCCAGCTCGCGCGCGGCGCGCAGGCGACGATGGCCAAAGGCAACTTCGTAGCGGCCATCGGCTTCTGGTTTAGGCCGAACCAGGATTGGCGATTGCTGACCGTTTTCGCGAATCGTCTCGCGGAACTCCTCGTTCTGTTCCGCGCTCAACTCCATCCTATCTGGGACAATTGAGGCGTCGACCAACGACGTATCAATCTCGACGACCACCAAGCCTTGAACAAGCTTTTGTTCGATGTCATCGGCGCGCTTTGCTTTTTCGGACAGTCCATCGAGTGATCGAGAGATTGCACTAAGTGACCCGCTTGGCCGTGAAGGGCGCTCCAAGCCCATCAACGGCCGCGTCACGGAGGTCCGGACCTCCTGCCCAGCTTCAGTATTGAGACGGTGTTCAACGGGAGCATCGAAAGTGATCTTTCTTGCCATCTCAGATTCGTCCCCAAGCTTGCTTGATCAGGGCTTCGATTTCGCCATTCACCTGCTCAAGCGCCTCGACCGCCCTGTCGTAGGTGCCTCGCGTGAACTGCTGGCGTTCCACCTCGTAAAGAGTCTGCTTGGTCAGGCCTGCATCGGCGATCGCCGTGCTCTTCAGCATTGGGTGGGTAAGGACCCGCGAGCCAAAGATCGATCGCATCAGTCCAACCATCGTCGTCTGCGGACCATCGCTCGGCTCATATCGAGTGACGAGATAGCGCATCCAATCATAATTGGTTGTGCCGCCAGCCTTGGCGACCACGTCGAGCAGTCCACCCGTCATGTTCAGAAATTGGGACATCGACATCACGTCGAGCATTTGCGGATGGACGGTGATGAGCACAGCCGTTGCAGCGCAGAGGGCCGACAAACTCAGGAAGCCGAGTTGCGGTGGGCAATCGATGATGACGATATCGTAGGCATCACCGACCTGCGCGATTGCACCGCTGATGCGGGCAAAAAACAGGCCTCCGTCATCCTGCCGCTCCATGAGCGCCCGGGGGGTCTCGTGCTCGAACTCCATAAGCTCGAGCTGGCCTGGCACAATGTGCAGATTGGGAATGTAGGTGCCGCGGACGATGTCACGCATGTCGCGCCTTTCGCCTGCGTAGCGAATGGCGCCGAAGATTGTCTCGCCGTCCCCAACATCCGTTTCCGGAATTTGTCCAAACAAGGCCGACAAGCTTGCCTGAGGATCAAGGTCAATTGCGAGAACCCGATATCCGCGCAACGCAAGATATTGGGCGAGATGCGCGGCGGTGGTTGTCTTGCCGCTGCCGCCCTTGAAGTTCATCACTGAGATGATCTGCAGATGCTCGTTGGTCTGTCTATGGGGCTGGTACCTGCGGATCCCCTTACCCGATTTGTGCAGCTCGCTGCGCAGCTCCTCAATTTCTTCGATCGAATAGGTCTTACGCGCACTCCCCTCCCCCATGGGGGCCTTGCGCTCGGCTACCAGTTGCCTGAGATAGCCTTCATGAATGCCGATAAAGCGCGCAACCTCTGCGGTTGAAAACCGCCTCATCGTCTTTTGGGCAGACGGTGGAAAATCTCGCAACTGCTGCGCTTGAAGGCGCAACGAGAGCTCAGCCGCATCGGCATTGATAAGCGGACGGATGTCGCCTAAGCGTTCTTGGTGCGTGGCGACTGTTTTTTGCATTTTGGAGAACCTGCGGGAAAAACGGCTTTTCGGCGCAATCTGCGCTGATTGACGATAATGCCCGATTCTTCCGATCACGCAATCTTTATTGAGTTAACAGATCCTTAACAGAAGCTGCTACCTTGCATCCTCCCAACCCGACATTCGACCTGATTGGCTGGAGTTGTACGTGTACAACTGATCGGCCGACTTTTGCGAACGACTCGCTCCACGCTTGGTTGTACGCGTACAACTCATCGAAAAAGTAGGTATCGCTGTTCTCAGCGCCCTGCCCGCTACCGGGTCTAATGGCAAATTGGGATTGCGGGAACCCGGAGCGAGTGTCCACTCGTTGCGCTGTGGTCAAGCCTCAAGCCAGCCCGGCGACGGTTCGATGCCGGCAAGGGGCTTCCGGGCGCAGGGAGAGCGAGAGGGAGTTTCGTGAACTCCCTCTCGCTCGGCCTCAGAAGGGCAGTTCGAACCCGTCCGGCTCAATCGTCGCGGCGTAGGCTTCCACATCTGCGAAATAGCGCTGTTCGCTCTCGATCCGGTCAAACTCGTCCCGGATGCCGAGCTCGTCGCGGAGCTGGCATAACTGCCTGCGGGCTTGACGCTGCTCGCCGTGTGGCAGGGTCGGATATTCTCGCTCGATCTCCGCGATCCAGCAGGCGATCTCCTCGGCAGGTAGGATGCAGGTTGTGATTGTGCTCATCGTCGATCTCCTTCGTCTTGATGACGAAGCGCCGCGACGAGCCGGGGAGGGCGGGGTCAAGGACGCGGGCACGCGCCGCCAGAGGCGGGCGGCGGGGGAGCCGGTTTTCTGACGGGACGCGTCAGCGGCCTGGCTGAACACCGGGGGGACCGCCGATCCTTGGATCGCCGACCGAGCCGGTCGTATCATGGGAAGTCAGAGAGAGTGTTTTGGTTCAACGGTGCCGCTTGCCCTTTCCGCGCGACGGTTCGATGCCGTCAAGCGGGACAGGTGCGGCGGCGACCCGATGCGGAAGGCCCCTGCGGCGACCACATCCAGTTGCCGGCGGTCAAACCTCGCCAGCGCGTTGCAGCACGGCCCGAAGGAGCGCCTCGCTCAAGAAATATCCAGCCGCGCGCCAATCCGCGAGAACTGGCTTGACCGCGGGGATGAGCCCACGCTCCTTCGCGGCAATGAGGATAGCGGCGCTACCGATCACCCGTACGCCATGCAAGCTGGCAACGCGGCGACCGAGACGTTCATCCATCAGCACAGGACAGCCAAGCTCCATCGCCAGCGCGATGGCGGAAACCTCGCCCTGTCCGAGCGCGGGGAGGGGATCGTTCAGCACAGCATCGGCGCGGACCTCGATATGTCCTGCCTGCCTCGCGCTCATGATCGCGGTGGCACCGGGTCGCGCGCCGCCGCTTATACATTCATTCCAGACGGCTTCCGGAACAATGACCGTGCCTGCGAGCACCCGCAACACATCGATCAGCCCGCTCCGCGCCAACATGATGAGCGGCGAAGCGTCGGCGATAATCATTCGCATTCAGGCGAGCGCGGCAAGGTCGTGATCAAGCTCCGCGGGCGCAAGATCGACGGCCGGGATCCCCATAGCGCCCAGAACAATAATGAAGCGTTCGACGGGCAGCCCTGCAAGCTTTGCGGCTTTGCCGAGGCTGATGCTGTGTTCGGCGAATAGGCGGGAAGCCATCGCGACGGCAACGCCCTCGCTGAGAAGATGCTCATCCAGCGGCACTGCGACAAAGAGCGGATGACCGTGTTTCGCCACGATGGACAATCGACCCTCTTCAGCCTGGCGCACCAGATCGCCTGAGCGTTCGCGCAAGTCTCGCACCGAAAATGTGTCCATGGCTCTATCCCTTTATTGTTCCCCAATTTGATAGCACACTTTCCGGCCACCCGTCCACCAATGACGCACATAGTTGGCGGAAAGCTCCTGCGCCATCACCTGAACTTTTGGGCTGTCCGATCGCTGCTCAATCCACAGACGCGCTTGAGAAAACAGGGGAGGGCGGGGGCCAGCGCTTAGCCAAGCAGTCTTGCCGCTCGTCCCATCCTGCGCTCGGCGTCGTTGTAGTAGCGTGCCGCCTGTTGCACGGAGGTGTGCTGGCTCTGCGCCATGGCTTCGGGCAGGGGCACGCCTTGCCGTGCCGCCTCGGTGAGGAAGCCTGAGCGCAGCCCGTGGGCCGAGAAGCTGACAGGATCGAGCCCAGCCATGGCGATGCGACGCTTGAGGATCAGGTTGACGCCCTGGCCGGTGAGACCTTCAGGGCGAATATTCTCCCACTGGTCGATGCGCCGGAAGACGGAGCCGCTCTTGATCTTGGCGAACGCGAGCCAGGCCTCCAGTGCGATGACCGGCGCGCCGATGACGAAGACGCTGGCGTCCTGATCGGCGTCGGTTGTCTTGGTTCGGCCGAGCCGGATGCGCCGGCAGGGCAAGGGCGGGGAGGTAGAATCGCCGGGAAGCGAGGGCACGTCAGGCTCCACCACGATGTCCTCAAGGCGGAGGCCCGCCACCTCCGAACGCCGGCGGCCACCGGAGGCGAAGGCCACGAGCAGCAGCGCCTTGTCACGCAGATCCTGCGGGCGGTTCAGCCAGCAGGTTTCGATCAGCTTCGCCACGATATCGCCGGTAACGGCCTTCTCGCTCTTGCGTTGCCGCGGCCGGGCGGCGGCGCGGACGGACAGCCTGAGCGCCGTCCTGATCTGGCCGTCACCGAAGGGCCCACTCAGGCCGCGCCATTTGTGCATCGAGCCCCAGAGCGACAGCCGCCGCTTGACCGTGCCCGGCGCGTGCGGTCCGGTGGATTTCAGGGCGCCAATAGCCCGCAATGCACCCGCAACATCGTCCGGCATGCCATGCGCCGGATCGGCCTCCTTCTTCACCGCATCCCACAGGTGATGGGCGATGAACTTCACCACCAGCGAAGCGGGTGCTGGCCAGGGCAGGGGAGAGTCTGTCGCCGCCAGCGCCCAGCGCTCGAGATAGGCCAGATCCGAGGCGATGGCGCGCAGCGTATTTGCCCCCATGCCGCTTTCGACCAGATGCCGCAAGGTGGCGACGTCGGCATCCGAGAGCAGCGCCGACAGCTCGTCGCGGCGGTGATAGGGCAGCACGCCCGCCAGGGAATTCAGCTCAGCAAAGCGTGCGTGCTCGGGATCATCCGTCTCGATCGTCATCGGACACATCCAGGAAACTTGCGGGAACTTCGGCAGTTCCGTAAAATCCGGGTCAAGGAGCGATCATCATGCCATCGACCGTCACAGCCGCCGACATGTCCAAGAATGTCGGGGCCTATCAGGACGCCGCCGTGCGCGAGCCCGTTATCGTCACCGAGAACGGCCGTCCGCGCACCGTGCTGGTGGCCTATGAGGACTATCTGCGCCTGACGCGGCGCGAGCGCCGGGTTGAGCTGACCTCCGAACTGGCCGATGTTGAGATCGCTGCGGTGGAAGCAGCGCGAATGGCGCAAGGTGGCTGCATCGGCAACAGAGAGCTGCGCTGACAGCTTGTCGCGTCGGTGATCGCGCAGAACGCCTGCAAGTGCATTGAGATCGGTGAATCGCGTGTCCTCGGGATCACCCGTCTCGCGTGGCACGGTCTTGATTGTCATCTTGGGCTGCCCTCGAAATTCGTGTAAGGTCGCGCCATGAACCGGGATGCCGCCATCACCGAACTTGCCGCCCACGCTGCCGCTCTTCGCGCGCGCGGCGTCGCCGCCGCATATCTCTTTGGCTCGACAGCCCGCGGCGAGGCGCGCGCCGATAGCGATCTTGATGTGTTCCTGGACATCGAACCCAACGCCAAGTTCTCGCTGCTCGATCTGATCGGCGTGAAGCACTTTCTCGAGGATGAACTCGGCCGGGTGGTTGATCTGACCACACGCGGCGGCTTGCACCCATTGCTCAAGGACGAGATCGAGCGCGAGGCCGTGCGGATCCTGTGACGAAGCGATCTGCCAAGGTTTATCTCCACGACATCCTTGAAGCGATCGAGATGATCGAGGCGGCCCTGGCGGGGCGTGATCTTGCCGCGTTCGAGGCCGACCTGTTCCGCCGTCGCGCCATCGAGCGGGCGCTGGAGATTGTCTCCGAAGCCTCGCGGCGCCTCCCCGAGGAACTCCTCGCAGAGCATGGGCATATCCCTTGGCGTCGGGTGCACGACCTGGGCAATGTGCTGCGCCATGCCTACCATGCGGTTGAAGCCGCGCGGCTGTGGGACATCGTTTCCGACGATCTGCCCGCATTGAAGGCCGCGGTCATAGCCATGAGCGCGAAGCTGTAGACGCCCGTCATCAGGCGATTGAGGCAACATTATCAGCCGGTTTCCGTCGTCCATGGGATCAGTTTGCCGTATTCAGCCTGGCCTGTCCATCACCATCGATAAGGGGTTCTTATCGTGAATGATAGACAGTCTCACAGACTTGCATATGTGATACAATGCAATAGCTTTTTAGATTGGTTATGATAACGTATCTATCGTGCAAACAGATACTTACGAGCTTCCTCAAAACACCCTGCGTGCGCTTATGTCCGCTCTATCTAGACCGGTCGAGGCTGCAACTCTGGCGCTGGTACGGCTCGATGAGCGGCTGGCGCGCAGCGAGCCTGTGCTGGCCGACGGCGTGCGGGCCCGTGCCGCTCTGTTCGAGGCGCAGGCGCTCGTGCATCTGTCGGGCGAAATGGTCTCACTCGAGGATCTCGTGCTGCACGATGCCGGCATGGACGTTCGCGTACCCTCGACCGGCGTGGTGCGGGCGGCGCGGATCCTCAACCAACGCCGCAGCCTGGCTCGGCGTGGGCCCGAAGCGGTGCTGGCAGCGAAGGCGCTGCGCCGGCTGATCGGCGTGGCCGAGGATCAGGCGGCAGGGGAAGGGAGGGAGGAGCCGGACGATGCGGACGTCGCCACGACGGCAAGCCGCGCCACGCCCCCGCCTCGCGATCCGCCGCCATGGGAAATGCCGCGGCTGGCCGGCGGCGATGACGACGCGCTCTGGCCAGAGGACGACGAGCCGGACGATGTCGAACCGCTCGATCCGGGTGATGACGGGCCGGGCGGGGAGGAGGGCGGCGGCGAGCTCGCCGCCGTCGATGCGTTGCTGGCGCGCACAAGCCGCTTGCTTGGGGCCTTCGCAAGTCCGTTGCCTGAAACAGCCCCGTTCAGGCTGCACGATCCAGAATATGGAGCATCCGCTCGCCTCGACGCCTGGCTCGGTGCGCTAAAGGCAGCCAAGGACGCCCCTGCTGTTCTCGCCACGGCCATTGCGCTCGACGCCTGGCTCCTGCTCGAACCCGCCGAGCGGGGCGGGGAAGCGGGCTTCGCATTGGCGGCCACCGTCCTGCGCCGGCGCGGGGTCGCCGCGCATCACTTGCCGGCGCTGGGGCTAGGCTACCGCAAAGGCCGTTTCCGCTGGAGCCCGCATCAGGGGCAGGAGGTTCGCCTGGCCGTGATGATCCGTGCCATTCACGACAGCGCGCGGCTGGCCGATGGCGATCTCAAGCGGCTCACCCTGGCGCGCCAGGTGATGGGGCGGCGATGTGAAGGACGGAGGGGGAATTCGAGGCTGCAGGAGCTGGTCTATCTGTTCATGGCCTCGCCGCTCGTCACCGTGCAGATGGCGACGGAAAAGCTGAAGGTCACGCCACAGGCAGTCGAGGCCATGCTCAAGGAGCTCGGGCCTAGCCTGCCGCGCGAACTCACTGGGCGGAAACGATATCGGGCATGGGGAGTCTTGTAGTGGAGACACTTGGAAATGGCGCGCTGGTTGTCCACCCGACCAACGTCAGGATCGATCGCTGGTTTGTAACCGGCACAAGCGCCAATTGCAGAAATTCCGGTTGCGGGAGCACTCCTGCAGCTCCAGACAGTGCATCCGCCCTTAGCCAGAGACAGCAATAGCCTTAGCGCTCCTGCCAATCTGTGTCGGTATGCACTCCGCAAGGAGTTAAAACCCGGCTATCAAGCGTCCCGCATGGCGTCGACCTGGCCCATCAGCCAGTTGGCGAAGTTGGCAACGCGGGCATCGCCGGTCAGGACGGCCGGCCAGCGGATCACATGAACCTTGCTAGAGGCGATGTCCCATTCAATGGGCAAGACGCGCGTGAGCCGACCCTCAGCCAATGCGTCATGCGCCAGGAGGGATCGGGCGAGCGCGACACCAGCCCCTTCCAGTGCAGCGGCCAGAGACATGCTGATGGTGTCGAAGCGCAATCCTTCCGGAACCTTGGCGTTCAATCCAAGCCTGTCAAACCAGGTGGACCATGACCATTCGGCTCCATCTTGTGGGCCTGCCGGGCCCTTATGAATGATTGGCAAGCTCGCCAGCGTCATGACATCCGCAAGTGTCAGGCGACACGACAAACTGCCCCCCTGACGCCATGAGGAACTGACCCCTCTGGAGAGGAGGTCGGCATGGAAGAGCAAGAGGTTCAGAGTTCGCCGCGGTTGGGTTTGCCGCGGAGGGACGAGATGAAGACGCCGGACGACGTGTCGGCGATGGTGCGTCTGAAGGCTTTGGGGTGGGGCGCGAAGCGGATCGCGGCCGAGCTTGGCTGCTCGAAAAACACGGTGAAGCGCTGGCTGAGATACGGCGATTGGCGACCTTGTGTGACGCCTTCGCGCTCGAAGAAGCTGGACGGTCTGTCGGATTGGCTGGCCGAGCGATTCCGGCGCCATCGCGGGAACGCCGATGTGATCCGCCAGGAACTGGCGCAGGAGAAGGACATCCATGTCAGCCTGCGGACGGTCGAGCGCACGGTGGCGCCGTTGCGCCGGGAGTTGGTGGCCGAGGCGCGGGCGACGGTTCGCTTCGAGACGCCGCCCGGCGAGCAGCTGCAGATCGATTTCGGGGAGCGCCGGGTCGAGATCGCCGGTGTCGCGACCAAGGTTTTCTTCTTTGTCGCGACGCTGG
>LSIB01000200.1 GCA_001556025.1 Rhizobiales bacterium CCH3-A5
GCGTGTGTGGATGCCCCCGGTTTTGCAAGGGGATTCTTCTGACGGATCTCGGCAGGCAGGCACTTCTATCGGTCGTGTGTCAGGCCTTTGATCGTGGCCTTCCGCCACGTGGCCGGTATGCAGTTCGAGAGATGGGGTCCACATCGGTTCAGAGAGCTTTGATGCTCGAGCCCCGGGACTGGTTTTCCCCATCCTGAACTTGGAAGTCCTTGCCCTGCATAGGTCGTCAGTCGATCTCCTTGCCGAGGCCTTGCGGCCCCGAGGCGCTCACCACGATCCCTCTATCGAAGGCCGCCGCTCACGCCATCCTGTAGTTCTGCTCCCTCGTCATCATCGCCCAGATGTTGCGCGCCATCTTGTTGGCCAAGGCGACGGCGGCCACCATCCTGGGCTTCCGCGCCACGATCCTGCCGAGCCAGTTGTCCGGCATGACGCCTTTTCGGACGATCCACCGGATCCGGCTCATCGCTCCGACGATCAGCAGCTTGCGGATGTCAGTCTGCCCCATCTTGCTAACGCCGCCATGGAGGATCTTGCCACCCGTCGACCGCTGCCGCGGCACGAGGCCGAGCCAAGCGGCAAAGTTGCGGCCGCTGGCGAAAGCGCGCAGATCGGGCGCGAAGGCCATGATGGCGCCAGCCGTGACCGGACCGACGCCTGGAACGGTGCACAAGCGGCGTGTCTCTGCCTGCTCCTCGCTCGCTGCCCTCAGGCCAGTTGCGAGCTCTTCGATCCGCCCACCAAGCACGTCGATTTGATCGAGATAGAGCCGGGCGATGTCCTTGACCGTGACGGGAATCGCCTCCGCTTCGCCGTTCTCGAGCAACCCGACAACCTCCCTCAGATGCACCGGCCCCTGGGCGACGACGATACCGAACTCCGCCAGATGGCCGCGCAGTGCGTTGATCAGCTGGGTACGCTGCCGCACGAAGCACTGATGCGTGCGGAAAGCGACGGCCCGCGCCTGGTGCTCAGCGGTCTTCACGGCGACGTAGTGGATGTTGGGCCGCAACACAGCTTCTGCGATCGCAGCCGCGTCAGCTGCATCGTTCTTCTGCCGCTTGACGAAAGGCTTCACGTAGATCGGCGGGATCAGCCGGACATCATGGCCATGGCCCTGCGCCACGCGGCCCCAGTAATGGCTTGTCGCACAGGCCTCCATCGCCACGATGCATGGGGCCTGCACCGCCAGCATGTGCATCAGCTTGGCGCGCGACACCGTGCGGTTGAATAGAACCGCCCCGCCTCGAGCCGTCCCGCAGACCTGGAAGCTTCGCTTGGCGAGATCGATCGCCAGAACATAAACGTCGGACATGCGCTCCTCCCTCGATCGCGCCCCGATGGCGCTCACTGGCACCTTACGATGCCGGACGGAGGGGGCATCCACCCCATCAG
>LSIB01000021.1 GCA_001556025.1 Rhizobiales bacterium CCH3-A5
AATCCCGGCCGGTCAATTATCGGAATGATGGCCGGTCGGAATCGGAATCCGCAGCCAAGGGCCGCCCGCCGAAGCGCCCGGCGACGATCCGCATGGCTCAGTCGCGCTTGCCGCGCGGCGCGCCGCCGGGACGCGGCCCCTTGCCGCCGCCGCCGGAACGTCCGCCGCCAGAGGGTCGGCCGCCGGGCTTCCCTCCAAAGGACTTTCCGCCGGAAGGCTTTGCGCCAAACGGCTTGCTGCCGCCCGGCTTGCCGCCGAAGGATTTGCCGCCGCTGCGTTTGCCGCCAGCGCCGCGACCTGCCGGCTTGTCGCCGAAGCCCGGGCCGCGCGGGCGCTCCTCTCGGACGCGCTCGGGAAACCGCCGAGGCGGCCGCTCCGCTCCCTCGCGCGGAGCGCGCTCAGGCCGCTCGGCGCGTGGTGCGGCATCCTGCCAGGGCCGCTCGCGGCCGCCCTCGCGGGGCGCGCGGTCCTCCCGGGGCCGGCGGGCGGGGCGTTCGCCACGCGTGTCAGGCGCGCCGGCGCGCGGGCCGCGACCCTGTCCGTCGCCGCGCGCGTTTCGCGGCAGGCGGTCGGGCCGGCGTTTGGGATTGTCGGCCGGGTCCCGGCGCTCCTCACGGGGAGCCCTGTCCTCGCGGGGCGCGGCGCTGACGCGCTCGACCAGCACGCGCCGTCCGCCCGGATCGGTGATCGCATTGCCGCGCTCGCGCCTGACCGCGCCGGTCGCCTCGCGCGCCTGCCGCTCCTCCTTTGGGTCCGCGCCGCGCCGCGGCGGCGCCTTGCGCTCGCGCTGCGGCTGCGCCTCGTCGGCGCGCCAGACCGTGCGCTTCCATGGCTTGTCGCTGCGGTCGTCGAGCGAAGGCGTGCGCACGGCGTCGCTCTGCCAGCGCTCGCGCTCCGGCTTGCCGTCGCGGTCGCCGGGCTCGCGCCGGCGCGGCCGGTCGTCTCCCGAGGGCGCGCGGCGCGGATCGCGCGCCTGCGGCGGCGGCGCGGCCGGCAGTTCGTCGCGGCGCGGCGCGTCGAAGTCGACGCCGGCCTTCGCCATCAATTCCTCGCCGAGCTGGTCCTTCAGCACGCGCGAGCGGATTTCGTCGACCTCGCCCTCGGGCAGGTCGGCGAGTTGGAACGGCCCGAACGAGACCCGGATCAGACGGTTCACGTCGAGGCCGAGATGCTCCAGCACGGTCTTGACCTCGCGGTTCTTGCCCTCGCGCAGATCGACCGTGAGCCAGGTGTTGGAGCCCTGCTGGCGCTCGAAGCGCGCAACGATCGGCCCGTAGGAGACGCCCTCGATGGTGACGCCGTCGCGCAGCGTATCCAGCCGGTCCTGAGTCACCGAGCCGAAGGCGCGCACGCGGTAGCGCCGCAGCCAGCCGGTCTCGGGCAATTCCAGCATGCGCGCCAGCCCGCCATCGTTGGTCAGCAGCAGCAGGCCTTCGGTGTTGATGTCGAGCCGGCCGATCGAGAGCACGCGCGGCAGGTCTTCCGGCAGCGCGTCGAACACCGTCGGGCGGCCTTCGGGGTCGTGATTGGTGGTCACGAGGCCGCGCGGCTTGTGGTAGAGCCACATCCGCGTGCGCTCGCGCGCCGGCAGCGCCTCGCCATCGACGAGCACGACGTCGTCGGGGCCGACATCGAGCGCCGGGCTTTCCAGCACCTTGCCGTTCACGCTGACGCGGCCTTCCGCGATCATCGCCTCGCTGTCGCGGCGCGAGGCGACGCCCGCGCGCGCCATCACCTTGGCGATGCGCTCGGGCTCCTGCGCGAGAAGAGAGGGCAGGATCACGGCCGAGGGCGCAGGCGTGTCCTCGCCACGCGGGCGGCGCGGCCGCTCGGGCCGCTTGCCGTCGCGGTCACCGAAGCTGCGGCCGCGCGGAGCGGCTCCGTCGCGCGGCGGGCGGCTGGAACTGCGCTCGCCATCGGGCCTGGCGCGATAGGGCCGCTCAGCCCCCTCGCGTGCCACAGCCGGCTTGTCGAAACGGCGCGCGGACCGATCGGGGCCTGCACTGCGTTCGCCGCCCGCGCCGCGCTCGGGACGGCCCTCGCTGCTTCGCTCGCGAAACGGCGCGCGCTCGCCATCGGGCCTTGCGCGAAACGGCTTGTCGCCACCGGCGCGCGGGGGTCGCGGCGCGCCGTCACGCCGGCCCGCTGGCCTGTCGAAACGGCGTGCAGGGCGCTCGCCCCCCTCGTCACGGGCCCGGGCTGGGCGCTCGCCGCCCTCGGGTCGAGACCGGAAGGGCTTGCGCTCGCCGCCAGGCCGATCTGAGCGGGCTGCCCCACGGCTGCCCTCGCTACGGCCAAATTCGCCGCCGGGGCCGCCGCGAGGCCCGCCGCCCTTGCCGCCACCCTTGCCGCCGGCCCCGCCGCCCTTGCGCGGGCCGCGGTTGTTCTGGTTGGTGTCGTCGCTCATGATCGCTCCGGCGCAGGCCGGCAAAAGTGGAAAGCCACTTTCGCATCAGGCGCATGCGGAATAGGTGGTGTCGCGCTCGTCCCTGCCGGCGTTACGCGCTGCGGGGACGGCGGCTCGTAGCCGGCGCTTGTAGCAGAGCATCCGCCGGCTCGCGAGCGGCAAAACAGGGTTTTGGACGGTGCAGGCGAAGGGCCGGGATATCGACGCGATGGCGCTGGCGCTGGCGCAGGCGCGCGCGGCCGCCGAGCGCGGCGAGGTGCCGGTCGGCGCAGTGGTGATGAAGGACGGCGCCATGATCGCCAGCGCCGGCAACCGCACGCTTCAAGACCGCGACCCGACGGCCCATGCCGAGATGCTGGCGCTGCGGGCGGCAGCCTCAGCGCTCGGCAGCGAGCGCCTGACCGGATGCGACCTCTACGTCACGCTCGAACCCTGCCCGATGTGCGCCGGCGCGATTTCGTTCGCGCGCATCCGCCGCCTCTACTTCGGCGCAAGCGATCCCAAGGGCGGCGCGGTCGAGAACGGGGTGCGGCTCTACGCCAGCCCGACCTGCCACCATGTCCCGGAGGTGTATGGCGGGATTCGGGAAGGGGAGGCGGGGGAGATGCTGAGGGGGTTTTTCAGGGAGCGGAGGTCAGGGAAAGATAATTGTCCTGCCGATGCCGACGGCTAAAGCCCGCCCCCTGCTCAAGCGACCCCTCCACCACGACTCCGAACGCATCGATCGCGATCAGCGCCTCACGTCGCGCCTCCTCGATCTCGGCGATCTCCGCCTGGGCGTAGAGCGCGCGGGCGAACACAGCCGTACGCGAGAGCGCGACATGCGTCGCCTCCTCGAGTTCATGCGAGGTGATGACGTAGCGCAGCACGTTTTCGAGATGCGTGTCGGCGCAGGGGCCTAGCGTCTTCGCGTTCAGCACGCCGGCCCGGAAGACGGCGCTGCGCAGCGTCTCGATCTCCGATGTCAGATAGTCCCTCACCTCGTCGGCCATCCACGCCTCCATGACGCAATGCACGAAGCGGAAAGGTTACCATGGGGCAGCAGCGCTGGCGCGTGCGGGCCGTTCCGGCGGTTAGCCGGCCGTCAACCCGTTGCGCACAATCCTCCGGGTCGCCGTCGCCATGCGCCCTAGCCGGCGGCGCGCAGCACCAGATATCCGCCCAGCGCCAGCAGTCCGGCGAAGAAGCAGAGCCTGAACGCCTTGGCCGAGATGCGGTTGCGGATCGTTGTCCCCAATGCCATGCCCGCTAGCGCAGGCGCCAGCGCCAGCGTCGAATGCCAGGCGACCGTCCAGTCGAGCGCGCCCGCACCGATCAGCCCGACAGAGAGCGCCAGCGTCGAGACGAGGAAGGAGAGGCCGAGAGCCTGCACCAGCTCGTCCTTGTCGAGCCCGAGCGCCTGCAGATAGGGCACGGCCGGCAGCACGAAGACGCCGGTCGCGGCGGTGGCGATGCCGGTCGCGAGGCCGATGACGGGGCCGAGCCAGAGTTCGGCGCTGGCCGGCACGCGCAGCTTGGCGGCCTTGAGGCCGACAAGCGCATAGAGCACCAGCGCGATGCCGAGCCAGAGCGTCGCCGAGCCGTTCTTCTGCTGCTCCAGCAATTCCGAGCCGGCCCAGACGCCGAGCACGATGCCCGCCATCATCGGCCAGAGCCGGATCAGGATCGTCCCGAGACCCGGCCCGGTCGCGATCTGCCAGCCATTGGTGGCGATGTTGGGGATGGCGAGCAGGGCCGCCGCCTGTGCCGGGGCCATGATCACGCCGAGCACGCCGACCGCGATGGTCGGCAGGCCTAGCCCGATGACGCCCTTGACGAAGCCGGCCAGCAGGAAGGTCGCGACGATGAAGAGGATGATATGCGGTTCCATGGCCGATCTTGTGCCATTCCCGCCGCGCGCTGTCGCGGGGCGACGCTACGGTGTCGGCCGTAGTGTCGCTGCTTGTCTTCGGCCCGGTTCGGGACGCAATGTTTCGTCAAACCGACGCCGTCATCCCGGATCTGCGCGGGTCCGCCGCTTGTCCGGGATGACGGGGAAGGTGTGAGAAAGGCCGCACCATGTCCGCATCAGGCCCCTATCTCGCGGAGATCGCCCATCTGATGGGCGATCCGGCCCGCGCCAACATGCTGCAGGCGCTGATGGATGGCCGCGCGCTGACGGCCAAGGAACTGGCCTTTCTCGCCGGCGTCGCGCCGCAGACCGCCAGCGGCCATCTTGCAAGGCTGATGCAGGGCGGCCTCGTGGGCGTCGCGGTGCAGGGCCGCCATCGCTATTACCGTCTCGCCGGCTCCGAGGTCGCTGCCGCGATCGAGGGGCTGATGGTGCTGGCGGGCTCGCCCGCCACGCCGCGTCGCCTGCCCTCGCGGGTCGGCGCGGAACTCGCCCAGGGCCGGACCTGCTACGACCATTTCGCCGGCCGGCTCGGCATCGCCATCCATGACGCGCTGGTCGCGGCCGGCCATCTCATGGTCGGCGAGGCCGGCTATGGCCTGACGCCGGCCGGCGAGGCGGCGTTCGCAAGCCTCGGCGTCGCGCCAGTGGAAAGCAAGGGCCGCCGCGCCGCGCTTCGTCCCTGCCTCGACTGGAGCGAGCGCCGGCCCCATCTCGCCGGAACGCTCGCCGCCGCGCTGGCCTGCCGCTGCTTCGATAGGGGCTGGGTCCTGCGCCGCAAGGACAGCCGCGCCGTCACGCTGACGCCGGCCGGCCGCGCGGCGCTGACGGCGGCCCTGCCGGGCTTCCGTTGCGAGGCGGCGGACGCCGTCAGCCCGCTTGTTCGAGAGCCTGCGCCAGCCGTCGCTTGACCTCGTCCTTCACCGGCTCGGCCGCCTCGAGGATCGCCTTCGCCTTGAAGAAATCGAGCCCGCCGATCGAATCCACGCCCGCGCGGATCAGGATGTCGGGCGGCTGTCGCTCGATCATGCGCTGCACGATCGTCCGGGTCAGGATCTGGCTGACGCCCACCATCGCCTCGAGCGGCTCGGGGATGCGCCGGTCGCTGATCGTGGCCGGTGCGCTGGTGTCGACCGCCATGACGATGCGGCCGGCCGCCATCAGCCGGTCATAGGGCAGGGGGTTGATGGCCCCGCCATCGACCAGCACGCGCTCGCCGATCACGACGGGCCTGACCAGCCCGGGAATGGCGAGCGAGGCCGCGACCGCCGGCGTCAGCGGCCCGCTCGTCAGCGCGACTTCGCTGTGCAGGTGATAATCCGCCGCCAGCGCCATGAAGGGGAGGGCGAGTTCCTCGAAGCGGTCTGGCACGGCCTCCGGCCAGAACAGGTCGAGCATTCGCTCGCCATCGATCAGCACCGGGTTGCCGACGCCGCGCATCAGGTCGGTGAACTTGCCGATGCGCGCGTCGAGCAGGCGCGCAATGACCCGCGCCCGGTCCTTGAAGGTGATCGCGACATGCTCGCGCAGGTCCTTGCCGGATAGCCCCGCCGCATAGGCCGCGCCGACGATCGCACCCATCGAGCAGCCGGCGATCAGCGCGGGCCTGACCCCGAGCTCGTCCAGCGCCTCGATCACGAGGATATGGCTCAGGCCGCGCGCACCGCCCGCCCCGAGCACGAGCGCAAGCTCGGGCGACGTCGGCGCGGGCTGTCTCGCGGGGGCTGTTGTGCTGCGCGGCATGGACGGAATGTGGGCGCTGCGGCCGCTGCCGGCAACCGCCGCGTCAGCTCCCCGGCGCGGCCAGAAACGGCGTCAGCGCCGCCAGCGTCGCCGCTGGATTTTCCTCGGGCAGGAAATGACCGCTGTCGATCGCCTGTCCCTGTGCCTGCGGGGCAAACGTCGCGCGCCAGAGGTCAAGCGGGCTCGCGCCCTTGCCGGGAATGCCGGCGTCGCCCCAGAGCGCCAGCACCGGGCACAGGATGCGCTTGCCGGCCGCGAGGTCGATCCGGTCATGCTCGGGATCGGTCGTCGCCCCGGCGCGGTAATCCTCACAGGCGGCATGGATGCGCGCTGGGTCGTTGAATGAGTCGCGGTAGGATTCCATCGCCAGCGGGTCGAAAGCGTCGAGCGATTTGGCCTTGGTCCAGCTCGCGATGCAGTGGTCGAGCCAGGGGATCGGGTCGGTCTTGAGCAGCCGTTCCGGCACGGGCTCGGGCTGGGCGAGGAAGGTCCAGTGATAGACCTGCATGGCGCGCATCGCGTTCATGCCCTCCCACATCGAGACGGTCGGCATGATGTCGAGCAGCGCCAGCCGCTCGACCCGACCGGGATGATCGAGCGCCAGCCTGTAGCCGATGCGCGCGCCGCGATCATGGCCGACCACCGCGAAGCGCAGATGCCCCAGCGCCTGCATCACCGCGACGATATCCTCGCCCGAGCCGCGCTTGGAATAGGTTGCCTTGCCGCCGTCGCCATGGGGCGCGGCCGACCAGCCATAGCCGCGCAGGTCCGGACAGACGACGGTGTGCGTCTTCGCCAGCTCCGGCGCGATCTTGTGCCATTCTGCATGGGTCTGCGGAAAGCCGTGGATCAGCACGACGGGCGGACCCTCGCCGCCGACGCGCGCGAAGATCTTCCCCACCGGCCCGTCGATCCAGTGGCCCTTGAAGCCGGGGAAGAGGCTGTCGAGATTGCTCATGGCCTGGCGTCCGTGGCGACGGCGGAGACGATGTCGGTCTGGCCAAAATCGTCGCCCTTGTAGAGCAGGGGCGCGTTCAGCGATTTGGCGAGAGCGTAGGAAAAGCAGTCGCCTAGGTTGAGGCGGGCTGGGTGGCGACCCTTGCCGAAGCGCATAAACGCGTCCGCGGCCAGCAGGCCTTGCGCCGGTTCGGCCTCGGCAACTTCGATAGTGAGCATCCAAAACAGGTTCTGCACCTCGATCAGCGGCGTGGTTGCCCTCTGACCAATCAGAACCATCGCGCATTCCGTGAACGTCACCGGAGAGCAAAGGCACTTTTCCGCTGATGTCAGGATCCCAAAGAATGCTTCGGCTTCAGGTTCGCCGAACGCGAAAGCGATAATTGCCGAGCTGTCTACCACGATCACGACGGCAGGCCGTTCTCGTCATAGCCCAGGATTTCGTCAGCGGTTCGATCGTCGGTGATCGGGTAGGAGCGGATGCGCGCCAGAACGCGTTCGAGTTCTTCCCGGTCGATCCGGCCTTTCGTTTTCGGCAGTCGCGCCAGCCGCTCTTCCGCCGCGATCGCCACGGCATCGGCGATTGTTTCACCCGTGCGGCTGGCGAGTTCGCGGACAATGCGGTCGGCGCGTGCGTTCTTGATCATCAGCACCATGCCCGCCTCCTGGCTATATCGATTGCGATACGATATATACATCGCCCATCGGCGAATGTCAGCCGCGCTCCCGCTTCACCGCCTGCCAGCCGATGTCGCGGCGGCAGAAGCCGCCCGGCCAGTCGATCAGATCGACGCCCGCATAGGCCTTTGTCTGGGCCTCGCTGACGCTCCTGCCGAGCCCGACCACGTTGAGAACGCGTCCTCCGCTGGCGATGAGGTCGAGCGCGCTCTGCTTCGTGCCGGCATGGAAGACCAGCACGTCGGCCATTGCTTCCGCCTTCTCCACGCCCCTGATGACACTGCCGGTCTCCGGCTTGCCGGGATAACCCTTCGCCGCCAGAACCACCGTCAGCGCCGCCTGCTCCGACCAGCGCAGCGTGATCTGGTCGAGCACGCCGTCGCAGGCCGCCAGCAGCGCCGGCACGATGTCTCTGCGCAGGCGCGGCATCAGCACCTCGCATTCGGGGTCGCCGAAGCGGACATTGTATTCGATCAGCTTCGGCCCCTGCGCCGTGATCATCAAACCCGCGAAGAGCACGCCCTTGAACGGTGTGCCGCGCTGCGCCATGCCGGCGAGCGTCGGCCGCACGATCTCGGCCATGACGCGCTCTTCCATCTCGGGCGTCATCACCGGGGCCGGCGAATAGGCGCCCATGCCGCCTGTGTTGGGGCCGGTGTCGCCGTCGAAGGCGCGCTTGTGGTCCTGCGCCGAGGCCAGCGCCAGCGCATGCGTCCCGTCGCAGAGCGCGAAGAAGCTCGCCTCCTCGCCGATCATCCACTCCTCGATCACGACCTCCGCGCCGGCCTCGCCGAGCCCGCCCGAGAACATCATCTCGATGGCTTCGTTGGCCTCGGCGAGCGTCTCCGCCATCACCACGCCCTTGCCGGCGGCGAGGCCGTCGGCCTTGATCACGATCGGCGCGCCCTGGGCGGCGACATAGGCTCGTGCCGAGGACGCATCCGAGAAACGGCCGAATCCGGCGGTCGGAATGCCGAATTCGGCGCAGAGTTCCTTGGTGAAAGCCTTCGAGCCTTCGAGCTGGGCTGCGGCCTTCGACGGTCCGAACACCTTGATGCCGGCCGCGACCAGGTCGTCCGCGATGCCGGCCACGAGCGGGCCCTCGGGTCCGACCACGACGAGGCCGATCGTCATAAGCCGGCAGAAGGCGACCACGGCCTGATGGTCGGCGACGTCGAGCACGACATTCTCGCCGCATTGCGCGGTTCCGGGATTGCCCGGCGCGATGAAGAGCTTGTCGCAGAGCGGCGAAGCCGAGATCGCCCAGGCCAGCGCATGCTCGCGGCCGCCGGAGCCGATCAGAAGGATGTTCATCGCCGTCTCCCGAGAGTGTCGCGCCGCAATAGCGAGAGGACCGGCGCGGGGCAACGCTTCTGCTTCGCCAGCCACCCGGCTAAGCTCGCGTGATGGAAGCCGAATCGCGCGACGCCCCCGTCTCCAACGCCCCCGAATGGTCGGTCTCCGACCTGTCGGGCGCGCTCAAGCGCACGCTGGAAGACGCCTTCGGCTTCGTGCGCGTGCGCGGCGAGATTTCGGGCTATCGCGGCCCGGTTGCCTCGGGCCACGTCTATTTCTCGCTCAAGGACGCCAACTCGAAGATCGACGCCGTGATCTGGAAGGGCGTGTTCGGCCGGCTGAAGACGCGTCCGCAGGACGGGCTGGAGGTCATCGCCACCGGCAAGATCACCACCTTCGCCGGCAAATCGAGCTACCAGATCATCATCGATTCGTTGGAGCCGGCCGGCGTCGGTGCGCTGATGGCGCTGCTGGAGGAGCGGCGCAAGCGGCTGGCGGCTGAAGGGCTCTTTTCCGAGGAGCGCAAGCAACTCATCCCCTATCTGCCGCGCGTCATCGGCGTCGTCACCTCGCCGACTGGGGCTGTCATCCGCGACATCCTGCACCGGCTCGAGGACCGCTTTCCGCGCCATGTCGTCGTCTGGCCCGTGCGGGTTCAGGGCGAGACCAGCGCGGCGGAAGTCGCTGCGGCCATCGCCGGCTTCAATGCGTTGCCCGAAGGCGGGCGCATCCCGCGTCCCGACGTCATCATCGTGGCGCGCGGCGGCGGCTCGCTCGAAGACCTGATGGGGTTCAACGAGGAGGTCGTGGTCCGCGCGGCCGCCGCCTCGCTGATCCCGCTGGTCTCGGCTGTCGGCCACGAGACCGACTGGACGCTGATCGACCACGCCGCCGATTTGCGCGCGCCGACGCCCACCGGCGCGGCCGAGAAGGTCGTTCCCGTCCGGGCCGAACTGATGGCGCAGATGGCCGATCTGTCGCGCCGTCAGGCCGGCGCGATGCGCAGGCTCTCCGACCGCCGCCGCAGCGATCTGCGCGCGCTGGCCCGCGCCCTGCCGGGGCCGGAGTCCGTGCTGTCGGGTCCGCGCCAGCGGCTCGATCTCGCGGCGGCTCGGCTTGCTCCAGCCTTGGCGCGCAATGCCCGCGCCTATGAGAACCGGCTGGTCGCCGCCAGCCAGAAGCTTGCGCGCCATGCGCCGCTGGTCAGGCTCGCCGAGGCGCGCCAGCGGCTCGATGCCCGCGCCCGCGCCCTGCGGGTGGCGCGCGATACGCTGCTGAAGCGCGAACTCGACCGGATCGGGCGTGCTCGCGACCGGGTCGAGGCCGCCGCTCTGCGCCAGCTTTCGGCGTTCGAGAGACAGGTGCAGCGCCGCCGCGACCGGCTTGTCGGCCTCTGGTCGCTGCTCTCTTCGCTCGGCCCGCAGGCGGTGCTGGCGCGCGGCTATGCGCTGGTGCGCGACGAGGCCGGCGAACTGGTGCGCAGCGTCACGGGCGCAAAGCCGGGTCAGGCGCTCAGCGTGCAGGTTTCGGATGGGCGCTTCTCGGCCGTGGTCGCAGGGGGAGGCGACACAGCCGCGCGGCCCGTTCGTCCGGTACGCCGCGACACGCCTAAGCCGGGACAGGGCGATCTGTTCTGAGCCGGGCTACAGTCCTTTCAGGAACGCCTTCACCCGCTTCAACGCGTCCTCGCGCGCGGCCGGGTTGGTGCCGACGGTGGCCTTGCCGGTTCCCGTCGCGGAATAGGCGATGTCGTTGCGTTCCCGCACCTCGAGGCGCGGATGATCGAAATCGTGCAGCGCGCCGGGATAGAGCACGAGTTCGACCTTCTCGCCGCGCGCCTGCGCCGCCTTGGCGAGGAAATCGCAGGGGCCATGCGGCGTCCAGTCGTCGGCGTCGCCCATCAGGATCATGATCGGCAGCCGCGCGGCGAAGCTGGTCGAGTCCGATTGCGTGCGGCAGCTCGGATAGAACGCAACCGCCCGCACGAAATCCGGGGCGGTATCGGCGGGCCGTCGGTCCTTCCTCGCGGCGGCAAGAATGGCGGAGCCGCCGCCGGACCAGCCGATCAGCGAGATCGCGGCCGGCAGCACATCCTCGCGCAGTTGCAGCCAGTGGCGCGCGGCGTTGGCGTCGACGACGCGCTCGCGGCTCGCCCGCACCGTCAGATCCTTGACGCCGCATTGCGAGCCGAGCTTGCGCGAGCCGTAGCTGTCGGGCATCAGCACAAGGAAGCCGGCTGCGGCGAGGCGTTCGCCCCAGTCGGAATGGCGCGTCGACAACTGGCCGCTGGCGCGCCAAAGGCCGCCGCAGCCATGCATCGCGACAACGGCGGGAAACGGTCCGGGGCCCGGCGGACGATACAGCACCGCGTCGAGCTGCCCGTCCTCGATCGGAATGCGGACGCGCTCATAGCCGCCGGCCCACGCTGCAGGTGCAAGCAGCCCGCAGATACAGGTCAGCAGGGTCGCCAGACGCGTCAGACTGGACATCATGGGCAGGGGCGCTATCACAGGGGCGAGACTATTCAGATAATCCGCTTCCCGATCAACGGTTTCGATGCATTTAGAATGAATATCAGCGAGCGCCCCCCGCTGCCGGGCCCCGAGGCGGCCCTCGACTACGGTCACGGCGAGTTCCGCGTCGTCCGTCCGGGCGCCTTCGTGCGCTGCGCGGTGACCGGCGCCCCGATCAGGCTCGACGAATTGCGCTACTGGTCGGTCGACTGGCAGGAAGCCTATGTCTCGCCCGAAGCCGTGCAGCTAAGGCTGCGCCGCGCCGGCAGGCGTTGAGGCGGCGAGCGCACGCTCGACAAGCCGCTCGATCGCCGCCGGATCGTCGAAGGCGAGCGTCACAGGCAGAACGAGCAGCCGGTCGCGCTCTGTCGCCGGCCAGAGCGGCCCGAGCTTCGTCATGTCCTTCTCGGTGGTGGCAATCCTGCCGCCGAGCCGGGTCGCGTCCGCGATCAGCTCCGCGACATCGCCCGGCGTATAGGCGTGATGGTCGCCGAAGGCTCGTTCGGCGAGGATCGTCGCGCCCGTTTGCCGCAGGGTCGCGGCGAATTTCTCCGGCCGGCCGATCCCGGAGACCGCGATCACGGCCTGCCCTGCAAGCGCGGCGGCGACGTCGGGATCGGGCGCAAGCCGTGCGCTCAGAACGGGAAGCCCCGCAGCGCTCGCCTCCGCCGCTACCGCCGCGCCTGCCTCGCCGTCGCCGATCACGATGACCACGTCGGTCGCCTCGCATTGGCCGGCGAGCGGCGCGCGCAGCGGCCCGGCCGGCAGGCACAAGCCATTGCCGACGCCGCTCGCGCCATCGACCACGGCGAGCCGCAGCGCCTTGGCGAGCGAAGGGTTCTGCAGACCGTCATCCATCACAATCACGCTGGCCCCCAGCGCCTTAGCCAGCGCCGCTCCCGCCGGCCGGTCGTGCGCCACCACCGTCGGAACACGGCCCGCCATCAGAAGCGCCTCGTCGCCGACATCGGCGGCCGAATGGCTCGATGGATCGACTGCGACCGGCCCTGCGAGCCGGCCGCCATAGCCGCGCATCAGGACGAAAGGCTTTTCGCCGCGCGCCGCGAGCATCTCGGTCAGGGCGATCGCGGTCGGCGTCTTGCCGGCCCCGCCTGCGACAAAGTTGCCGACGCAGATCACCGGGATGCCGACCGAAATCCCCGGCCGCCGCATCCGCTGGAGCGTGAGCGTCCCGTAAAGCCATCCCAGCGGCGAGAGCAGCCGGGCCAGCCGGCCGGGCTCGGGACGCCACCAGAAGCCCGGCGCGCGCATCAGCCCAGGCCTATCAGGACGAAGCGTCGCGCTGGCCGAGCGCGACGCGCATCAGCAGCGGCTCGATTGCCTGCATCGTCCGTGTCAGCGCCCCGCCGAGCCGCGCGCTGGTCTGGGCGGCCGCGCGCGCCGCCTGCCGGGCGCTCGCCGGATCGCTGAGCCAGCGATGGACCGTGGCCGCCAGTTCCTGCGTATCGGCAACGCCGCGCGAGCCGCCATCGCCGTCGAAAGCCGCGAAGATCTCGCTGAAATTCTGGACATGCGGGCCATGCACGACGGCGCAGCCGAGCTTTGCGGGCTCGATCGGATTGTGCCCGCCGACCGGGACGAGCGAACCGCCGAGAAACGCCACCTGCGAGAGCCGAAACAGCAGGCCGAGTTCGCCCACCGTATCGGCGACATAGATCTCGACCTCGGCATCGGGCGTCCGGCCGGCCGCGCGGCGCGCCACGGCGACGCCGTTGGCCTCGCAGAGCTCCTCGATCTCCGGCCCGCGCTGCGGGTGGCGCGGCGCGATGATGGTCAGAAGTTTTGGCAGATGCGGCTTGATGCCCAGATGCGCCGAGAGCACCATCTCATCCTCGCCCGGATGCGTCGAGGCCGCGATCCAGACTGGCCGGCCTGTGGTCACCCCGTCGAGGATCGCCAGCATGTCGGCGTCGGCCGGCGGGGCCGGCACGTCGAATTTGAGATTGCCGGCGACGCTGACGCGCGGGGCGCCCAGTTGTGCCAGACGTTCGGCATCTCCTTGCGACTGGGCGAGGCAGCACTCGAAGCAGGAGAGCAGGTAGCGCGAGGTCTGGGGGGCCTTGTACCAGCGCCTGAACGACCGCGCCGACATGCGGGCATTGACCAGCACGAGCGGCACGGCGCGCTTCTTCGCCTCGATCATCAGATTGGGCCAGATCTCGGATTCGCAGATCAGGCCGATCTCGGGCCGCCAGTAATCGAGGAAGCGGCGCATGTAGCGCGGCACGTCAAGCGGCAGATACTGATGGATGACGCCGGCCGGAAGCCGCGCCGCGAGCAGTTTTGCCGAGGTCACGGTGCCCGAGGTCACCAGCACGGCAAGCCCGCGCTGTTGCAGTTTCTCGACCAGTGGCAGCAGCGTCACCGTCTCGCCGACGCTCGCGCCATGCAGCCAGACCAGCGTCTTGTCGGGCCGGCGCACGCCAGGATAACCGCGCCTTTCGGCGAAGCGCGTCGGGTCTTCCTTGCCGCGCCGCCGCCGCCAGACCAGCAGGCCTGCTGCCGCCGGCTCCAGCAGCGCGGTGGCCAGCCGGTAGCCGTTGAGCAATGCGCCTTGGCCGATCATGCCGCCTGACCCGAAACCGCAGCCTCGGCCATGGCCTGCGCCTGCCGCAGGCCCGCACCTGGATCGACGTCGCCGACCAGCGCATACGCGCGGGCATGGGCAGCGTCGAGCCCGTCCTGCAGCGAAAGCCTCGCGGCCTCGCAGGTCGCATCGTCGGCGTCGCGCGCGACCGAGATCTCGTCGCCCACGACGATCGCGCCGCGCCCGAAGGGCAGGCCGATCGAGGCCCGGTCCCAGCTCTTGAAGTCGATCCGCCGGCTGGTGACGACCGCGATCGGCCGGATCGGCCGGCCCGAGGCGCGCGCGAGCTGGATGATGCCGATGCCGGCGATGCGGGCGCGCTTGGGGATGTCGGCGGTCAGCACCATGGTGTCGCCGGCCTTGAGGTGGCGCAGCATGGCGAGGAAGGCGCTGGCCCCGCCCTTCTCGCGGATCTTCTTGCCGAGTGCGCCCGACCCCCGGATCGCGCCGATGCCGAGCTGGCGTAAAGCCACCGCGTTGAAGCCGCCATCGCCATGGCGCGAGACCAGCGAGCAGGCCGGCATCCAGTCCGGCCGCGCGAAGGGGATCATGATGTGCTGGCCGTGCCACATCGCGATGATCAGCGGCAGGCCGGGCCGCACCTGCTCGTAGATGTCGGCGGGTTCCACCACGATCCGGTTGGTGCGTTGGACGAGTTTCAGATAGCCGGCCAGCAGGCGGCCGATCGTCTCCTGCGCCGCGCGCGTCTTGAGGATGGAAAAACCCATGAAGTCCTGTCCGGAACCGCGCGCGGTTCAGGCGTGGCCCGTCTCGGGATCGAGCAGGCGGTGCAGATGCACCACGAAATAGCGCGTCTGCGCCTGATCGACCGTCGCCTGCGCCTTGGCCTTCCAGGCGGCATGAGCGCTGGCATAGTTCGGATAGACGCCGACCATGTCGATCTTCGAGAGATCCTTGAAAGTCACCCCATCGAGCGAACTCAGTTCGCCGCCGATGACGAGATGCAGAAGCTGTTTGGCTTCGGGTTCAGCGGCCATGAGTCCCTCCAATATGGGGCTTGTCTGTCGTTGCGCTCAATAGGGCATAAGATTCGGCTGCGCGAGTGCCGAATGCGGGTTTGCGGCGGAATGAAGCGCAAACGCTCAGATTCGCTGGGTCTGGCCGTCGCGCATGCGCTGCAGCGCGCCCAGCAGCGGGGCCGACAGGCCCGCATTGCTGGCCACCAGCATGCCATGCACCGGCGTCTCACGGTTGTAGACGACCGCACTGCCGTCCCCGGTGCTGACCCGGCCGCCGGCCTCGACCAGAATCAGGTCCGCCGCCGCCAGATCCCAGTCGCGTGCATCGGGCGAGACGAGGCCGGCGTCGATCGTGCCGTCGGCGATCCGCGCCAGCCTAAGCGCCAGCGAGGGAATCTTGTCGGCGGGCAAAAAGGCCTCCAGCCGGGCCAGCGCATCGAGCATCGGCTTGGGGCCGGCGATGCGGGCCTCAGCGAGGGCGTTCAGGCCCGAGGCGGCGATCGGCTCGCCATTGCGCTGCGCCCCGCCGCCGGCAATCGCGGTATAGGTCGCATGCGAAGCTGGCGCATGGACGATGCCGAGGATTGGCCGGCCCTCGTCGAGCAGCGCGACGCAGACCGCCCAGTCCTTCGAGCCCGCCATATAGGCGCGCGTCCCGTCGATCGGATCGACCACCCAGACGAAGCGCCGCGAGAGCCTGAGTGCGTCGTCCACCGTCTCTTCCGAAAGCCAGGCGGCATCCGGCAGCAGCACCGAAAGCTGGATGCGCAGAAACGTGTCGACGCCGATATCGGCCTCCGTCACCGGCGAGCCCCCTGCCTTCGACCAGGTCTTGGCCGCCGTCTTCTCGCCGGGGCGAAACAGGGCAAGCGCGATCTCGCCGGCCGCGATGCAGCTTTCGCGGATCGCCGGCAGCAGATCGGATGCGATCGGCATCGGGGGCGTGCTCATGATGCTCTCCGTATCGGCCGGGCGTGCCGGAGAGACAAGCGCCAAATGCCGCCCCGCACCGAAAGATTCCGTCAAGCATCATGCATGAAACAGGCCATGCCCGGGCATTTCGGCCGGAAAACACAGTCTTTTAACCGAGCCCCTTAAGCGCTCGGGAAGGCGCGGCAGACACTCTCGCATGGCAAGCACGAGAGCCCCGATACACACAGAGGGCTCCGGAGCGGCAGGGATTTAAGAGAGGCGTTAAAACCGATGGCCAGCGTCACGCCGGCTGCCGGGGAGGTCATGCGTGACCGCTCCGGCAGCACGACAATCCAGAGCATCGTCGCGAAGAACCCGATGCCGGCGCAGACCGAGGGCGCTTGCGTCGAGCGGATCGGGCCGGTGCGCATCCTGCGGGCCGGGGCAGGCTGGCGCGGCGTGGCGCTGCGTCTGACCAGCGGCGCGAATGCCGACGAGCAGGCCGACGAGCGCTTCGAACTGGCGCTCACCGCCGGCGACGGCCGCTCGATCACGGTCGCGGTCGCAGACAGCGACGATGCCGTGGCGCTCTGGCGCGATTGCGGCCGCACCAGCGGGCTCGCCTTGCTTCTCGAAACCGGTGACGGCGTCGTCTCCGAACCCTATCCGCAGGTCGGCCGGCTGGCGCTCGGCCCGGTCCGGATCAGGCGACGCTACGCGCTGCTGAACAACCGCAGGCCGCGGTTTCTGGCACGGCGGAAGACCGGCAGGCTTGGCGACCGGCCGGAGATCTTGTCGGGGGAGCGGCTGACGGATTGACCGTGCATACCGGTCGCGCAGACCGATCTCCGTCTGCGGTCGGCGGTGTCACCCCGCCGCCACGCTCTACTGCAGCATGAACTCCCCGCTCACCGCCTCCAGGTCGGCCGGGCCGATCAGGTCCTTGTGGCTGACGGTCACGCGGAAGAGCTTGCCGTCGAGGCTCGCCTGCCAGAATGCGAGGAACCTGTTTAGTTCGGGGAAGCGCGGGGCGAGGTCGTACTCCTGCCAGATGTATTCCTGCAGGATCGCGGGGTGGTCGGGCATGCGATAAAGAATGCCCGCGGTGGTCAGTCCGTAGCCCGCGATCTGGCGGGCGAAGTCGTGTGATGCCATTCCTTCCGGCTCCGTCTTCGATCATGCAATCGCAACGCAAAACGAATGCGACCGCAAGCGAAAAATTACGAATTCGCTAGCACCATCAGCGCATTAGCACTCATTCAAAAAAAGTGCTGCCAGGCCCTTGAACTGGCTTTGGCGAAAAACCAGATCAGCGCGCGGACAGGCACGCCTCAAGGCTGCTCCGGTTCCTCGCCGAACGGCCGCGCGAGGGTGCCGTCCGCTTTGACATGTGACCGACATGGAAACTGGAGGAACTCATGAAGTTTCGGCCACTGCATGACCGCGTCGTCGTGAAGCGCATCGACGCCGAGGAGAAGACGAGGGGAGGGATCATCATCCCCGATACCGCCAAGGAAAAGCCGCAAGAGGGCGAAGTCGTCGCCGTTGGGCCCGGCGCCCGCGATCAGGACGGCAAGCTCGTTCCGCTCGATCTGAAGGCTGGCGACCGTGTGCTGTTCGGCAAGTGGAGCGGCACCGAGGTCAAGATCGACGGCGAAGATCTCCTGATCATGAAGGAAAGCGACATCATGGGTGTCGTCGAAGCCACCGCCTCCCTGAAGAAGGCCGCCTGATTGGGGCCTCAAACATCATCCGTGAAACCTCAAGTCTGAAGGAGTGAGGAATTATGGCTGCCAAGGACGTGAAATTTTCCCAGGATGCCCGCGAGCGCATGCTGCGTGGCGTCGACACCCTGGCCAACGCCGTCAAGGTGACGCTCGGTCCCAAGGGCCGCAACGTCGTGATCGACAAGTCGTTCGGCGCGCCGCGCATCACCAAGGACGGCGTCACCGTCGCCAAGGAGATCGAGCTTTCCGATAAGTTCGAGAACATGGGCGCCCAGATGGTGCGCGAAGTGGCCTCCAAGCAGAACGACGCCGCCGGCGACGGCACCACGACCGCGACCGTGCTGGCTCAGGCGATCGTGCGCGAAGGCTCCAAGGCAGTGGCTGCCGGCATGAACCCGATGGACCTGAAGCGCGGCATCGATCTTGCCGTCGAGGCGGTGACGAAATCGCTCGGCGAGCATTCGAAGAAGATCACCGGCTCCGAGGAGGTTGCGCAGGTTGGCACCATCTCGGCCAATGGCGACCGGACCATCGGCGAGATGATCGCGCAGGCGATGAAGAAGGTCGGCAACGAGGGTGTCATCACCGTCGAGGAGGCCAAGACCGCCGAGACCGAACTCGGCGTCGTCGAGGGCATGCAGTTCGACCGTGGCTATCTCTCGCCCTACTTCATCACCAACTCCGAGAAGATGGTCGCAGAGCTGGAAGACCCCTACATCCTGATCCATGAGAAGAAGCTGTCGGGCCTGCAGGCCATGCTGCCGCTGCTGGAAGCCGTGGTGCAGACCGGCAAGCCGCTGCTGATCGTGGCCGAGGACGTCGAGGGCGAGGCGCTCGCCACGCTCGTCGTCAACAAGCTCCGCGGCGGCCTGAAGATCGCGGCCGTCAAGGCGCCGGGCTTCGGCGACCGCCGCAAGGCCATGCTCGAGGACATCGCCATCCTGACCGGCGGCACCGCCATCAGCGAGGACCTCGGCATCAAGCTCGAGAACGTCACGCTCAACATGCTCGGCCGCGCCAAGAAGGTCCGGATCGAGAAGGAGAACACCACCATCGTGGACGGCGCCGGCAGGAAGACCGAGATCGAGGGCCGCGTCGCGCAGATCAAGGCGCAGATCGAGGAGACCACCTCGGACTATGACCGCGAGAAGCTGCAGGAGCGTCTGGCAAAGCTCGCGGGCGGCGTCGCGGTCATCCGCGTCGGCGGCGCGACCGAGGTCGAGGTCAAGGAGAAGAAGGACCGCGTCGACGACGCACTGAACGCGACTCGCGCGGCCGTGGAAGAAGGCATCCTGCCGGGCGGTGGCGTCGCCCTGCTGCGCGCCGTCAAGGCGCTGGACGGCCTCAAGGCAGGCAATGATGACCAGAAGACCGGGATCGAGATCGTCCGCAAGGCGATCACGGCTCCGGCCCGCCAGATTGTCGACAATGCCGGCGACGACGGCGCGGTCGTGGTCGGCAAGCTGCTGGAGTCGAAGGACTACGCCTGGGGCTATGACGCGCAGACCGGCGAGTATCGCGACCTCGTCAAGGCCGGCATCATCGACCCGACCAAGGTCGTGCGCACGGCGATCCAGGACGCGGCTTCGGTCGCAGGCCTGCTGATCACCACCGAGGCGATGATCGCCGAGCTGCCGAAGAAGGATGCAGCTCCCACGCTCCCGGCCGGCGGCATGGACTACTGATCAGGAAAGAAGCAGAGGCCCGGAGATATCCGGGCCTCTCGCTTTCGAGCCGAGGGCCCGCATCAAACGGGATTGATGACCCGCCAAACACAATCCGCCGCAAACCCCGCCGCCAGCAGCAGCCCAGCATGCCAGTTCGCCCGGAACAGCGTTAGCGCCACCTGAGGCGTCACCCCGCCGAGCCGCGACACCTGCCAGCCCAGATGCGCCGCGAAAGCCGCCAGCCCTATCCACGCGAAAGCGCCGCCTCCGGCAGCCCAGGTCGCCAGCGCCGCCAGCAGCACGGCGAGCGCGAAGCACGAGGCGACCGCCTCCCGCGCGAACTGCCCGAAGTAGCGCGCGCTCGACTTGATGCCGGCGATCACGTCGTCCTCGATGTCCTGCATCGCATAGATCGTGTCGTAGCCGATCGTCCAGGCGATCGCGGCCGCATAGATCAGGAAGGCCGGCGCGTCGAGCCGCCCGAAGGCAGCCGCCCAGCCGACCAGTCCGCCCCATGAGAAGGCGAGCCCCAGCACGAATTGCGGCATGTTGGTGATGCGCTTCATGAAGGGATAGATCGCCACGATCGCCAGCGAGGCGATGCCGAGCCACACCGTGAAGCGGTTGAACTGCAGCAGCACGACGAGGCCGACGAGCGACAGCGCGACCATGAACAGCGCCGCCTGCTTCGCCGTCACCTGTCCCGACGGCAGGGGCCTGCCGCGCGTGCGCGCCACCTGCGCATCGAGCTTGCGATCGACGATGTCGTTGAAGGTCGAGCCCGCCGCGCGCATCACGACCGCGCCGATCAGGAAAAGCAGGCAGTGCCGGATGTCTGGGAAAGCCTTGCCGCCGGCGATGGCAGCCAGTCCCGCCGCCCACCAGCACGGCAGCAGCAGAAGCTGCCAGCCGATCGGCCGCTCGATCCGCGCGAGCTTGAGATAGGGGCGGAGTCCACGCGGCGCGCGCGTATCGACCCAATGGCCGGTCAGCGCGTCGGGCAGGGGCGCGTCATTGCGCGGCGCGTCATGTCCAGGAGCGGCCGACACAGGCCGGATCAGAGCGCGCCCTGCGGAACCCTGATCGATCCGCCGGTGATGGCGTCGGAGCCGCCGAACGGGTTGGCGCCCTGCTGGTTGGCCTGCTGCTGGGCGCGGCGCTGGAGCGCGGCCTGCTGCTTCACTGCGTTGCAGGCCTGGTTGCGGATGCCGGCGGCCTTGTCGTTGTCCACTTTCATCCCATCGACGAAGGTCTGGGGAATCTGGCACCAGTCCATGTTCGCGGCGGCGAATTTCAGCGCGGCCGAGCCGTTGCTGACGAGGCGGCCGAGCGTCGAGCAGGCCTGCTGAGGGGTCAGCTTCTTCTTGGCCTTCTGCGTGGCGTTGAGCGAGGCGACGATCGATTGACGTTCCTGCAGCAGTTTTTGCATCTGCTCGCAGCCCGAGGCTTGCGCGCTCGCAGGGCTTGCGTCGATCAAGGCCGCCGCCAGTCCGAGCGTGGCGATGAAGCCAGTGGCCGTCTTGCGCCGCATGGTCGTCTTGCTCCCTTTGACATCGTTCGACCGGCGGCGGGCATGCCCTGCGCGGTCGCCGGCGTTCATAACAGCTTGCCGATTTCGCGCCAAGTTGCACTTTTTGGGCGAAGCAGCGCTTCGGCGCGCCCGCGACGGCTCGTGTCACATGCTATGGAAATGTGGCGGTTTTCCTGTCGATCGCTTACTCCCATGCCGGAACAAGCGCAATCCATGGACCAATCCGCCCCATGCCGCCGACCGACCTGCCAAGGCACAGGCTCTTTCTGGATGCTGATTTCGCCGCGGGCGCGGCCGTGCCGCTGGCGCGCGACCAGGCGAATTACCTGTTGAACGTGCTGCGCCTGAAGACGGACGACGCCGTGCTCGTTTTCAACGGGCGCGACGGCGAGTGGCTCGCCGCCATCGTCGCGGAGGGCCGCAAGCAGGCGACCCTGAACCCTGTCCGCCAGCTCCGCCCCCAGCCGCCCGCGCCCGATCTGCATTACCTGTTCGCGCCGTTGAAGCATGCGCGGCTCGACTACATGGCCCAGAAGGCGGTCGAAATGGGCGCGGGCGTGATTCAGCCGGTGCTGACAAGGCGCACGCAGGTCTCGCGGCTCAATCTCGACCGTCTGCGCGCCAACGCGATCGAGGCGGCCGAGCAATGCGGCATTCTCTGCCTGCCGGAGATCAGGCCCGAAGCCGGGCTGGACGAGGCGCTGGCTGAGCTCGATCCGGCGCGCCTGCTGGTGTTCTGCGACGAGGCGGCGGAGCAGCAAAGCCCGCTCGCGGCGCTCGCCGGCGTCGCGCCCTGTCCGCTCGCGCTGCTGATCGGCCCAGAGGGCGGCTTCGACGATGCCGAGCGTCAGCGCATTCTCGCGCGTCCCAACACGCTGCGGCTCTCGCTCGGCACGCGCATCCTGCGCGCCGATACGGCGGCCGTGGCCGCGCTTGCGCTGGTGCAGGCTGCGCTCGGAGATTGGCCGCGCTGAAGCCTCGGCAGATGCGGCGCGGGCTCGTGCGATCTTGCATGGATGCGATTGCCGCTGTGCCGCCAGCGCGCATCGCGGGTCGTTGTGGAGCGCTCGCGTGTCGCCTATGTCTGGCTCCGTCCCGAGCCTGATCCGGCGGCGCGCTTGGCGCATCTGGAAGCCTGGCCTCACGTCGAAGTCCTGCCGGAGCGCCCATGGCTCGCGATGTATCCGATTCGACCCCGGTCTCCGGCAAGGGCGAGCTGATCGCCTGGATCGCGGCCGGCGAGAAGCCGGCCTCGGCCTTCCGGCTCGGCACCGAGCACGAGAAATTTCCGTTCTATCTGCATGATCTCTCGCCCGTGCCCTATGAGGGCGCCGGCGGGCGCGGCGGCATCCGCCATCTGCTCGAAGGCATGCAGGCGCGGCTCGGCTGGGAGCCGATCATGGACGCCGGCCGCGTCATCGGGCTCGCCGGCCCCGAGGGCGGCGGCGCGATCTCGCTGGAGCCGGGCGGCCAGTTCGAGCTCTCCGGCGCGCCGGTCGCGACGTTGCACGACACGGCGGCCGAACTGTCGGCCCATTTGTCGGATGCCAATGCGGTGGCGCAGGCTCACGGCATCGGCTTCGTCTCGCTCGGCCATTCGCCGCTGTGGACGCGGGCGCAGACGCCGATGATGCCCAAGAGCCGATACGGCATCATGGCCAACTACATGCCAAAGGTCGGCACGCGCGGGCTCGACATGATGTTTCGCACCTGCACGGTGCAGGTGAATCTCGATTTCTCGACCGAAGCCGACATGGTCAAAAAGCTCAGGGTCTCGCTCGCTCTGCAGCCTCTGGCCACCGCGCTGTTCGCCTCCTCGCCTTTCACGGAAGGCGCGCTGAACGGCATGCAGTCGATGCGCTCCGAGATCTGGCGCGACACCGACAAGGCCCGCTCCGGCATGCTCGCCTTCGCTTTCGATGAGGCGATGTCCTACGAATCTTACGTCGACTGGGCGCTCGACGTGCCGATGTACTTCGTGAAGCGCGGGCCGACCTATCACGACGTATCGGGTGCGTCGTTCCGCGATCTGCTGGCGGGCGCACTGCCGCAACTGCCGGGCGAGCGCGCCACCATGTCGGACTGGGCCAACCATCTCGGCACGCTGTTCCCCGAGGTCAGGCTGAAGCGCTTCCTCGAGATGCGCGGCGCGGATGCCGGCCCGGAGGCGATGCTGAACGCGCTGCCGGCCTTCTGGGTCGGACTGCTCTACGATCAGATGGCGCTCGACGCCGCCTGGGACATCGTCAGGCCGTGGACGGACGAGCAACGGCAGGGCCTGCGCGACGCCGTCCCGGCGCAGGGACTGGACGCGACCATCGCAGGCCGCAAGCTCGGCGAACTGGCGCGCGAGGTGCTGGCCCTGTCCCGTCAGGGGCTGGCCCGCCGCGCGCGCCGCGACGGCGCGGGGCGCGACGAGAGCGTCTATCTCGATCCGGTCATGGCGATCGCCGACAGCGCAACGACGCTGGCCGACGATCTCGTCCGGCGCTTCCGGGACGACTGGCAGGGCCAGATCGCGCCGGTGTTCGCGCAGGAGCGCATCTGACCATCGGCGTGATGGCGACAATCGCCAAAAAATGCGAATAGGCTACTTTTCGCTGCCGGATTAACGCTTTGTCCAAGCATGGCCGGCTAATCTCGGCTCCATGGACAGCATCGTCACCCTCACGACCCGCTACCTCCGCGACGAACGCGGCGCGACGGCGATCGAGTATGGCCTGGTCGCCGGGTTCATCTCCCTCGTCATCGTCGCCGGAGCGACCTTGATCGGCCAGACCGTCCTGGGCTTCTTTCAGTCCATCGCCAACGGATTTCAGTAGCCGTCTGGCCGCTGGTTCACTCCGCCGCCGTCTTGAAGCTCGCCAGATTGTCGAGACTCTGGATGATGTGCTCGGCCAGCGCATTCGACAGCACCGACGGGTCGAAGCGCGTGCGCAGCAGCCCGATCTTGCAGGAAGGCAGGGTGGCGTAGCCCTCCGACGGCCCAAGAATCCGCATGCCGGGCCGCACCGCGCTTTCGGGCAGCACCGAGACCGCAAGTCCCGCCACGACTGCAGCCCCCACCGCCGTCGAGTTCCAGCTTGCATAGAGCACGCGGAAGCGCCGCCCCTTCTTCTCCAGCGCCTCGACGGCCGCCTGCCGCCAGTTGCAGGTCGGCCGGCCAAGCGCCAGCGGCAGCGGATCCTCCTCATGCACGCCATGGCGCGCCGAGGTGACCCAGAGCAGCGGCTCGATGCGGATGATCTCGCCCTGGCCCCGGCTCTCGACATGGGTGATGATGGCGAGGTCGATGTCGCCGGTGGCGATGCGCTCGGCCAGCATCGGCGTCGGCTCGCAGACGACCGTCACCTCGGCGCGCGGATTGGAGCGGGCGAAGCGGGCGAGGATCTCCGGCAGATAGCGGTCGGCGTAGTCGTCGGGCACGCCGAGCCTGATCCGGCCCTTGAGATCGGCGTCGGTGAAGCTCGCGACGCATTCGAGGTTCAGCCGCACGATCCTGCGGGCATAGTCGAGCAGGCGCTCGCCATCCTCTGTCAGCTTGGCATGGCGCCCGTCGCGGCCGAAGAGGGGACGGCCGACGCGCTCCTCCAGCCGCTTCATCTGCATGGAGACGGCCGATTGCGTCTTGAAGACGATCTCGGCGGCGCGGGTGAAGGAGCCGGTGTCGGCGATGGCGACGAAGGTCTTGAGCTGGTCGGCGTCGAGCACATGCGCCATGTCGGTCCCCGGTTTAGTTCATCAATATCCGTGCGATGAAGCATCATAAGCATTCGTTTGGCTTATGACCAGCGCAATCCTATCCTACGGTCACTCTCAGGTTCCTGCCGCCGCCTGTCGCGTTCGGGGACATGCTGAAAGCCGTTACCATCAGGAGGCCGTCATGCTGATCATGACCTTCGCCACGAAGTCGCTCTCGTCCATTCCCGCCGGTCTCACGCGCGTCGCCATCCGTGGCGTCGCCCAGGTGACCAGCCGCGTGACACCGCTTGTGAAAGCCCTTATGCACCGCCGCGCTGTGATGCGGCTCAGCGAACTCGACGAGCGCGGTCTCAAGGATATCGGCCTCGTGCGCTCCGATGTCGAAGGCGCGCTGGCCAGTTCCTGGCTGAACGACCCGTCGAGCATCCTCGCCGCCCGTTCGGCCGCCACCACACATGTCGCGTCGGCCCGCCGCGAGGAAGGTCTTCGCCAGGCCTCGCTGAAGCCCCAGGCCTCGCTGAAGCCCCAGGCCCCGCTGAACACCCTTGTCCCGCTGAACACCCTTGCCGCGCCGCGCGCGAGCGCCGCGGCAGTCAATCCGGTTGCGTGCAGCGCCTGACCCCTTGGGGCTGCACGTTCCTGCGGGCGGAGGCTTCGTGCCTCCGCCCTTTTTCGTGGGCATTCCAAGCGGCCTTACCGAAAAATTCACCAAAACCGCTGAATCTCGCGACACCAGCGGGCTCACGCCCGCCAACTTGCGCCGGGACCATGCCATGCGGATGTCGCTTCGCCTTCAAGACCTGTCGATCCGCACCAAGATCGCGATTCCGCTGCTGCTGCTCGGCGGCATCAGCGTGGCGACGGCAATCTTCGCCGGCATCCATAACCAGCGCATCCAGAAGACCTATTCCGATCTGATCAGTCAGCGCGCTGCGGCGATTCTCGATTCGGCGCGCGCCACGCGCTACATGGGCGAACTCGGTCGCGATCTCTACAAGGCCATCGCCTATCCCGAATACATGAAGCAGAACGGCACCGCGATCGCTGCAGCCGAGGCAGGCTTCGCGAAGGTCCGTGCGCAAATGGTCGAGGCCAAGATCAGCTTCCCCGCCCGCGGGGCCGATTTCGATGCGCTCGACCGTCGCTTCGTCACGCTCAAGGGCCAGATCGACGACGTGCTCAAGCAGGCCTCGCGCGATGAGGATCTGCCGGCGCTCTCGGTGATGTCCCAGCTCGAAACGTCGATCGCCGGCATCGCCAACGATGCGGCCAAGCTCAACACCGAGATCAAGACCGACACCAACGCCGAATCGGCCAAGCTTGACGCCGAAGGGCGCGAGCTTGCCATGCTGATCATGGTCCTGACCGCACTCGGCATGCTGCTGGGCCTCGGCGGCGCGCTGGTTCTGGCGACCCGCGCCATCACGCGGCCGCTGGACATGCTGAAGCGCTGCATGGGCGCACTCGCCGGCGGCGACTATGCCGTCGCCATTCCCGGACAGGCGCGCCGCGACGAGATCGGCGAGATGGCCAAGGCGGTCCAGATCTTCAAGGACAACGGTCTGGCGGTCCAGCGGCTCGAGGCCGAGACCGCCGAGAGCCGCCAGATGTCGGAGGCGCAGCGCCGCCAGATCGAGCAGGAGCGCGCCGCGCGCGCAGTTGAGGAGGAGCGTCTCGCGCAGGAGCAGCGGGAGGTCATGACGCTGCTTGCGACCGGGCTCGATTTGCTCTCCAAGGGCGATCTGACCCACCGGATCGATCAGGCGGTAGCGCCCGAATACGAGAAGCTGCGCGATGATTTCAACGCCGCGGTCGCCAATCTCTCCGAGACGATCAGGACGATCCAGGCGACCTCGGCCGATGTCGGCAACGCCGCCCGCGAGATCAACATGGGCGCCGACGATCTGTCGAAGCGCACCGAGGAGCAGGCCTCCTCGCTCGAAGAGACGGCCGCGACGACCGAGGAGCTGGCCGCCTCCGTCAAGGCCTCGGCCAACGCCTCGCGGCAGGCCGTCGCGCTCGCCGACGAGGCGATGGACGTCGCGCGCAAGGGCGGAGCGATCGTCGGCGACGCGGTCGCCGCCATGGCCCGCATCGAGACGGCCTCGCGCAAGATCTCCGACATCACCTCGGTGATCGACGAGATCGCCTTCCAGACCAATCTGCTGGCGCTGAACGCGGCGGTCGAGGCCGCCCGCGCCGGCGATGCCGGCAAGGGCTTCGCTGTCGTCGCCTCCGAGGTGCGTTCGCTGGCGCAGCGTTCCAGCACGGCCGCCAAGGACATCACCGCCCTGATCGGCGAATCGGGCAGCGAGGTCGCGCAGGGCGTCGGCCTCGTCCGCTCGGCGGGCGAGGCGCTGGACAGCATCGTCAACGCCTCGCTGAAGGTGTCGGCCACGGTCTCCGACATTTCGTCGGCCTCTGCGGAGCAGGCCAACGGCATCGACGAGATGAGCCAAACTGTGGCCCATATGGACGAGATGACCCAGCAGAACGCGGCTTTGGCCGAGCAGAGCGCGGCGTCGGCAACGGCCCTGAGCGACCAGATCGCCCGCCTCAACGCGCTCGTCGCCCGCTTCCGGACCGGCGAGGACCGCCATCAGGCGCGCATTGTCGATACCACCGCGCCGCGTCGCGCCGCCTGATCGCGACAGCGTATCGAGGGCGGCTGCTTCAGTCGGCCGCCCGGCCTCGTCAGCGTCTGCCGCCGCCGAACATCGTGTCGAATATGTCCTTCATCGCATTCTGATGGCTGTCCTGCACCTGCCGGCCGGTCTCGAACATGCGGTTGAGCGCATCGAGGCCGATCGAGCCCGGCCCGGTCCCGGTCGAGGGCGGCGCTTCGTCCTGCGGCTCGGGCTCGCGCCGGCCGCGCGGGGCCGGCGGCGGTTCTGGCGCTGCCTGCTGGCCACCGCCGAACATCCCGGTCAGGATCTGGCCGAGCACGCCGCCGCCCATCTGGTCCATGCCGGTCTGCCCGCCCGGCATCTGGCCGCCGCCGAAGGGGCCGCCTCCTTGAGTCTCGCCGCGCCCGGGCGTCTGGCCATTGCCGAACATCTGGCCGAAGATCGCCTCCAGCGGGTTGGTCGGCATCTGCTGCCGGGGGACAGGGGCCGGCTGCATGCCCGGCATCTGGCCTTTCATCATCTCGGCGAACTGGCCGAGGATGCCGCCCATGCCGCTGTTGCCGGCGGATTTGAACAGCCCGCCCATCACCATCGCGGCGATGACCGGCAGCATCTGCTTGAGGATCGCCTGGCTGACGCCGCTGGTCGCGGCCGCCTGCGCCGCCACGGCCTGGCTGACCTCCTTCGAGCCGAAGAGCTGGCTCAGCACGTTCGTGCCCGCGACCTGCGCATTGTCGGGAATGCCGTCGCCATTGGCGTCGTACATCCGCCCGAAGGGCGAGGCCGTCATCATCTGGGCGAGGCTGCCGAAGGCATAAGGGTCCTGCGTCTGGCGCTGCAGCCCCATTGAGAAGGCCGGCAGCAGCGCCTCGATCGCACTCTGCGTCTGCTGCTGCGAGAGCCCGTAGGCGCGGGCGAGATTCTGTATCGCCTGGCCGTTCTGGGCCTGCATCATCATCTCGTAGAGATTGGTCATGGTGCGTCTCCGGCCCGGTTCAGCGGTCTGCCGCCGCATGCTCGGGGACGATAGCAGCGCCCGGCAGCGAGGCAAGCGAGGCCGCCTCACGCTCAAGACGGGCGATGCCGCGATAGGCGAAGACGAGCGCGACCACGCCGAACGCCACCGCGCCCAGCGCCGAGCCGACGAGCGCGCCCTTCGGCCCGCCGTAATGCGCGCCGATGAAGGCGAGCGGCATGGTGCCGAGCGTCGCCCGGCCCCAACTGAATGCCGTCGAGAGCAGCGGCATGCCGAGATTGTTGAAGGCGGCGTTGGCGACGAAGAGCAGCCCGACGAAGACCCACATCGGCCCGGCGATCAGGCAGAAGAACAGCACGAGTTCGGCCGTCAGCCCGGTCGCGCCGAAGGCTGCAACGATCTGGTGGCGCAGCAGCACCAGCACGAGCCAGGCGAGCAGCACGCAACCGACCGCGAAGATCGCCGAATCGGTCAGCCCCTTGCGCATCCGGTCGAAGCGGCCCGCGCCCCAGTTCTGGCCGAGGATCGGCCCGACAGCGCCCGACAGCGCAAACAGCACGCCGAACGCGACCGGCACCAGCCGGTCCATGATCGCCATCGCCGCGACCGCCGCATCGCCATAGCGTGCGATCACGCCGGCGAAGACCGAATTGGCGATCGGATTTGAGAGGTTGGTCAGGATCGCCGGGCCGGCGATGGCGAAGGTACGGGCCGTGTCGCCGAGCATGGCGACGATGGACGGCCGGGCCACGATGCCGTGGACCCTGACCGCGCCATGAAAGCCGACGCTCGCGATGATGATCCGCGAGATCACGATGGCCCAGGCAGCACCATCAGGTCCCAGTCCGAGCCCGAAAATGAACAGCGGGTCGAGGCCGGCCGTCGCCACCCCGCCGCCCAGCGTGACGAACATCGCGCGGCGCGCATCGCCGACGGCGCGCAGAATGCCGGAAAAGCCCATGCCGAGCGCCATCAGCACGTTTGACGGCAGCACGATCCAGAGGAAGGACAGCGCGACGCGGTAGGATTCGTCATGCGCGCCGAGCGCCCGAAGCAGCCAGGGCAGGCAGGGCAGGGCGACGATCGAGAGCCCGATCGCCGCCAGCGCCATCAGCGCCATGGTCGAGCCGGCGATGCGCCGCGCGCCTTCGCGGTCGCCGGCGCCGAGCGCACGCGCCGTCATCGCCGAGACCGCGATCATCAGCCCGATATTGATCGAGATCATCAGATAAAGGACGATCGTGGCGAAGCCGACGCCCGCCGTCGCCTCCGGCCGGCCGAGCCAGGAGACGTAGAGCAGGGAGAGCAAATCGACGACGAAGATCGCCATCAGCCCGACCGAGGCCGTCGCGGTCATCACTGTGACATGCCGCATCAGCGAGCCGGTGACGAAGACCGCCTCCTCGCGGCCGGCAGGCTGGCTCATCGCTCGGGCTCGCCGACGCCGCCCACCGCGACCTCCGCCCCGCCATCCTCGATCACCTCGCGGGTTTCCTCGGTCAGCGCCTTCGACTTGGCTCTGGGCTTGACCAACGGCTCGGGCGTGACGCGCGGCACCTTGTTGAGCGCCGCCGCGATGCCCTCATGGTACTGAATTTCCATGCGCTGGGCGTCGCGGTCGCGCACGCTGTCGATGACGAGGCTCGCCTCCTCATAGTTCAGCCCGACCGCCTCGAGCGTCACCCGGCCGAAATCCAGCGCCGATTCGAACGTCTCGCGCAGCTGGTAGTCGACATTGGCCTTCATCAGGTCGATGGCGTGGATGCGGTCATAGGCGCGCGCATGCAGCCTCGCCTGCGGGAACTCGGCCCTGGCCATCTCGACGATGCGCAAGGCCGCCTCCTTGTCGTCGATGCAGATGCAGATGACGCGGGCCTTGCCCGCGCCGGCCGCGCGCAGCACGTCGAGCCGCGTGCCGTCGCCATAATAGATCTTGAAGCCGAAATTCGCCGCCGAGCGGATGCGCTCGACATCCGAATCGATGATCGTGACGTCGACATGCTGCAACAGCAGCGCCTGCGTCACGATCTGCCCGAAGCGGCCGAAGCCGACGACGATGACGGAGGCTGCGCCGGCCCCGTCGAAATCCTCCTCCATGGTCTCAGACTTCGCCCGCGCCAGAAGCCAGCCGTCGATCAGCTTGGCGAGCACGGGGCCGATCAGCATGGACAGCGCAGCCAGCGCGGTGACGATCGCGCTCTGCTGGCCGGTCAGCAGCCCGAGTGAGAGGCCGAGCGGCAGCAGCACGAAGGCGAACTCGCCGGCCGGTGAGAGCAGCGCGCCGGCGCGGATCGCCTCGGTGGTCGAGGAGCACGACGCCCGCAGGATCGAGGCCGCGACCGCGATCTTGAACAGCACGAGCAGCGGGGCTGCCAGCGCCAGCAGCAGCCAGTTGTCGAGCACGAGCCTGAGGTCGAGCGACATGCCGACCGCCATGAAGAACAGGCCGAGCAGCACCCCACGGAAGGGCTCGATATCGGCCTCCAGCTCGTGCCGGAAATGCGAATCGGCCAGCAGCACGCCGGCGAGGAACGCCCCCATCGCCATTGACAGGCCGACATGCTCCATCAGCAACGCCGAACCCAGCACGATCAGCAGGGCTGCCGCCGTCATCACCTCCTTGGCGCCCGATTTGGCGAGGATGTGGAAGAAGGGGTTCAGAACATAGCGCCCCGCCAGCACGATCGCCGCCACCGCCAGGAAGGCGACGCCGAGCCCCGCCATCGCCGCGCCTGCGCCGCCGCTGGCCGCCCCGGTCGTCGCCAGCAGCGGCAGGATCGCGAGCGCGGGTGCGATCGAAATGTCCTGGAACAGCAGGATCGAGAAGGTTCTCCGGCCGTAATCCTCATGGCCGTCGCCGCGCTCCTCCAGCAATTGCAGCGCGATCGAGGTGGCCGACAAAGCCAGGGCCAACCCGACCGCGACCGCCCCGCCGACCGAAAGCCCGAGGAACCAGCCGACCGCGCCGATCGCGAAAGCGCTTAGCGCCATCTGCGACAGTCCTGCGCCGAGAATGTCCTTGCGCATCGAATAGAGCCGCGCCGGCTGCAATTCGAGCCCGACGAGGAAGAGCAGCAGCACGACGCCGATCTCGGCTGTGCCGCGGATGGCGTCGGGATCCTTGATCACCGCCAGCACGGACGGCCCGATGACGATGCCTGCCGCGAGATAGCCCAGCACCGCCGACTGGCCGAGCTTGCGGAAGATCGGGACGGCCAGCACCGCGCCGGCGCAGAAGGTCAGGATCGGTGGCAGATAGCTGGTATGGGAGGCGTCTGCCATGGGAGCGCTCATCGGCTGGAGGGCCGGCTCCGGGCCGACCCGTCCAATCTAGGCTGTCGATGGCGATCCTGCGAGTGCATTGCGGCATCGCATCTCGCCTCATGGCCGGCCCGCACCCGCTTTCCTTGACAACGCCCCCGCCACCCCGAAAGAAGACGCAATCCTCCCGGGAGCTTCCTCGCCGCGTGAAACCGCCGCTCGACATCCTGCTCTGCGCGCCGCGCGGCTTCTGCGCCGGCGTCGTGCGCGCCATCGACGCGGTCGAGAAGGCGCTGACGCTGCATGGCGCGCCGGTCTATGTCCGCCACGAGATCGTTCACAACAAATACGTCGTCGAATCGCTGAAGCGGAAGGGCGCGGTCTTCGTATCGGAGCTGTCGCAGGTGCCCGATGCGACGCGCCCTGTGATCTTTTCCGCTCATGGCGTCGCGAAATCGGTGCCAGCCGAGGCGAGCGCGCGCAATCTCTTCGCCATCGACGCGACCTGCCCGCTGGTGACGAAGGTGCATCGCGAGGCCGAGGTCCATCACAAGCGCGGCCGCCACATCCTGCTCGTCGGCCATGCCGGCCATCCCGAGGTGATCGGCACCATGGGGCAGCTGCCGCCGGGCGCGATCACGCTGATCGAGACGCTCGATGATGTGGTCGGGCTGCAGCCGCCTGCCGGCCCGCTGGCCTTCGTGACGCAGACGACGCTTTCCGTCGACGACACGCGCGAGATCGTCGAGGCGCTCAAAGCCCGTTTCCCCGAGCTGATCGCCCCCCACAAGGAAGACATCTGCTACGCCACCACGAACCGCCAGGAGGCGGTGAAGCATGTCGCGCCGCAGGTCGACGGGCTGATCGTCGTCGGCTCGCCCAACTCCTCGAACTCGCAGCGCCTGCGCGAGGTCGCCGAGCGCGCCGGCTGCCCGGCCGCGCGCCTCGTGCTGCGCACCGACGAGATCGACTGGACGGTGTTCGGCAACATCCGCCGGCTGGGGCTGACCGCGGGCGCGAGCGCGCCGGAAGTGTTGGTCGAGGAGATCATCGACGCGTTCGCGCAGCGCTACGAGGTCACGGTCGAGACCGTCTCGACGGCCGATGAGAGCGTCTTCTTCCCGTTGCCGCGCGAGTTGCGCGAGCCGGCTCCGACCGCGGCCGAGTGAGCGTCTTTGGCCGTCTACACCGAAGTGCCCGATGACGAGATGGCGGCTTTCGTCGCCCGCTACGGCATCGGCGATCTGCTCTCGGCCAAGGGCATCGCCGAGGGTGTCTCAAACTCGAACTTCCTGGTCCACACCACGGCCGGCTTCTACATCCTGACGCTCTATGAGGAGCGCACCGATGCGGCCGATCTGCCCTTCTTCATCTCGCTGATGGAGCATCTGGCGCGGCGCGGGCTGACCTGCCCGCAGCCGCTCAAGACTGCGGACGGGCAGGCCGTGGGGCGTCTTGCGGGCCGCCCCGCCGCGATCGTCACCTTCCTCGACGGGCTTTCGGTGCGCCGTCCCAACGCGCAACACTGCGCCGAACTCGGGCGGGGGCTCGCGCTGCTGCACGAGGCCGGTTCGGATTTCGCGATGGAGCGTGTCAACGATCTCTCTGTACCGGGCTGGCGGCCGCTGGCCGAGCAGGCGGGGGCGCAGGCCGACACGGTTTCGCCGGGGCTGGCGCGCCGCGTGCTGGCCGAGATCGCCGAGCATGAGGCGCATTGGCCGGCCGACCTGCCGCGCGGGGTGATCCATGCCGATCTCTTCCCCAACAACGTCTTCTTCATCCAGAACAAGCTCTCGGGGCTGATCGACTTCTACTTCGCCTGCACCGACGCGCTCGCCTACGACCTCGCCATCTGCCTCAACGCCTGGTGCTTCGAGGCCGACGCCTCCTTCAACCTGACCAAGGGCCAGGCGCTGCTGGCGGGCTATGAGAGCGTGCGCCGGCTGACCGATCCCGAAGTGCAGGCGCTTCCTGTGCTCTGCCGGGGCTCGGCCCTGCGCTTCCTGCTGACGCGGCTGGTCGACTGGCTCAACGTGCCGCCGGGCGCGCTGGTCAAGCCGCTGGATCCGATGGAATATGACCGCAAGCTCGCCTTCCACCAGCGGGTGCGGGATGCGGGCGATTACGGGTTGAAGCGATGACCGACGTCGTCGAAGTCTGGACCGATGGCGCCTGCTCCGGAAACCCCGGCCCCGGCGGCTGGGGCGCGATCCTGTCCTTCAAGGGCAGGGAGCGCGAACTCTCCGGCGGCGAGGCGATGACGACCAACAACCGCATGGAGCTGATGGGGGCGATCTCGGCGCTCGAGACGCTGACGCGGCCCTGCACCGTCGCGCTCCACACCGACAGCCAGTATCTGCGCCAGGGCATCACGAGCTGGATCCATGGCTGGAAGAAGAACGGCTGGAAGACCGCCGACAAAAAGCCGGTCAAGAACGAGGAGCTGTGGAAGCGCCTCGACGCCGCGCTGAAGCAGCACAAGATCGAGTGGAAATGGGTCAAGGGCCATGCCGGCGACGAAATGAACGAGCGCGCCGACGCGCTGGCGCGGGCAGGCATGGCGCCGTTCAAGCCGGGGCGGTGAGGGGCGCGCTCAGTTACGCATGCCGAACATCACCCGCGTCGCACGCGACAGACCGGCGGCGCGCGCAAGCGCGAGACTGATGATCAGCGACAGGAAGGCGATCGCGAGATATTTGGCCAGCGGCGCACTGCTCCAGCCCAGCAGCCAGAAGCCGAGCAGCACGATCACCGTCTGGTGGAAGACGTAGAACGGGAAGCTGAGCGCGGAGAAGCGTGTCAGGAACGGGATCGGGCGGTTGAGCCTCGCTGCGCCCCAGCCGAGCAGGCCGGCGATGGCGCACCATTCGGCGAGCGCGCGCAGTGTCTGGCGCGCCTCGATCGGCAGCACCGTTCCGGTCGCCCTCAGCGTCAGCAGCACCGCGATCAGCGCGGCCGCCATTGCCAAAACAGGTCGCCACAGCCGCGTCGCCGCGCGCGCCAGGTCGGGACTTGCCGCGAATAGCCAGCCCAACAGCATCAGCGTCATGAAATGCGCGTGGTTGGCGAAGTCGTTGACCAGCGCATGCGTGCTCGGAAAGCTTCGGCGCAGCACAAGCTCGACAACAATAATCGGCAGGGCCAGCAGCAGCAGCCGCGCGCCGCCGGCAAGCCATCGGCCAAGCGCATCGACCCACGCGGCCGCCGCGCGATGACGCAAGCCGAGAAAGAGCGGCAGCAGCGCAAGCGAGTAGACGAGGAGGTAAAGCACGAACCAGAGATGGTGCCAGCTAAAGCTCGCGGCCGGGTAACAGCAGGTGAAGAACGACGGGTAGAAGTCCACGAAGGACCCGCTGAAATCGATCGGGCTCATCCGTCCCGGCAGGCCGGCCGCCAGCCGTTCGACATAGACCTGCGGCGGCACCACCAGCAGGATCCCCACGACCAGCGGGAGCAGCAGCCGGACCAGCCGCTCGCGCACGAAACGCCCGGCGTCGCGATTGCCGAGGCTGTGAAACGCCGTCATCCCGGCCAGGAACAACAGCAGTGGCATCTGGACGACGTTGAACCCCGCGATCAGCAGCTCGGCGGCCTGAAAGCGGCCGGCATCCTTGATATGCCAGGCCTCGGAATCGAACAGCCGGGCGGTATGGAACAGGATCAGGCCGAGGATCACGCCATTGCGCAGATGGTCGATGTGCAGCAGCCGGGTCGGGCGCGCGGCGTCATGGCCCTCGGTGACCGGCTCTGCCTCAGTCGGCGATGGCGCGGCAAACGTCATCGGCCGCTCACCCCAGAGGCTGCCGATACACGATGAACCCCGATTTCTCCGCGACCTTGTCGTACAGCGCCTGCGCCTGCAGATTGCTCTCATGCGTCTGCCAGTAGACGCGGAAGCAGCCCTTCGCCTTGGCCATCTCCCGCACGGCCTCGATCAGGGCGCGCCCCGCGCCCGTGCCGCGCGCCGCCTCCACCGTGAACAGGTCCTGCAGGTAGCAGATGTCCTTCACGTTCCAGGTCGAGCGGTGGACGACCCAGTGGACGATGCCGAGCATGACGCCGTCGCGCTCGGCGACGAACCCGCCCATCGGCTCGGCTCCGCCGGTCAGCCGCGCGAAGGTGGCGTCGGTGGTCTCGGGAGAAAGCGAGGCCTTGTAGAAGGTGAGGTAGCCCTGCCAGAGCGGCTCCCACGCGGCGCGGTCGACGGCGGTGAGCGGGCGGATGGCGAGGTCGGTCATGGCGGGCTCCGGCGAACGCGGAGGATCGTAGCGCCGCCCCGCCTTGCCGTCTCATGACGAAGCGAGATCGAATCGATCAGCGGAGAGGGGAGCGGGCGGAAGAGAGGTCGGGTATCGACTCTAAGCGGACAATGTCGTCAGCCGCATCTTCAATCTGTTAACCACACACCTTCTCCGCCAATACAGCCAACCACTCTTGCAGTTACAAGGTGGAAGGGGTGCGTGCATGGACAAGAAGCCTCAGAATTCCGCAGACCGCGAAATGGATCCGTCACGGGATCAGGAGCTGCTCGAAAGCGGGAAGCGATGGTTTGCTGAGGCGCGAGCAGTGACTGAACGTGACGAACATGAGATCGCCGCTTGGATTGATCGTCATGCTGGCGGCTTTGATGAGACAGGCGAACGCCAGCCCAGCATTTTCTTAAAAGCGATCCGCAGGTGAAGCGGCCGGGGTAGGACAACGTCCCCTCCCGAACCAATAGCCGACCAAAGTTGCCGAACAGCGCACACCGCCCCACCCAACCCAGCAAAAAGCCCGCGCCATCCCTATGGACGACGCGGGCCTGATCACGAGCGCCTGCGCTCAGAGCTGCTTCAGCAGCGCCTCGGCGCCCGACACGTCGGCCTTGCCGGGCGCGTCCTCGACGTTGAGCGCCGTGACGACGCCGTCCTCGACGATCATCGAATAGCGCTGCGAGCGCGTGCCGAGCCCAAAACCCGAGCCGTCGAGCGAAAGCCCGATCTCCTTAGCGAAATCGGCGTTTCCGTCCGACAGGAACTCGATCACGCCGGCCCCGCCCGTCGCCTTGGCCCAGGCGTCCATGACGAAGACGTCGTTGGTGCTCGTCACCATGATGGCGTCGATACCCTTGGCCTTGATCTCGTCGGCCTTGGCGACGAAGCCCGGCAGATGGTTCTTGTGGCAGGTCGGGGTGAAGGCGCCGGGAACGGCGAAGAGCACGACCTTCCTGCCCTTGAACAGGTCGTCGGTCGTCTTCGGGGCCGGCCCATCCGCGGTCATCAGACGGAACGTCGCCTGCGGAAGCTTGTCACCCACCTTGATCGTCATCGCGTCGTTCTCCGTGAAGCCTGCGGCGCTCCGCCGCTCAGGCAGACGGATTAGGGCTTGCCGGCGGGGATGTCGAGTTCCAGCCGCGTCTCGACGGCGGTCGGCTGGCCGCGCAGGGTCACGATAAAGGGAACGGGCCCGGCCGCGCCCTTGGGCCGGTCGTTGATCCTGACCAGCGCCACGGTCGTGCCGTCGGCCTGCGCGGTGAATTTCGGCTTGCCGAAGGACCACATGCCCGGCCCCTCGACGAAGACGTCCTCGATCCTGCCCTCGGGCGGTGCGCGCAGCACCAGCCGCAGCGAGGATTCCTGCGGCGTTTCCTCGAGCTTCGCCTCGAGCAACGCCAGCTTGTCGCGCTGCGGGCCGGGCTTGATCTTGACCGGCACGCGCGCCTCGTAGACCTCGAGCCTCGTGGCGCTCACCGAGGTGACGCCGGGCTCGAGCCAGAGCCGCGCCTCGCCCTTGGCCGGCACGCAGATCGTCTCGCAGACCGCGTAGTCGAGCTTCAGCACCAGCATCACCGGTTTGGCGGGATCGACCGGCTGCACCGAGATCGGGATCACGACCTCGCCGACATAGCCGACCGAGAAGCCGGCCCCGTCCTGGAAGCGCTCGGGCGCCGGCCAGCGCACGTCGAGCCCGCCGATATTGGTCGAGCCGCTCCAGTCGAACACTGGCGGCACGCCGAAATCGCCGGGGTTGCGCCAATAGGTCTTGAAGCCGGGCTTGGTCACGATCTCGACGCCGACGCGCTGCTTGCCCGAGGGCGCGGTCGCCCCGGCTATCAGCCGCAGCGAGGAGAAGTCGCCTTTCGACCATGACGAGGTCGCCGCCTCCTGCGCGGAGGCGGACGCCGTGAGCCCGGCAAGGGCGCTGAAAGCGAGGGCGAGAAAGCGCTTCACGATGCCGATCTAGGCTCTTTCGGTGAAAATTGCGACAAAAACCGGCTGGTGCGGCTCAACGATTGCGTGAACCGCTCGCGGCGCTGCATCCACGCCATGCCGGTTACGCGCGCAGCATGGCATAAATTCGGACGCCGACCCCAGTTCCCATCCCCGCCGGATATGCTCTAGCATGACGCCATGAAGATCGGTTCGAACCAGCGCGTCAGCGGCCGCAGCTATCTCGACGGGCAGTGCCTGATCGCGATGCCCGGGATGGCCGACACGCGCTTCAGCCGCAGCGTCGTCTATGTCTGCGCCCATTCCGAGGATGGCGCGATGGGCATCATCGTCAACAAGCCGGCCTCGGATACGAAATTTCCCGATCTCCTGGTGCAGCTCGACGTCATCCCGTCTGACGAACTGATCCGCCTGCCGAGCCAGGCCGAGCGTATGCAGGTGCTGCGCGGCGGGCCGGTCGAGACCAAGCGCGGCTTCGTTCTGCACAGCGCCGACTTCTTCCTCGAACAGGCGACGCTGCCGATCGACGACGGCATCTGCCTGACCGCGACTCTCGACATCCTGCGCGCCATCGCCATCGGCAGCGGCCCGGAGAATGCGGTTCTGGCGCTGGGCTACGCAGGCTGGGGTGCGGGCCAGCTCGAATCCGAGATCCAGTCGAATGGCTGGCTGCATTGCGCTGCAGATCCGGCCCTGCTCTTCGACGACGGTATCGCGACGAAGTACAACCGCGCGCTCGGCAAGATCGGCATCGACCCGGCCTTTTTATCCCGCGAAGCGGGCCACGCCTGAGCGTCCGCCTCGTAACTCTACTCCGGCGGCCGTCTGGCGCGGCCTTCTGCGCTTCCGGTGCTCACGGACAAAAAGTCCGCTCCGCTCCGGTTCTCGAACGCCACGCCAGCCGACTCACCCGAGCGAGTTTCGAGGCGGACGCTGCGCGCCTCGTCAGTTTTCAGCCGCCGGCAGTTCGATCCGCGCCTTGATCGGCAGATGGTCCGACGCCACCCGCGCCAGCGGCGTGTCATGCACGCTCACCGTCGCGATCAGCTCCGGCGGATAGGTCACGATCCGGTCCAGCGCCAGCACCGGAAACCGCGCCGGAAAGCTCGGCACCGAGGCCTGCACCGGCCCGAAATGCGGCGCGAGCCCATGCAGGCTGGAGCGCCGGCCGACGCGCCATTCGTTGAAGTCGCCCATCAGCACGATCGGCCGCTTGTCGCCGTCATGGGCGGCGGTCATCAGCTTCTCGATCTGGCGCGAGCGCGAATGCCGCAGCAGCCCCAGATGCGCCGCGACGACGCGCACGCAGCCGCAGGGCAAATCGAGATCGACGATCAGCGCCCCGCGCGGCTCCAGCCCCGGCAGCACGATCTGCGTCGTAGCGGTGGCGCTGCCCTGCCGGATCAGCACGACATTGCCGTGCCAGCCATGGCGCGGCCCGGTTTCGTGGACGCGCACCGGGGCGAGCCCCGTCTCGCGCATCAGCGTCTCCAGTTCGAGCAGGCCCGCGCGCGTGCCGAAGCGCTGGTCGGCCTCCTGCAACGCGACGACGTCGGCGTCGATCTCCTTCAGCACCGCGACGATCCGGTCGGGGTCGAAGCGCCTGTCGCGGCCCACCGCCTTGTGGATGTTGTAGGAGGCGAATAGAAGTTCGACGCCAGGCTGCGGCGGCGACGATTGCTCCTGCTGCCCCGCCCCATGGACGCGCTCGCGGCTCCAGCCGGCCGAGCGCAGCGCGCGCAGCCGCCTGATCCGGCCCAGCGGCCGCCCATCCATGTCCAGCGCCGTCTCGCGCCGGAAACTCATGCGCCAGCGCGTCTTCCAGTCGTCGGACACAGTCAGTCAGCCCTTGTCTCGTCGCGCGAAAGGTCGAAGACATCCGCCAGCGAGAGACGAACGTGACCGACATTCAACGCGCGTGCCAGCGCCCCGGTTCGTTTTCCCTGCCGGAGATTGAACGATTTGGCTCGAAGCGAATTGATTGTCTGCAAGGGGGTCGATCGCGTTTCCGATGTCATGGCTGATTGGTCTTGTTGTCCTCGTGGCGCTGGCCGCCGTCGCGCTCGCCGGCGTGTCCTCATATGGACGCCTTGCGCGCCGCGCCAGCGGTCAACCCGCGCATGCGCTCGCCGTCGGCGATGACGAAACCGCGATCGACCGGCTGGTGGCCCCGCTGCTGCGCGGCCGGGACGGGCAGTCCGGCGTCATCCTCCTGGCCGACAACCTGCAGGCCTTCGCGCTGCGCGCCGCCTCGGCCCGTCAGGCCGGCCGCAGCCTCGATCTGCAATATTATTACTGGCTCGACGATCTCACCGGCGGCCTGCTGCTGCGCGAGGTGATCGCGGCCGCCGATCGCGGCGTGCGCGTGCGCATGCTGATCGACGACATCAGCATGCGCGGCCGCAACCGGCTCTACCGCGCGGTCGACACCCATCCCCATATCGAGATTCGCCTCTTCAACCCCAGCCGCAACCGCAGCGACGGGTTCAAGCGCGGCCTCGAATTGCTGGCGCGCTTCGTCACCGCGACGCGGCGCATGCACAACAAGGCCTGGATCGCTGATGGCCGCCTCGCCATCATCGGCGGCCGCAACATCGGCGACGCCTATTTCGACGCCGACGCCGATTCGAATTTTCACGACATGGACCTGGCTCTGGTCGGAGAGGCGCTGGCTCCGGCGCAGGCGATCTTTGACGAGTTCTGGAACAGCTCTGTCGCCGTTCCGATCAACGCCCTGTTCCGCCGCCGCCTGCGCTTGACGCTCGCCGACGTCCGTGCGCGACATGAGACGCTGGCGGCGCAGCCAAGGGCGGAACCCTACCTCGCGCGCCTCGAGGAGCCGTCCGCTGAAGCAGCGCTGCCGCCGCGTGACACCCTGCGCTGGATCGACGAGGTCGAGGTGCTGTCGGACAAGGCGCGCAAGGCGCTGGGCGCCAATAACGGCAACCGGCTGGCCACCCGGATCGGCGACCTCGTCGCCTCCGCGCGCCGCGACCTCGCGATCATCTCGCCCTATTTCATCCCCGGTGATGACGGCATGGCGGTCCTGGACAGGCTCATCGCGCGTGGCGTGAGGATATCCGTCCTCACCAACTCGCTGGCGGCCACCGATGTCGTGGCCGTCCACGGGGCTTATGCCGGCTATCGCAGGCCGCTGCTGAAGCTGGGCGTCGCCCTCTACGAACTGCGCCCCGAGCTGACGCCGGCGCGCGGTTCGCTCTTCGGCTCCAAGGGCGCGAGCCTGCACACCAAGGCCTTCACCGTCGACGGCGAGACCGCCTTCGTCGGCTCGTTCAACTTCGATCCGCGCTCGCGCTCGCTCAATACCGAGATGGGAATCATCGTCCATGACCGAGAACTCGCCTGCGAGATCGACCGGCATTTCCGCGAGCAGACGCAACCGGACTCCGCTTATGCCGTGACCTTGCGCGACGGCCGGCTCCGCTGGGGCGAGGGATCGGGCTGCGAACCCGGAGCCAGCCTGCGGCGACGACTGGCGGCCTTCCTGATCGGCTGCCTGCCGGTCGAATCGCAGTTGTAAAGTCTCAGGCCGCTTCCGTGGTCGCCACGCTGGCGCCGACCAGCCGCCGCGCCTCGGCCGCCGTCATCGGCTTGCCGAAGATGTAGCCTTGAGCGTAGTGGCAGCCGAGCTGGTAGAGTTCGATCGCATCCGACTCGCTCTCAGCCCCCTCCGCGACCACGTCCATGCGCAGATCGGCGGCGAGCTGGACGATCGAGCGCAGGATCACCGGCGGCTTGCCATTGCCCATCTGGCGCACGAAGCTCTGGTCGACCTTGATCGTGTCGAAGGGAAAGCGCTGCAGATAGGACAGCGAGGAATAGCCCGTTCCGAAATCGTCGAGCGAGAGGCCAGCGCCCAAGTCGCGGATGCGGTGCAGCATCTGCGCGGCATATTCCGGGTTCTCCATCACCAGGCTCTCGGTGATTTCGAGCTTGAGCGTGCCGGGAAGCACGCGGCGGCGGCCCAGCACCGTCTTCACGTCATGCAGCAAATCGTGGCGCAGAAGCTGGCGCGAGGAGACGTTGACGCTGGCGAAGATCGGCGGATCGACCTCGAGCGCGGCCTGCCAGGCTTCGAGCTCGCGCGCCGTGCGGTCCATGACATAAACGCCGAGATCGACGATCAGCCCGGTTTCCTCGGCGATGGCGAGGAAGTCCTGCGGCATCAGCCGGCCCTCGCGCGGATGGTCCCAGCGCACCAGCGCCTCGAAACCGGCGATGGTGCGGTCCTCCAGCCGTACGATCGGCTGGTAGAGCACCTGGATCTCGCCGCGCTCGATGGCCCGGCGCAGGTCGCTCTCCAGCGCGAGGCGGTCGTTGCGGTCGGTCCGCATCGCCGGCACGAAGACCTCGATCTTGTTGCCGCCCTGGCGCTTGGCATGGGCCATGGCGAGCTCGGCGTTCTTCAGGCAGTCGTCCTTGCGCGCGGCCGGCGCGGGGTCGAACAAGGCGAGCCCGATCGAGGGCGTCAGGAAAATCTCGCGCTCCGACAGCGTAATCGGCGTCGAGATCGCGCGCCGAACCAGTTCGGCCAGAGCGAGAATCCGCTCCGGATCGCGCTCCGAGACCAGGATCATGGCAAAGGTATCGCCGCCGATCCGGGCGAGCGTATCCTGCGCCCGCAGCAGCCGGCCGAGTCGGCGCGCCAGCGTCAGCAAAATCGAATCGCCCGCCGAGAAGCCGACCGATTCGTTGACCTGCTTGAAGCGATCGACGTCGATCACGATCACGGTCGGCCGAATGTTGTCGTCGGCCCGGCAGAAGCCGAACACGGCCGTCAGCCTGTCCTGGAACAGCTTGCGGTTGGGCAGCCCGGTCAGATTGTCGTGGACGGCGTCGTGCAGCAGCCGCTCCTGCGCGGTGCGCTGCTCGGTGACGTCCGACAGCGTGCCGATGACGCGGATCACCTCGCCGTCCGAGCCTATCACCGGCCGTGCCTTGACGTTGAACCAGTGATAGGCGCCGCTGCCGGCGCGCAGCCGGACATCGAGATTGAGCTTGCCCCGGCGCTGCTCCAGCACGGCGTCGAGCGTGACGCGGTAGCGGTCGCGGTCGGCGACATGCATGTGCTCGAGCCAGCGCGAGGCGGAGCCTTCGAGTGCGCCGCGGGCCAAGCCGAGCAGCGCCTCGATCTGCGGCGAGACGAAGATCTTGTCGGCGCTGACGTCCCAGTCGAAGACGAGGTCGCCCGAGCCCGCCAGCGCCAGCGCCCGGCGCTCGGTCTCGGAAACCAGACCCTGCGACAGCCCCCCGCCTGCAAAGGCGTGCTGGATCACCGTGAAGCCGATGAGCAGCACGATCAGCACGAGACCGCCGAGCAGGGCCGGCGCGACGAGATCGCGCGAGAACTGCCCCGTCACGGTGAAGCCCGCAGCCGTGACCCAGACCGCGAGCAGGAACCAGGTCGGGATCAGCATCACGGCGCGCTCGTAGCCATGCGTCGCCAGATGCAGGATCAGCACGAAGCCGACGGCGGCCACCGCCGCAATCGAGATGCGCGCGATGCCCGACGCCATCGGCGCATCGAAGACGGCAAGCCCCACGAGACCGGCCAGGCCCAGCATCCAGACGAAGGTGACGTGGCTGTAGCGCACATGCCAGCGCGCGAGGTTGAGATAGGCGAAGAGGAAGACGAGCAGAGTGGCGGCGAGCACTACCTCCGCACCGGCCCGGTAGATGCGCTCGATGGCCGGCGTGAGCGGGAAAATGCGCTGGAAGAAACCGAAATCGAGCCCGGAATAGGCCAGCACCGCCCAGGCCAGCGCTGCAGCTGCTGGAAAGATCACCGCGCCCTTGACCACGAAGATGATGGTCAGGAACAGCGCCAGCAGGCCGGCGATGCCGATGATGATGCCCTTGTAGAGCGTCAGCCCGTTGGTCTTCTGCCGGTAGGCCTCCTGCTCGTAGAGATAGAGCTGCGGCAGGTTCGGCGATTTGAGTTCCGCGACGAAGGTCACGGTGGTACCGGGGTCGAGCGTGATCAGGAACACGTCGGCGTCCGGGCTCTCCTCGCGCTCGGGGCTGAGGCCCTGGCTCGCGGTCACGGCCTCGATGCGCCGATCGCCGAGATCGGGCCAGATCACGCCCGAGCCGATCAGCCGGTGAAACGGCGCGACCAGCAGCCGGTCGATCTGCTCGTCGGAATCGTTGGTCAGCGCGAAGACGATCCAGTCCGGCCGCGCGCCCGATTCTCGCGCCCTGACGGCGATACGGCGCACGATGCCGTCCGGCCCCGGCGCGGTCGAAATCTGGATGACGTCGCCATCGGATTTGTTGCGCTCGACGACATGGGTCAGGTCGAGCACGGAGGAATCGACCGGCACGCGCACAGCCTCGACCGCGAAGGCGGGCGCTACGGCTGCGGCGAGCCAGAGCAGCATGCCGGCGACGGCGCAGCCAAACCGGAGAAGTCGGTCGGGAATGGACAAGCGCGGCTCGAGACTGGGGCGGGGAACGATCATTCGGATGTGGACGTCAGTCCTAGCGAGGGCTCATGGCGAGGGCAAGGCACGCTGCGCCGGCTCACCCCGGGCCGCCCGGCAGCCGGTCGCTCGACAAGGCCGCGTAGAGCAGGTGATCCGCCCAGACCCCGTTGATCCGCAGATAAGCCCGCGCCATGCCCTCGCGATGGAAGCCGACGCGCTCCAGCAGCCGGCGAGAGGGCTCGTTGGCGGGCAGGCATGCAGCCTCGACCCGGTGCAGCGCGAGATCGTTGAAGGCGAAGCGCAGCGCGCCGCGCACCGCCTCCGTCATATGGCCCTTGCCGGCGTGGCGCTGGCCCATCCAGTAGCCCAGCGTGCAGGCCTGCGCCACGCCGCGCCGGACGAGCCCGAGCGTCAGCCCGCCGAGCAGGGCGTCCGTCTGCTGATCGACGATGAACAGCGAATAGGCCTCGTCGGTGGCGATCTCGCGGGCGGCGCGCTTCACCCGCAGCCGGAACGAGGCCCGCGTCAGGTCGTCCTCGTTCCAGACCGGCTCCCATGGCGTCAGGAACTCGCGGCTCTCCATGCGCAGCACGGCCCAGGCGGCGTAATCGGCCGCAGCCGGCGCACGCAGGACGAGGTTCTGTGTGCGGATCAGCGGGCGCGCTGGCGGGTCGGTCGCGAAACGGAACAGCGCCATCAGAGCATGACGCCGAAACGTGGATGCCGGTTTTCGGACAATGTCATGCTGGACCCGTCCTCAATCCGAGGCCCGGCTGGCGTATTTGAGCCCCTTGGCCGGCGGCAGGCCCTTGAGCGGGCCGACGGCCGCGATCGTCGGCTGGTGGCCGAGCAGGGAGCGCCCCGCCGCGCGCACGTCGTCGAGCGTCACCGCGTCGAGCCGCGCCGCCAGCTCTTCGCGGCGGATCGCCCGGCCGAAGATCAGCACCTGCCGCGCCATCTGTTCCAGCTTGCCGCCGGGGCTCTCCAGCGAGGCGAGCAGCCCGACCTTCATTTGCGCGCGGGCGCGCGCGACTTCCGCTTCGCTGACATCCTCGGCGGCCTGCCGCAGGCAGGCGAGCGACACGTCGATCAGCTCGGCTGCATCCTCCGGCGCTGTGCCGGCGCTGATGCCGAAGACGCCGCAATCGGAGAAGGGCCAGTGGAAGGCGTCGACCGCATAGGCCAGCCCGCGCTTCTCGCGCACCTCCTGGAACAGCCGCGAGGACAGCCCGCCCCCAAGCACGGAGGAGAAGATCTGCAGCGGATAATGCGCACCCTTGCTGAAGGGCTGGCCGGGGAAGCCGAGGACGAGATGGACCTGCTCCTCGTCGCTTTTGATCCGCGCCTCGCCGCCGCGATAGTCGCCGCCCTCGCGGACCGGTTTCGCCTCGGGCGAGGCCGGCAGCGCGGCCAGATGCCTCTTCGCGAGCGCGACGAACTCGTCGTGATCGACCGCGCCGGACGCCGCCAGAACCATGTTGCCGGCATGGTAGTGCCGCGCGAGGTAAGCCCGAATCGCATCGGGCGTGAAGCTTTTCACGGTCTTGGCTGTGCCCAGGATCGGCCGGCCGAGCGGCTGATCGGGAAATGCGGCCTGCAGGAAGCGGTCATAGACCAGGTCGTCGGGCGTATCCTGCACGGCGCTGATCTCTTGCAGGATCACGCCCTTCTCGCGCCTCAGCTCCTCTTCGGTGAGGGCCGGCGAGGTCAGGATGTCGGCGAGGATATCGACTGCGAGTTCGAGGTCCTCGCCCAGCACCCGGGCGGTGTAGCAGGTGTACTCGACCGAGGTCGCGGCGTTGAGGTCGCCGCCGACGCTCTCGATCGCCTCGGCGATCTCCAGCGCGTTGCGCTTCGCGGTGCCCTTGAAGGCCATGTGCTCCAGCAGATGGGCGAGCCCGTGCTCATGGGGTAGCTCGTCGCGCGAGCCTGCCCCGATCCAGATGCCCAGCGAAACGGTGGCGGCATGGTCCATGCGCTGCGAGACGATGCGCAGGCCCGACGGCAGGGTGGTCAGCCCGACATCGGGGTCGTGCTCGCCGGCGTTCGGCGCGGCGATGTCGATCTCGTCGCCATGCTCGCTCATGCCGCCGCTCCCCGCACGGCGCGGGCATGCGCGCGGATGAAATTCTCGAGCCTCGTCTGGTCGTTCGGCATTGGCGTGAAACGCTCCCTGCGGTCCATCAAATCGGCAAGATGGGCCGGCAGCGCGGGTGTGACGCCGCTGGCGGCTTTCACGGCGGCCGGGAACTTTGCGGGATGAGCGGTTCCGAGCACGATCATCGGCGTCGCCGGGTCGCGTTCGAGCCCCTCGCGCGCGGCCGCGACGCCGATCGCGGTATGCGGATCGAGCAGATAGCCGGCTTGCGCCCACGTCGCGCCGATCTCGCCCGCCACCTTCGCCTCGTCGATCGCGGTCGCGTCGAATTCGGCGCGGATGCGCGCGAGCGGCTCAGGGCTGATCTCGAAACGGCCCGATTGCTTCAGCGAGTCCATCAGACCACGGATCGCCGCGCCGTCGCGCCCATGCGCATCGAACAGCAGCCGCTCGAAATTCGACGAGATCTGGATGTCCATCGAGGGCGAGGTCGTGGCATGGACGCCGCGCATCTCGTAGACGCCGTCCGCGAGCGTCCGCGCCAGGATGTCGTTGCTGTTGGTGCCGATCAGGAAACGCTCGACCGGAAGTCCCATGCGCTTGGCGACATAGCCCGCCAGCACGTCGCCGAAATTGCCGGTGGGCACCGAAAACGAGACTTTTCGGCCCGGCGCGCCGAGCGTCACGGCCGAGGTGAAGTAATAGACCACCTGCGCTGCGATCCGGGCCCAGTTGATCGAATTGACCCCCGAGAGGCCGATCTCGTCGCGGAAGGCGTGATGGTTGAACATCGCCTTGAGCAGGTTCTGGCAGTCGTCGAAGGTTCCGTCGATCGCTATGGCGTGGACGTTGTCCGCCTCCACCGTGGTCATCTGCCGGCGCTGCACGTCCGAGACGCGGCCCTGCGGGTAGAGGATGAAGACATCGACGTTCTTCAGGCCCTTGAAGGCGTCGATGGCGGCTCCGCCCGTGTCGCCGGAGGTCGCGCCAACGATGGTGGCCCGCGCCCCACGCAGCGTCAGCACATGGTCCATCAGCCGCCCGAGCAACTGCATCGCCACGTCCTTGAAGGCGAGCGTCGGGCCATGGAAGAGTTCGAGAACGAACAGGTTGTCGTCCAACTGTGTCAACGGGCAGACGGCCGGATGCCGGAAGCTCGCGTAGGCGTCGCCGATCATCTCCGACAGCGCCTTGCCCTCGATATCGCCATCGCTCAGCGCGCCGAGCACGCGCTGCGCCACCTGCGCGTAGGACTTGCCGGCGAAGCCCGCGATCTCGTCCGCGCTCAGCGTGGGAAAGCTCTTGGGCACATAAAGCCCGCCATCGCGGGCGAGCCCCGCCAGCAGCGCGTCGGAGAAGGAGAGGGCAGGGGCCTCGCCCCGTGTGGAGATGTGAAGCACGGCGAAAGGGTCTCGGGTGGGCGTGGGTTTTGCTATAGGCCGCTTGGCGGGTTTGGGCAAAGCCGATGCGCTCAGACGGCGGATGCCGGCTTTCGCCCTTGCCACGCCCAGGCGCCGAAAACGCCCATGAGCGTCAGCGCCAGCCCGAACCAGGTCAGAGCGTAGGACAAGTGGTTGTCGGGAATGCGCCCGATCAGCTCTTTCGCGTCGATGCCGGCGGGCGGCGTCATGCCGTCGCCGACGCGCTCGGCTTCCAGATAGAACGCCGCGACCGGGCCGATGCCGAGCGAGGCCGCGATTCCCGTCGGATCGCGCGTGTAGAACTCGCGCCGAGCCGGTAGGTCGGCGGGCGTGAAGGAGCCGCGCGTCTCAGGCGCGCGCAGATAGCCTGTGATGATCGCAGGCCCCGTCGCGGGCGAGATCTGCCCGAGTCGGCGTTCGGGAACGAAACCGCGATTGACGAGAACGACCCCGCCATCCTCCAGCCGGAAACCCTGAAAGATCCAGCGGCCGAAACCCGAGAGCTGGCGCGTGCCCGGCCCGCCCGAGGCGATGGTGGTGCGCACGCTTGCGAAGGGGCCGTCGATGAAGGCCCCGCGCGCCTGCACGCGGGTCAGGTCGAGCGCCGCGGGGTCGAGGCCGGGCCACGTCGAGGCCGCCGGCATCGCGGCCGGCGCGCCCGCAGCTTGCGCCTCAAGCCTGTCGATGAAGGCGCGCTTCTCGCCCATCCGCAGGAGTTGCCAGCTTCCGAGCATGGCGAGCACGGCGACGCCGATGATGGTCAGCAGCGCCGGCCAGAGCAGGCGGGGGCGGCCGGGAGATGTATCGCGCGTTGCGGCGGCTTCGCTCATCGCTTGTCCAGCCTGCCTTCCTCGGCCTTGTTGGCATATTGCAGCGCGACCGCCAGCCCCTTCATCGGCCGCAGCATGGCGAGGCAGACGACGACCGAGAGCGGCAGCCAGATCGCCAGATGCAGCCAGATCGGCGGCTCATAGGCGATCTCGACATAGAGCGCAGCGCCCAGCACAGCAAACCCCGAGATCAGCATGATGAACACGGCCGGCCCGTCGGCGGAGTCGGCAAAAGTGAAATCGAGCCCGCAGGCCGAGCATGACGGCCGGACCTTCAGGAAGCCCTCGAACAACCGGCCCTCGCCGCAGCGCGGGCAGCGGCCGGCCATGCCGGTCTTCCAGGGCGAGGGCAGGGGCGCGTGATCGTCGGCCATGATAGCCTCCATATGCATGATGCCGAAAAGTGGAAGCCGGCTTTCGGAGATCATCATGCGCATAAAGCACAAAGGCGGCCGCGAGGCCGCCTTTGCCGATTATCGCAGTTGGCGTTCGCTCAGTGCGCCGCGCCTGCAGCCGGGCCCGCGCCCCAGACATAGATCGCGGCGAACAGGAACAGCCAGACCACGTCGACGAAGTGCCAGTACCAGGCGGCGAACTCGAAGCCGAGATGCTGCTCTGGTTTGAAGTGGCCGAGATAGGCCCGGTAGAGGCAGATCGCGAGGAAGATCGTGCCGATGAAAACGTGGAAACCGTGGAAGCCGGTCGCCATGAAGAAGGTCGCGCCATAGATATGGCCCGAAAAGGCGAAGGCAGCATGCCCGTATTCGTAGATCTGGCAGATCGTGAACAGGATGCCGAGGATCACGGTCAGCCACAGGCCCTGCTTCAGGCCCTCGCGGTCGCCATGGATCAGCGCGTGATGGGCCCAGGTCACGGTCGTGCCCGAGGTCAGCAGGATCAATGTGTTTAGCAGCGGCAGGTGCCAGGGGTCGAAGGTGGCGATCCCCTTGGGCGGCCAGACGCCGCCGGTGAACTCCTGTCGCGTGTAGTTGATCGCTTCGCCGGCATAGAGGCTGGCGTCGAAATAGGCCCAGAACCAGGCGACGAAGAACATCACCTCGGAGGCGATGAACATCAGCATGCCGTAGCGGTGATGGATCTGGACGACGCGGGTATGGTGGCCCTCGTGCTCGGCCTCGCGCACCACGTCCATCCACCAGGCCAGCATGGTGTAGAGCACGCCGAGTAGGCCGACGCCGAAGACGAGCGGGCCGAGCTTCATGCCGCCCAGCGTCATCGCCTTCATCCACATCACCGCGCCGATCGCCATCGTCGTCGCGCTGGTCGCGCCGACGATCGGCCACGGGCTCGGATCGACGAGGTGGTAGTCGTGGTTCTTGGTATGGGCCCCGGCCATCGTCTTGGTCTCCGCGTCCGACGTCTTTTCAGCGCGCTTATGCGCCGTTGTTTACAGGTTCGATTTGCCCGCGTCACCCGTCACCGCGCCGGCCTTCACCTCGGTGACGGGCTGGCCCGCCTTGGAGGGGAAGTAGGTGTAGGACAGGGTGAGCGACTTGATGCCGTCGAGATCGCGGTTCCTGGCGATCTCGGGGTCGATGTAGAACACCACCGGCGCCTCCAGGCTCTCGCCCGGCTGCAGCGTATGCTCGGTGAAGCAGAAACACTGGATCTTGACGAAATGCGCCGCCGCCCGCTCGGGTTGGACGTTGAAGGTCGCGATCCCGGTCGAGGCGCGGTTGGCGCGGTTGGTGATCTTGTAGAACACCGTCTTCGTCTCGCCGACGCGGAGCGCAATCTCCGGACTCTCCGGCTCGAAGCGCCAGCCGAGAGCGGGTGCGACATTGGCGTCGAAGCGAACGGAAACCGTCCGGTCGAGGATCTGGCCCGCGCCGGCGGTGCCGGCCTGTTCCGTCGCGATGCGCGGCGTGCCGCCGAAGCCGGTCGCCTTGCAGAACATGTCGTAGAGCGGCACCGCCGCGAAGGACAGGCCCGTCATCCCCATGACGACGCCGGCGCAGATCAGTGCGGTGCGTTTGGCGGCGAGCGCTTGCGTCGATGTCTGCGCGCTCGCCATCACAGCGGCCTGTTCATGATGGCGGGGCCGGTCTTCACCAGCGTCACCACGAAGAAGAAGAGGACAAGCCCGACCAGCACGAAAGCCAGCGCGACCGAGCGACGCCTGCGCCGGGCCATGTCCTCCGGCGAGAAGGCGACGACCGGCCTGTTGCCGTTCTCGCTCATCCGATCACCTTCGGCAGCGCCCACATCAGGCCGAGGCTGTTCTCGGCCAGCAACACGGCGAAGAGCAGGAAGAGATAAAGGATCGAGAAGCCGAACAGCGCATGGCAGGCCTTGTAGGCGGCCTCGCCCTCGCTGACGCGCAGCACTCTCACCGACAGCGCGATCATGGCGAGGCCTGTCACGACCGAAACGACGAGATAGGCCAGACCGGCAAAGCCCATCAGCGCCGGCAGCACGGCGACAGGGGCCATGACGAGCGAGTAGGCGAGGATCTGGCGGCGCGTCGCGGCAGGGCCTGCGACATTGGGCAGCATCGGCACGCCGGCCCGCGCGTAATCCTGCGCCTTGACCAGCGCCAGCGCCCAGAAATGCGGCGGCGTCCACAGGAAGATGATGGCGAAAAGTACCAGTGAATGGAGGCCGAAATTGCCGGTCACGACGGCCTCGCCGATCATCGGCGGAAACGCGCCGGCCGCGCCGCCGATCACGATGTTCTGCGAGGTCGAGCGCTTCAGCCACATCGAGTAGACCACGGCGTAGAAGAAGATCGTGAAGGTGAGCATCGCCGCAGCCAGCAGGTTGGCGACGAGGCCGAGCACGATCACCGAGCCGACCGCGAGCGTGAGCCCGAAGGCCAGCGCCTCCGAGGGCAGCACGCGGCCGCCGGGAATCGGCCGCTTGGCGGTGCGCGTCATCAGCGCGTCGATATCGGCGTCCCACCACATGTTCAGGCAGCCCGATGCGCCCGCTCCGACCGCGATCGCGATCAGCGCCGCGAGCCCGATCACCGGGTGGACCGCGCCCGGCGCCGTCGCCATTCCGCCCAGCGCGGTGACGACGACGAGGAACATCACGCGCGGCTTGAGCAGGGCGAAGAAGTCGCGCGCCTCGGCGGTCGAGGTCAGCGCGACGCCCTCGGAGCGGGTCTCGATGGTGTCGAACGCAGCGGACATCTGGATACGGGGTCTCGTGTCTTTAAGGCCGCGCCACAGGCGCGAGGTCGAGGGGAAGCGGCGCTATGCCGCCCGTCGCCGGAACGCCCTTTGCTCAGGCGCTCTGGAGAGGGGCGGCGGCGGGCCGATGATCGGCCCACCGCCTGATGTCGATCAGTGATCCGAGCCGGTGATGCGCGGAAGGGTCTCGAACTGGTGGAAGGGCGGCGGCGAGGGCAGGGTCCATTCCAGCGTGGTCGCGCCTTCGCCCCACGGGTTCTCGCCGGCGAGTTCCTTCTTCGAAAAGGCGAGCCAGACGCCGTAGAAGAAGATCAGCAGGCCGGCCGCGAAGATGTAGGAGCCGATCGAGGACCAGAAGTGCCAGCCGGCGAAGGCGTCGGGATAGTCGGCATAGTGACGCGGCATGCCGGCGAGCCCGAGGAAGTGCTGCGGGAAGAACAGCAGGTTCGCGCCGAAGAAGGCGACCCAGAAATGCAGCTTGCCGATCCAGTCCGGGATCACATAGCCGCTCATCTTCGGGAACCAGTAGTAGAAGCCCGCGAAGATACCGAACACAGCGCCCAGCGACAGGACGTAGTGGAAATGCGCCACGACGTAATATGTCGCATGCAGCGAGCGGTCGACGCCGGCGTTCGCCAGCACCACGCCCGTGACGCCGCCGACGGTGAACAGGAAGATGAAGCCGACGGCCCAGAGCATCGGAGCGGTGAAGCGGATCGAGCCGCCCCACATCGTCGCGATCCAGGAGAAGATCTTGATGCCGGTCGGCACCGCGATGACCATCGTCGCGAACACGAAATAGCGCTGCGTGTTGAGCGAGAGGCCGGCCGTATACATGTGGTGCGCCCACACGATGAAGCCGACGACGCCGATCGCCACCATGGCGTAGGCCATGCCGAGATAGCCGAAGATCGGCTTCTTCGAGAAAGTCGAGATGATGTGGCTGATGATGCCGAAGGCCGGCAGGATCATGATGTAGACCTCGGGGTGGCCGAAGAACCAGAACAGGTGCTGGTAGAGGATCGGGTCGCCGCCGCCGGCCGGATCGTAGAAGGTCGTGCCGAAATTGCGGTCGGTCAGCAGCATGGTGATCGCGCCGGCCAGCACCGGCAGCGCCAGCAGCAGCAGGAAGGCGGTCACCAGCACGGACCAGGCGAAGAGCGGCATCTTGTGCAGCGTCATGCCCGGCGCGCGCATGTTCAGGATGGTGGTGATGAAGTTGATCGCGCCGAGAATCGAGGCCGCGCCCGCGAGGTGCAGCGACAGGATGCCGAAATCGACGGCGGGGCCGGGATGGCCGGACGAGGAGAACGGCGGATAGATCGTCCAGCCGGTGCCGACGCCCTGCGCGCCAGGCGCGCCCTCGACGAACATCGAGATCACGAGCAGCACGAAGCCCGCCACCGTCAGCCAGAACGAGATGTTGTTCATGCGCGGGAACGCCATGTCCGGCGCGCCGATCATCAACGGCACGAACCAGTTGCCGAAGCCGCCGATGACGGCGGGCATGACCATGAAGAAGATCATGATCAGGCCGTGGCCGGTGACGAAGACGTTGTAGCTCTGGCCGTTGGCGAAGATCTGGAGGCCGGGCTGCTGCAGCTCGATGCGCATCATGATCGAGAGGAAGCCGCCGACCAGACCGGCGATGATCGCGAAGATCAGATAGAGCGTTCCGATGTCCTTGTGGTTGGTCGACATCAGCCAGCGCCGCCATCCGGTCGGATGGCCGTGGCCGTCATCATGTCCGTAGCCGTGGGCGTGCGCAGCCTCGGTTGCCATGGCGTGCTCTCCTCGTGCGAATGCGCTTCGCGTCAGTCAGTGTCGGTGCGGGCCGCGCCGGCCCGCCGGATGGATCAGTCCCGGGAGGCCGCGACCTTGCCGGCGGCGTCCGTGGCGTTGGCGTACTTCTGCTTCGATTCGGCGAGCCAGGCGGCATAGCGCTCGGCGCTGACGACGCGGAACGCGATCGGCATATAGGCGTGGTTCTGCCCGCAGATGAACGAGCACTGCCCGTAATAGATGCCTTCGCGGTCGGCCTTGAACCAGGTCTCGTTAAGCCGGCCCGGAATGGCGTCGATCTTCACGCCGAAGGAGGGCACGGTGAATTTGTGGATGACGTCGGCGGCGGTGACCTGCACGCGCACCACCTTGCCGACCGGCACGACAGCCTCATTGTCGACGGCGAGCAGCTTCGGTGCTTCGGCGGCGGCGATCTTGTTGGTCTTGATCGCCTCGGCGCGCTGCGTCTCGTCGAGCATGATCGAGTCGAAGGTGAAGGCACCCGCATCCTGCGGATACTCGTAGGACCAGTACCACTGCTTGCCCGTCACCTTCACGGTGACGTCGGCCTGCGGAATCTCGAGCTGCAGCTTGAGCAGGCGGAAGGAGGGGATGGCGATCACGACGAGGATCAGGACCGGGATCACCGTCCAGGCCACTTCGAGCAGTGCGTTGTGCGTCGTCTTCGAGGGCGTCGGGTTGGCCTTCTCGTTGAAGCGCCAGGCGACGTAGATCAACAGCCCGAGCACGAAGATCGAGATGATGAAGATGATGACGTTCAGCCAGTCATGAAACCAGTTGATATAGGCCGCGACCTCGGTCACCGGGTTCTGCAGGTTGAGCTGCCAGGGCGAGGGCATGCCGGTCGCGGCCGAGGCGCTGCCGGTGACGAGGGTGGCCGCGAGGGCCGCACCAGCCAGGGCTGCCAGATGCTTGGCTGCAGGGTGCCTGCTCAAAAATCGCATGGGTCCGACATCGCTCCTTATCGTGACGCTCGCGGCCCGCATCTCCCGGCATGGCCCAAGCGCGAGCGGGCGGCAGCCATGACGGCGCGCCCTGCTCTTCGGCATTGCGATAAATCAAAGATCACGCTTGCGCCAGTGGGGCAATGCGAGCCTTCCATGCGGGCCGTGCGGCATAATCGCGCGAGGCCGGAGCCGTTCGCCGGCGCGGCTTCGGCTCCGGAAACGGCCGCGAAACGGCTCTCTCCTTGACAGGGCACGGCCTGCATGGTCCCAACGCTGACATGATTTGACCCGGTTCTGCGCCCGTCTGGGTAGGGACCGGCTTTCTGCCTGAATTCCGCCGTCCTGATCGGGAATGCGGGGACCGGCGTCGATTTGGGAGGTTAGGCCAGGCATGGGCATCAGCATCGCACCCGCCTTGACGCGTGCGGCTCGCGCCTGCGGGATCGCCGTGTGCGGACTGGCCGCTTTCGGACTGGTTCTGGCCGGACTTGCCGGCCCGGCCTTTGCCCAGGGCGCCGTCAAGGCGACGCATGGCGACTGGCAGATGCGCTGCGAGGTGCCTCCCGGCGCCAAGGCCGAGCAATGCGCGCTGGTCCAGAACGTCGCGGCCGAGGACCGGCCGAACCTGACGCTGCTGGTGATCGTGCTCAAGACCGCCGACCAGAAGAGCCGCCTCTTGCGCGTCGTCGCGCCGCTCGGCGTGCTGCTGCCGTCCGGCCTCGGCCTCAAGATCGACGACAAAGACATCGGCCGCGCCGGCTTCGTTCGCTGCCTGACCACGGGCTGCGTCGCCGAGGTCGTGATGGACGATGCGCTGACGACCCAGCTCAAGGCCGGCAAGAGCGCGACCTTCATCGTGTTTCAGACGCCCGAGGAGGGTGTCGGTATTCCCGTCTCGTTGACCGGATTCGGGCCCGGCGTGGAGAGCTTGCCGTGACTGCGTTTTCACTCTCCCGGCCGTTCGGCCTTGTTGTTTCCCTGTTCTGCCTCGGTCTCGCCGGCTGCGGCTCGTCGGCGCCGTCCGCGCCGGGCGAATTGAGCACCACGCAGAAGCTGACCAATCTCTTCGTCTTCCAGTCGACCACGGTGCCCCAGCCGAGCGGGCGTCCGCGCGAGCGCGATCCCAACTGGGTCGATCCCCCGCCGGAGACCGAGGATGAGACCCTGTTCTGCCCGCAGGTCATCATCGCCGAGGGCGGGGCGGCGATCCGCGCCCAGTCCGGTCCCGACAGCGGCAGCCTGCGCCACCAGATCTCGATTCTCAACGTCGCCCGCGAATGTAGAGCCACGGGCGGCGGCGCCTTCACGCTCAAGGTCGGCGTCGAGGGCCGCGTTCTGCTCGGCCCGGCCGGCGGGGCGGGCAGTTACGGCGCGACGCTGACGACGCAGGTGCTGCGTGGGACGACTGTTGTCGCCCGCCGCAGCGCCCGCGTCGGGGCCACGATACCGTCGGGCCAGGGCGGGGCCGATTTCGTCCATATTGAGGATAACATCGTCGTGCCGGCAGGGGGCGGCGATGTCGAGATCATCGTCAGTCTCGGTCAGGGCGGCGCGACGCCTGCCCGCGCCCGCCGCAGATAGGCGCTGCGCGCAAAAAGTCACGGGACTGCCGCCAATCGAGGCAGCGTCCCGATTGACTAAGCCCGTCCGTCTTGTATCTGTGCCGGCAGCCGCAACATCCCCGCGGGAGAGACCGGGTCCGGATCAGTCCGGAGCCGGCGCCGAAGGCGCAACCGCCCCGGAAACGCTCAGGCAAACGGACCGCGTGGGAACTGGCGCTCTGGAAAGTGGCGGAAGCAATTCCGCCCACCGACGGGTGTAACTCGTCTTCGGCTCGTTGGGCCGGGGCGGGGAAATCTCTCAGGTTCCAAGACAGAGGGGGCGCGTTCCGGACACATCCGTCCGGGGCTTGCGCTTGACTCTGGAAGGGGCCCTGAATGGCTGCCGAAGCCGCTGACCTTGACGCTGCCAGCGCTCCCGCGCCGCTGAAGACGCCGCTCCATTCGCGTCATGTCGCGCTGGGTGCGCGCATGGTGCCCTTCGCCGGCTACGACATGCCGGTGCAGTATCCGTCCGGCATCCTGACGGAGCACAACTGGACCCGCGAGAAAGCCGGGCTGTTCGACGTCTCCCATATGGGCCAGGCCTTCCTCGTCGGCCCCGACCACGAGACGACCGCGCGTGCGCTCGAAGCGCTGATCCCGGCCGACATCCTCAACCTCGCGCCTGGCAAACAGCGCTATTCGCAGCTTCTGAACGAGGAGGGCGGCATCCTCGACGATCTGATGGTGACGCGCTCGCTCGACCCCGACGAGGACGGCGCGCTCTATCTCGTCGTCAACGCCGCCTGCAAATCCGAGGATTACGCCCATATCGAGGCGCGCCTGCCGGCCAATGTGAAGCTGATCCGGGCCGAGCATCGCGGCCTGATCGCCTTGCAGGGGCCCGCAGCGGAGGCTGCGCTCTCAGCCATCGCGCCCGAGGCCGCCGAGATGGGCTTCATGTCGTCGCGGACAATGAAGGTCGCCGGGATCAAGGCCAATGTCAGCCGCTCGGGCTACACCGGCGAGGATGGCTACGAGATATCCGCAGACGCGAAGCGCATCGGCGAGATCTGGGACACGCTGCTGCTCGACCAGACCGTCAAGCCGATCGGGCTGGGAGCACGCGATTCGCTCAGGCTGGAGGCGGGCCTGTGCCTCTATGGCCACGACATCGACACGACCACCTCGCCCGTCGAGGCGGCGCTGACCTGGTCGATCCAGAAGCGCCGGCGCGAGGAGGGCGGCTTTCCGGGCGCCGCCCGTATCCAGAAGGAGTTCGCGGACGGCGTCACCCGCGTCCGCGTCGGCCTGCTGCCCGAGGGCAAGGCCCCGGCGCGCGAAGGCGCGGAGATCGCCACGCCCGAGGGCGAGATCGTCGGCAAGGTCACCTCGGGCGGTTTCGGCCCGACGCTGAACGCCCCCTGCGCCATGGGCTATGTCGCCAAAGCCCATTCCGCGCCGGGCACGCAGCTTCATCTGATCGTGCGCGGCAGGGCACTGCCGGCCGTCGTCGCCCCCATGCCCTTCGTCCCCAACCGCTACAAGCGCTGACCCATCATCCTTTTTCCGCTCCGGAGACAGACCATGGCCGAGACCCGCTACACCAAGGACCACGAATACATCCGCATCGAGGGCGACACCGGCACGGTCGGCATCACCGACTATGCGCAGGGCCAGCTCGGAGACGTCGTCTTCGTCGAGCTGCCGAGCCTCGGCAAGGCCGTCGCCAAGGGCAGCGAGGCGGCCGTGGTCGAGAGCGTCAAGGCGGCGTCGGAGGTCTACGCCCCGGTCTCCGGCGAGGTCGTCGCGGTCAACAGCGATCTTGAGGCCGCACCCGGCACGGTCAACGACGACCCCGCCGGCAAGGGCTGGTTCGTCAAGCTCAAGCTCAAGGACTCAGCCGAACTGGAAGGCCTGATGAGCGAAGCCGAATATCAGGACTACGTCAAAACCCTTTGATCGACAGCGCCGTCATCCCGGACAAGCCGCGAAGCGGCGTAGATCCGGGATCCATCATAAGGCAGGACGGCGCTCGATGATGGATCCCGGGTCAAGCCCGGGATGGCGGCGCAGGCGAGATCAGGCTCAGCGCCTTTCAGACAACGGACACCCCACATGCGCTATCTCCCCCTGACCGACACCGACCGCCTCGACATGCTGGCCCGCATCGGCGTGCCCGACATCGACGCGCTGTTCTCGGATGTCCCCGCCGACAGGCTCCTGAAAGCCCCGCTCGATCTGCCGCGCGCCAAGGGCGAGCTCGAGGTCGAGCGCATCATGGGCAGGATGGCGGGCCGCAACGTCTCGGCCTCGTCCGTGCCCTTCTTCGTCGGCGCGGGCGCATACAAGCATCATGTCCCCGCCACGGTGGACCACCTGATCCAGCGCTCGGAGTTCCTGACGAGCTACACGCCCTACCAGCCAGAGATCGCGCAGGGCACGCTGCAATATCTCTTCGAGTTCCAGACCCAGGTTGCGGCCCTGACCGGCATGGATGTCGCCAATGCCTCGATGTATGACGGCTCGACCGGCACGGGCGAGGCCGTGCTGATGGCCCACCGCGTCACGAAGCGCCGAAAGGCCGTGCTGTCGGGCGGCCTGCACCCGCATTACGCGGCGGTGGTCAACACCATCTCGGAGATGGCCAGCGATACGGTCGTGGCGTTGCCGCCGGACGTCTCCGCCAGCGAGGACATCCTGAGCCAGATCGACGACGAGACCTCCTGCGTCGTCGTGCAATCGCCGGACGTTTTCGGCAATCTGCGCGACCTCAAGCCCATCGCCGAGAAGGCGCAGGCCCATGGCGCGCTGCTGATCGCGGTCTTCACCGAGGTGATGTCGCTCGGCGCGGTGACCTCGCCCGGCGAGCAGGGGGCGGACATCGTCGTCGGCGAGGGCCAGTCGATCGGCAATGCGCTGAATTTCGGCGGCCCCTATGTCGGGCTCTTTGCCGCCAAGACCAAATATCTGCGCCAGATGCCGGGCCGGCTCTGCGGCGAGACGGTCGATGCCGACGGCCAGCGCGGCTTCGTGCTGACGCTCTCGACGCGCGAGCAGCATATCCGCCGCGACAAGGCGACCTCGAACATCTGCACCAATTCCGGCCTCTGCTGCCTCGCCTTCACCATTCACATGACGCTGCTCGGCCAGGCTGGGCTCGAGCGTGTGGCGCAGGTGAACCACGCCAACGCCGTGAAGCTCGCCGACATGCTCGGCGCGGTGAAGGGCGCGCAGGTGCTGAACGAGACCTTTTTCAACGAGTTCACGGTGAAGCTCTCCAGGCCCGCCGCGCAGGTTGCGGAAGCTCTGGCGGCCAAAGGCGTGCTCGGCGGCGTCCCGGTCTCGCGGCTGCTGCCGGACGCCGGGCTCGACGATCTGCTGATCGTCGCGAACACTGAAGTCAACACGGATGAGGACCGGGCGGCCTTCGTGGCGGCGCTCGCGGAGGTGCTGTGATGCTGAACCGTCAGGGACGTCCCACCCAGCCCGGCGCTGCCGCGTCCGAATCCCACCCCACCTTCACCGGCAACCGCGCGCTGCAGCAGATCGAGCCGCTGATCTTCGAGATCGGCCATCACGAGACGACCGGCGTCGATATCGAGGCTCCGGCTCCGTTCAAATCCCGTCTCGGCAAGCATGCCCGCACCGACGGCATCGGCCTGCCCGGTCTCTCCGAGCCCGAGGCGATGCGCCACTATGTGCGCCTGAGCCAGAAGAATTACGGCATCGATACAGGGCTGTTCCCGCTCGGCTCCTGCACGATGAAGCACAATGCCCGCCTCAACGAGAAGATGGCGCGGCTGCCGGGCTTTTCCGACGTCCACCCGCTCCAGCCGGTCTCGACCGTGCCGGGCGCGCTCGCGGTGATGCAGGAACTCGCCCGCTACCTGATGACGTTGACCGGCATGCCGGCCGTCTCGCTGTCCCCCAAGGCTGGCGCACATGGCGAGCTTTGCGGGATGATGGCGATCAAGGCCGCCATCGCAGCCAAGGGCGAGGGCGAGACCCGGAAGGTCGTGCTCGTGCCGGAATCGGCTCATGGCACCAACCCGGCCACCGCCGCCCTGATCGGCTTCATCGTGAAATCGGTGCCTGCGCGCGCGGACGGCACCGTCGCGGTCGAGGACGTCAAGGCGCTGCTGGGGCGAGACGTTGCCGCGATCATGCTGACCAACCCCAACACTTGCGGCATCTTCGAGCCGCAGATCGTCGAGATCGCCGCCGCCATGCACGAGGCCGGCGCGTATTTCTACTGCGACGGCGCCAACTACAACGCCATCGTCGGCAAGGCCAAGCCCGGCGATCTCGGCGTCGACGCCATGCACATAAACCTGCACAAGACCTTCTCGACGCCCCATGGCGGCGGCGGGCCGGGCTCGGGCCCGGTGGTGCTGTCGGAGCGGCTCGCGCCCTACGCGCCCGTGCCCTTCATCCATCTGGAGAACGGGCAGCCGCGTCTTGTCGAGAATGTCGCCGATGCGCCCGACGGCAACGCCCCCTTCGGCCGCATCACCGCCTTCCACGGCCAGATGGGCATGTATGTCCGCGCCCTGACCTACATGCTCAGCCATGGCTCGGACGGCATGAAGCAGGCGTCGGAGGACGCGGTGCTCAACGCCAACTACATTCGCGCCGGCCTCTCCGACCTGATGTCGCTGCCCTTCCCCGACCATCCCTCGATGCACGAGGCGCTGTTCGACGACGAATGGCTGAAAGGGACCGGCGTCACCACCCTCGATTTCGCCAAGGCGATGATCGACGAGGGCTATCACCCGATGACGGTGTATTTCCCGCTGGTGGTTCATGGCGCGATGCTGGTCGAGCCGACCGAATCGGAATCGAAGGCCTCGCTCGACCTCTTCATCGCGACCCTGCGCGATCTGGCGATGGCGGCGAAGGGCAATGATAAGAGCCGCTTCACCGGAGCGCCGCATCACGCGCCGTTGCGCCGGCTCGACGAGACGCGGGCCGCACGGCAGCCGGTGCTGAAATGGGTCGCGCCACAGCCGCTAGCGGAGGCGGCTGAGTAGGGGCGAGGTCAGGGCTCGTCCCAAGGATCGATCAGTCTGAGGCCCAATCCGTCGAAATGGCGGCGATTGCGGGTCGCCACGACGAATTGACGAGCCAGCGCGCTCGCAGCGAGCAGGCTATCCATGATCTGCAGGTTGAGGCCCTCGCGGCGGGAGCGAGCCATCAGCTCGCCCCAGACGGGGGCGTCCTGTTCATCGAAAGACAGGACGCGTCCGCTGAATCGCATCGGCAGGTCTTGACTGACCCAGTCCGTCAAGACCTGCCGCCTGCGGCCTGCCGGCATCAGCTCGATGCCGCGATACAATTCGGCCAGCGTCACCACGCTGATGAAAAGCTCGTCTTCGTGCCGGGTCAGGAAAGCGATGACCCTCGGTTCGGGAACAGGCTTTGCCGTCTCTGATATGACATTCGTGTCGAGCAGGATCACGAGAGGTCGATGTCGCGCGGAGGCTGGTCGTCTCGCGTCAGGTCGATGCCAGACCCCCGCAGCGGCGAATTCATGAAGAACTCGCCCAGCGTCCCCTTGCGAACAGTCCTTCGTTCCCATTCCTCGATCGACACCACCACCGCCGCGGGTCGCCCGTTGCGGGTCACGGTTTGTGGTCCGTCGGTCTTCGCTTTCTCCATCACTTCGGAAAAGCGCGCCTTGGCCGAAGCAACCGACCAGTTTTCCTTTGTCGCAGCTCCCATGAGCGCCTCCTGAAGTTTGTCCATAGTGGTCATTCTAGTCATACCGCAGAAGTTGGCAACACGTCTCCGCCCGCAACATGCCGAAACGTCATTTCCCGCGCTGCCTTAAGTCTTCCTTGACCATGTGCGAGGGAAGCTCATGCCATGCGCCTCTGGCGTTGTCTGGGACCGGTTCATGCCCGTGCGTTTCGTCAAGACCTCGCTTTTCGCTGTTTGCGCGCTCCTGCTGGGCGCTGCGGCCGCGCGCGCCAACGAGCCGAGCTACGGCCCCAACACCTATGACCGCACGCTGGAGGCCCTGATCGCGCATGAGGACGTTGCCGGCCGTGGCGGCTGGCCGAAGGTTCCGTCTTCGGCCACGGCGCTGAAGCCCGATATGCAGGGCCCGGACGTCGCTTTGCTCAAGCACCGGCTGATGCTGAGCGGCGATCTCGCACCGTCCTCCCTGCCCGGAGACATCTACGATGCAGCCGTTGTCGAGGCGGTGAAGCGCTTCCAGCGCCGCCACGGCCTGTCCGACCTCGGCACCGTCGGTCGCCTGACGCTGAAGGCGCTGAACGTGCCGGTCGAGACAAGGCTGAACCAGCTCACCGCCACTCTCGAGCGGCTCAAGGGCAAGGGCTTCGCCTTCGCCGAGCGCTATGTCGTGGTCAACATTCCCGGCGCCAGCGTCGAGGCGGTCGAGAACGGCATCGTGCAACGCCGCCATCTGGCGATCGTCGGCCGGCCCGACCGGCCTTCGCCCGTGCTGCAGGCCAGCATCACCTCGGTCAACCTCAACCCGTACTGGACCGCGCCGACCTCGATCGTGAAGGCCGACATCATCCCCAAGATGCGCAAGGAGCCGGATTTTCTGGCGAAATCGCATATGCGGCTGCTCGGCGCGGAGAATCGCGAGATCGACCCCGCCTCCGTGAATTGGGCCGGCCTGAGCTCGCCCTATTTCACAGTCCGGCAGGATCCCGGCCCCGACAATGCGCTCGGCCAGCTCAAGATCGACATGCCCAACAGCGAGGCCGTCTATCTGCACGACACGCCCAAGAAGAGCCTCTTCCGCAACGATGTCCGCTTCAACTCCTCGGGCTGCGCCCGCGTCGAGGGCGTGCGCGATTTCGCCGCCTGGCTGCTGGAGGGCAGCGAGTGGACGCTGCCCGCGCTGGAGGCCGAAATCGCCAAGGGCGAGCGCAAGGACATCAGGCTGAAGAAGTCGGTGCCGGTCGCCTGGGTTTATCTGACGGGCTGGCAGGGCGCAGACGGCCAGGTCCAGTTCCGCGAGGACATTTACGGCCTCGACACGCCCCAGGGCATCGTCACCTCGACGATCCAGCCGCGCAAGCCGAAGCCCAAGCCGCCGGTCGCCGCCAGCGCGCCGAAGCCGACGGCGGTCCAGCGCCCGGCGCAGACGACGACCGCGTCGAACTGAATCTGCCGTCGCAGCACATCGCCCCGTCATCCCGGACAAGCCGCAAAGCGGCGCAGCTCCGGGATCCATCATAGAGCGCCGCCGTGCCTTACGATGGATCCCGGAGCTCCGCTTCGCTGCGTCCGGATGACGGCGAGGGTGGTTCGGCCTTGATTTGCAAAGGCGTGCGAAAACGAAGAACGCCGCGATCCTCGGCGGATCGCGGCGTCCCTCAATTCAGGTAAAACAGCCCGGCGCTGCTCAGTTCAGCTTGGCCTTAACCTCTTGCAGGCCAGCCGAAAAGGCCGTGTCCCCGGCCTTGCCGCCCATCTGGCCGCGCAGGATGATCTCGGCCGCCTTCGTGGCGGCTTCGGCCGCGGCGGCGCGGACTTCGGCCTCGGCTTGAACCTCGGCCTGGGCGATCTTTTCCTGCGCCGATCTGGTGCGGCGCGAGACGAAATCCTCGAGCTTGGCGGCGGCCTCGGCGGAGAGGCGGTCGGCCTCTTCCCTGGCGGCGGCGATCAGGCCGGCGGCCTCGGCCTCGGCGGCCTTGCGCTTGCTCTCATATTCGCCGAGCAGCTTCTCTGCCTCCTGACGCAGGCGGCGCGCTTCGGCCAGTTCCTGCGCGACCTTCTCGCCGCGCGAATCCAGCGCGGCGACGATCTTGGCGGGAACGCCGAACTTCACGAGCACGGCGAGAAAGATGACGAGGGCGACGGCCACCCAGACGGTATCCATGGTCTCTCTCCTCAGCCGCGCGCCAGGGCCTGATCGACCGCATCCGATGCCTCGGACGCGCTCGGCGACTGGCCGGTCAGCTTGGCGACGATGGCGACGGCGACCTCGCTGCCGAGCCCCCGCACATTCTGCATCGCGGCGGTCTTGGTCGAGGCGATGGTCGCCTCGGCGGCCGCCAGCTTGGCCGAAAGCTCCGCCTCGACGACATGGCGGCGCTCTTCCGAAGCCTTGGCTCCGGCGTCGCGAGCCGCCTGGGCGATGCCCTGAGCGTTCTTGCGGGCTTCGGCGAGTGCGCTCTCATAGGCCTTGGCGGTCTCCTCCGCCTTGGCCTGCATCTGGGCCGCATTGTCGAGATCTCGCGAGATCGTGCCGGCGCGCTCCTCCAGAATGGCTCCGACGCGCGGCAGAGCGATCGTCGACATCAGCCAGTAGAGCACGCCGAAGCTGATCGCGAGCCAGAACAGCTGCCCGGCGAAGGTGGTGGCGTCGAAGGGCGGGAAGGACGCCTTCGCGCCAGGCGCGGTCTGCGCCTGCGCGGGCCCCGCCAGGATCAGGATGGACAGCGCGGCGATCGTCGCGCCGGCCCGCGCGGTTCCCAAAGACGGTGACGGTCGAACCGGCATGGCGTGCCTCTCTGGCGCGGAAAAAGTCGCAAGCGCGGAAAAACTTGCAACCGAAGAAGAAGTCGGACGTGCGCCGGCGGCTCTGGCAGGCACCGGCGCACGGATCGTCAGGCGCTGACCGGGGGTCAGAGCACGAACATCAGGACGAGCGCGACGACGAAGCAGAAGATGCCCAGACCTTCGGCGAGCGCGGCGCCGATGAAGGCGCGACCGAACTGGCCGTCGGCAGCCGAGGGGTTGCGCAGCGCGCCCGACAGGAAGTTGCCGAAAATGCTGCCGACGCCGATGGCGGCGAGGCCCATTCCGAGGCAGGCGAGGCCAGCGCCGAGATACTTGGCTGCAGTAGCGTCCATGGTCTTTCTCCGGTGTGTAAAGCAGTTGGAAGGGGGATGAACTCTCGCGATCCTCAGCGTCCCGGCTCAGTGGCCGGGATGCAGCGCATCGTTGAGATAGACGCAGGTCAGGATCGCGAAGACATAGGCCTGCAGGAAGGCGACGAGGAATTCGAGGGCGGTCAGCGCGACCGCCAGCAGGAGCGGCAGCGGCGCGATGACGTATCCGATGCCGCCGCTGGCCAGCAGTGCCACGACGAAGCCGCCGAACACCTTGAGCGCGATATGGCCGGCCAGCATGTTGCCGAACAGGCGAAGCGACAGCGAGATCGGCCGCGAGACGAAGGACACGGCCTCGATCAGCACCATGAACGGCAGGAGCCAGCCGGGCACGCCGGAGGGCACGAACAGCCCGAAGAAATGGCTGCCATGCTTCATGATGCCGTAGACCAGCACGACGCCGATGACGAGGAAGGCGAAGGCGGCCGTGACGATGATGTGGCTGGTGACGGTGAACGCGCCCGGGATCATGCCCAGCATGTTGGCCATCAGCACGAACATGAAGAGCGAGAAGACGAACGGGAAGAACACCATCCCCTGCTTGCCCATCACGCCGGTCACGGTGGAGGCGACGAATTCGTAGATGATCTCGGCGAGCGACTGCAGGCGGCCGGGAACTGTGGCGCGCTGGCTCGAACCATAGACCATGATGAGCGAGATGGCGGCGACCGTCAGCACCATGAAGAGCGAGGCGTTGCTGAAGGACAGGTCCAGCCCGAACGGACGCAGGGACACGATCGGCTTGATCTGGAATTGGTAGATCGGATCGATTCCGCCACCGGCCGCCATGGTCAAATCCCTCATGCGCGGCCGGAGAGGGCCGCCCGCTTCAGTTCACTCTTTGGTCGAAACGCCAGGACCCGACCGGTGAGTCGGACGTGCGCCGAGCCGATAGACGGAGCGCAGACCGGCGATGGTTCCGATCACCAGGAAGGCGATCAGCAGGAACGGGGACGTTCCCAGCCACCGGTCTCCGAGGTACCCCAGAAGGGCGCCCGCGATGATGCCGCCTGCGAGATCGGTGGCGGCCCGAAACCCGGACGACATCGCGCCCGCGAGGGCGCCATCCTGTCCAGCCCGGGTCGAACCCGGCTTGGCGTCCGCTTCCGCCCGCCCGAGAGCGGATTTCAGCGAGCCCAGTCTCGCGCGCAGCTCCGAATCCGAGGCGTTCTTATCGGGTTCCGACATGGCGGAAGTTCTCCCCGGACCGTGAGATGCCCACGTTCGGGCCTGGAACAACCATGACCTTGTCTGATCCCGCGCATCGAGCCGTCGTCAGCACGGCCTCCTTTATTGCCCGCTCGGAGCGCTGTCAAGGCAGGTAGAATGGTATTAACATATTGATATGATTGTAAATTCAGGCCAGATGCGACATTCTTGCCGCATTGCGAAGACGATTGTGGCCTTTTTTCAGCCGGCCTCGCGGATGCGCTCCGCCGTATCGAGATCGACCGACACCATTTGGCTGACCCCGCGCTCGGCCATGGTGACGCCGAAGAGCCGGTCCATCCGCGCCATGGTGATCGGGTTGTGGGTGATCAGGATGAAGCGCGTCTGCGTCGTTCGCGACATCTCGTCGAGCAGGTCGCAATAGCGTTCGACATTCGCGTCGTCGAGCGGGGCATCCACCTCGTCGAGCACGCAGATCGGCGAGGGATTGGTCAGGAACACCGCGAAGATCAGCGCGGTCGCGGTCAGGGCCTGCTCGCCGCCCGAGAGCAACGTCATCACCTGCGGCTTCTTGCCGGGCGGCCGCGCGATGATCTCGAGCCCCGCCTCCAGCGGGTCGTCGGAATCGACCAGCGTCAGTTCGGCCGTGCCGCCGCCGAAGAGCACGCCGAAAAGCTGCTGGAAATGCCCGTTGACGACCTCGAAGGCGGCCAGCAGCCGCTCGCGCCCCTCGCGGTTGAGCGCGCCGATCGCCTGCCGCAGCCGGCGGATCGCCTCGGCCAGGTCGTCGCGCTCGGCCGACAGGTTTTCGCGCTTGCCCGTGATCTCCGTCAGCTCGTCCTCTGCGCGCAGGTTCACTGCGCCCAGCCGCTCGCGCTCCGCTTTCAGCCCGGCGAGCCGGCGCTCGACGACGTCCGCCTGCGGCAGGTCCGCGCCCGGCTGCAGGCCGGCGATCTTGCTCAAGCTTGCCGGCATGGTCTCCAGCCCGTCGGCGATCTGGCGCTCGACGTCTGTGACGCGCTGGCGCGCCGCCTCCAGCCGGGCTTCCGCCGCGGCGCGGGCCTCGCGGGCACCGGCAAGACCTTCGAGCCCGGCCCGTGCGCGCCGGTCGGCCTCGGCCAGCGCGACCTCGCCCGCCGCCAGCGCATCGGCGGCCGCGCGTCGCGCCGCCTCCGCCGTTTCGATTTCGGCGAGCAGCCGACGGCGTTCGACGAGATAGGTGTCGGGCGCCTCCAGCAGCGCCGCCTGCTCTGCCGAAATCGCATCGATTCGCCCGCGCATCTCCTCCGCGCTCCGGCCGCTGGCGGTGGACCGGTCCCTCCAGGCCGCGATCTCGGTCGCGATCGCAGCGCGCCGCCTTGTCCTCAGTTCCGCCTCGCGCGCCAGGGTCTGCACCCGAGCGCGGGCATCCGACGCCGCCGCGCGGCGCTCTCCGAGCACGGCGCGCGCCTGCAGCAGGGCATGGTCGAGCTCGGTCGAGGGCGGCAGGGCGGCGATGGCCTCCTCCTGCGCCGCCGCTTGCGCCGCCGCTTCCACGATGCTCTGGCCGAGCCGGCCGATCGCCTCGGTCAGCGCCGAGCGGCGCGCCGCGACCTCGCCGGCCTTGCGTTCGGCCGCCGCAAGCTGCTCGCGGGCCTGGTCGAGCCCGCGCCTTGCCAGCCGCGCCGCCTCCAGCGCCGCGCTTTCGGATTGTGCGGCCTGTCGCGAGGCCAGCGCCGCCGCATCGAGTTCGTCGCGTGCGGTCTCGGCCGCCTCGCGGGCGGCTTGCGCCTCACGTTCGAGGTCGCCGAGCCGGTTCTTCTCGGCCAACCGCCGCGCGGCAGGCGAGGGCGCTTCGGCCGCACTGGCAAATCCGTCCCAGCGCCAGATGTCGCCCTCGCGGGAAACCAGCCGCTGGCCGGGCTTCAGCATCTCGCGCAGCCGCTGGCCGTCGCCGCGCGACACCACGCCAATCTGCGCCAGTCGCCGCGCCAGCGCGGCCGGCGCGCGGACATGGCGTCCCAGCGGCTCGACGCCGTCCGGCAGCGCCGGATCGTCGATGCCGGGCGTCGTCTCGCGCCAATGCGTCGGCGCGGCGGTGTCGGTCGCGGCGTCGAGATCGTCGCCGAGCGCCGCCCCCAGCGCCGTCTCAAACCCCTTGGCGACGCCGATCGCCTCGATCACGGCCGGAAACAGGTCGCCGGCGGCGGGCGCGAGCAGCTTCTGCAGCGTCCGGATTTCGGTCTCCAGCCGCTGCGCCTTCCGGTCGGCCTCGGCCAAAGGGCTGCGCAACTGCGTTTCCCGATCGCGAGCCGTGGCGAGCGCGCCGCGCGCCGCCGTGGCTGCGGCGTCCGCCTTTGCCATCGCCGCCTCGGCGGTCGCGACGCCTTGGCGCAGCGCCTCCAGCGGCGTCGCGGCGCTGCCGGCGTCGAGCGCCGCCTGATCGCGCAGCAGCTTTTCACGCTCGCCCGTCGCCCGCGTCTCGCGCTCCCGCGCCTCGCGAAGCGCCCGTTCGAGCGCGCCGCGCCGCGCAGTCAATTCGGCGGCCTGGGTCTGGCGCGCGGCATGCTCGGTTTCGGCCTGACCAAGCGCGACCTCGGTCTCGCTCAGCGCCAGACCGGCTGCCTCGGCGGTCGTTGACGCGCCCTCGCCATCGGCCTTGAGCGCATCATCCTCTGCGCCGAGCCGCGCGAGGCTCTCTCCGGCGTCGCGTGCGATCGCGTCCTGCCGCACGAGGTCTCCCTGCAGTTCGATCAGCCGCCGGCCCAGTTCGTCGGCGCGCAGTTTGGCGCGGCGGTTCTCGGCCTCGATCTCGTCGAGACCGCGCTTGAGCCGGACCAGCCCCGCCGCAGCCCCGGCCTCGCTCTCGCGCAGCGCCGGCAGGCCATGCGCCGCGACCGCCTGCAGCCGCGCGGCCTCGGCCTGCAGACCGGTCTGGTCGGCGACGGCGCGGACGGCCGCCTCCAGCGCCTGTTCGGCCTGTGCGGCCTGCATCCGTGCCTCGTGATGGGCGATCAGCGCGAGCGTCGCTTCCGCCCGGCGGATGTCGGCGGCGAGACTGCGATAGCGCGAGGCCTGCCGCGACTGGCGCTGCAGCGCCTCGATCTGCTGGTCGATCTCGCCCAGCACGTCCTCCAGCCGGGTCAGATTGTCCTCGGCCCCGCGCAGGCGCAACTCGGCTTCGTGGCGGCGGCTGTGCAGCCCGGCGATGCCTGCCGCATCCTCCAGGATGCGCCGGCGCGATTGCGGCTTGGCCGAGATGATCTCGCTGATCTGCCCCTGCCGCACCAGCGCGGGCGAGCGCGCGCCCGTCGCCGCATCCGCGAACAGGAGCTGCACGTCCCGCGCGCGGACCTCCTTGCCGTTGACGCGATAGGTCGAGCCCTCCTCGCGCTCGATCCGGCGCGTGACTTCGAGGACGTCGGTCTCGTTGAAGGCGGCCGGGGCTTTCCGGTCGCTGTTGTCCAGCGTCAGCGCCACTTCGGCCATGTTGCGGCCGGGCCGCTCGCTGGAGCCCGCGAAGATGACGTCGTCCATGCCCGAGCCGCGCATGTTCTTGAACGAGCTTTCGCCCATCACCCAGCGCAGCGCCTCGACGAGATTGGACTTGCCGCAGCCATTGGGCCCGACGACGCCGGTCAGCCCCGGCTCGATCAAAAATTCGGTCGGCTCGACGAAGGTCTTGAAGCCGGAGAGTTTCAGACGCGTCAGCTGCATGGGCGCGCAGCCCTGTCGTCAACCTCTGCCGACATCCCGGACAAGCCGCGAAGCGGCGCTGATCCGGGATCCATCGTAAGGCACGACGGCGCTTTACGATGGATCCCGGCGCTCCGCTTCGCTGCGTCCGGGATGGTGTGGAAAGGGGAGTGGAGGCGCGGCAGGCGCGCCTCTTCAGCCCGCGAGAAGCGGGGCCAAAATCTTGTCGAATTCGGCGATCGAGAGCGCACCTGAATGCTTCTGCCCGTTGATGAAGAAGGTCGGCGTCGAGTTCACGCCAGCCTTCGCGCCACGATCCTTCACGGCTGTGACGGCGTCATAGATATCCTGCCTTTTCAAGCAGGCCTCGAACGATTCCTGTGTGAAACCGGCCTGTTTCACCATCGCGGACAGCGCATCGACCGGCTTGTCGGTGAAGGCCCAGACCTTCTGCTGCTCGAACAGCATGTCGGTCATGGCGACGTATTTGTCGTTGCCGTTGCAGCGCGACAGCATGAAGCCGGCGGTGGCCAGCGGATCGAGCGGGAATTCGCGCAGGGTGAAGCGCGCCTTGCCGCTGTCGATGTATTTCGCCTTCAGCGCTGGCCAGGTGTCCTTGTGGAAATTGGCGCAATGCCCGCAGGTGAGCGAGGCGTATTCGATGATCGTGACCTTCGCATTGGCGTCCCCCAGCCAGACATCGCCGAGCGGCCCGGCGGTGGTCAGGTCTGACTGCGCCTGCGCGGCCGGCTGGCTGAGCAGGGTGGCGGCGGCGATCCCGGCTGCGCCGGTCAGGAGCTGTCGCCTGTTGGTCATCGTCTTCGTCCTCGAAACGGTCAAATCGGTTGCGGCGACCATACTGGCCAACAGGATTGTGGCAAGATCGGTTCGGTGCGGCGTGGCCGCGCTCACGAAGCCGTGTCGGCGGGCGCGCTCTTGCGCTGCGCGATCGCCGCGCCCAGCCGCTCCAGCGCCGCCCGCAGATCGGGATCGGCGACGCCGGAGACCTGGCCGGCGATGCGTTGGAGCGTCGCGGCGTCGGGCGGAGCGGGCCTGGCCTTTGCCGCCGACGGCGCAACCGGTCCCTGCTTGAGTACAAGCTTGCCGACCGCGCGCCAGCCGAGATGCGTGTTGACCCGCTCCAGCACAATCGGTGCGGCCTGCTGCATGTCGAGCGCGAACGCGCCCTCGACCCGCACGACCAATGTCGCGGGCTCCGGCGTCTCGCCGGGCGCGGGCCGCCTTCGCGGCCAGTCGATCTTCAGCGGCCGCGAGCGGTTGCTGAGCCGCTCGCCAACGATCTCGGGCCAGAGCGCGACGATGGCGCGGCCGGCAAAACCCTGCGCCTTCAGGGCCGGCGCGAGGCAGTCGTCGATCAGGTCTGCGAGGGGTCTGGCGGGCATGGGCCACTCTAGGCCGGCCGGCGCGACGCAGCAACGTTTGCAGGCTTGTCGCGCCGCGCTAAACCCTTGGCATGACCGCCGAGCCTGCCGCAGCCGACCTCCTCGCCTGGTACGACCGCCATCGCCGCGCCCTGCCATGGCGTGCGCTGCCGGGCGAGGCGGCCGACCCCTACCGCGTCTGGGCCTCGGAGATCATGCTGCAGCAGACCACGATCGCGGCGGTCAAACCCTATTACGAGCGCTTCATGGAGCGCTTCCCGACAGTTCAGGCATTGGCCGCAGCGCCCTCCGAGGCCGTGATGCAGGCCTGGGCCGGCCTCGGTTACTACTCGCGCGCCCGCAACCTCCACGCCTGCGCCAAGGCGGTCGTCGCCGACCATGGCGGGCGCTTCCCCGACACCGAGGATGGCCTGCGCGCATTGCCCGGCATCGGCGCCTATACCGCGGGCGCGGTCGCGGCGATCGCCTTCGACCGGCCGGCCGCGGCCGTCGACGGCAATGTCGAGCGAGTGGTGACGCGGCTCTTCGCCATCGAGGCGCTGATGCCCGCCGCCAAGCCGCTGGTGCGCGAACGCGTGCTGGCGATGCTGCCGCCGGCCCGGCCAGGCGATTTCGCTCAGGCGCTGATGGATCTCGGCGCGACGATCTGCATGCCGCGCTCGCCGGCCTGCGGCCTGTGCCCCTGGCGCGAACCCTGCCGGGCGCGGGCGGAAGGCACGCAGGAAACTTTTCCGCGCAAAGGCGCGAAGAAGGCCGGCGCGACGCGCCATGGCGCGGCCTTCGTGCTGCTGCGCGACGACGGCGCGGTGCTGCTGCGCACGCGGCCAGACAAGGGTCTGCTCGGCGGCATGGGAGAGGTTCCGACGAGCGAATGGAGCGCAAGCTACGCGCTGGCGGATGCTGGGCGCGACGCGCCGGTGCAGGCCGAGTGGCGCAAGCTGCCGCTGGCGGTGCGCCACGTCTTCACGCACTTCCCGCTGGAGCTGACGGTTTTCGCGGCGCGCGCGCCGGCAGCCATCCAGGCGCCACCGGGCATGCGCTTTACGCCGCTGGTCAAGCTTCGCGAGGAGCCGTTGTCGAGCCTGATGCTGAAGGTGGTCGAGGCGGGGCTGGAGGCGCTCAGGCCGCCGCCATCTCCGCCCTGATCCCGGTCCGAAGCATGTCGAGCAGCATCAGCTCGCCGTTCCGCTCGACATGCCAGAAGGTCCAGCCATTGCAGGCAGGTAGACCTTGGGCCAGCGCGCCGATCTTGTGGATCGAGCCCACTGCCGGGCCGAGCAGGAGCGTGCCGTCGGCCCTGACGACCGCGCTGTGGCGACGCTTGCCGTCAAAGACCGTCTCGCCCGCCTTGACCAGCCCGGCCTCGATCAGGCTGAGGAACGGTATGCGCGGCTCGCTGCGCTTCGAAGGCGCGGTCGCAAAAGCCTCCGGCGGCAGCGGCGTGATGGCGGCGATGCGGGCCCGCGCCGCGTCGGCATAGACCTGCTCGCGCTCGCAGCCGATGAAATGCCGCCCAAGCGCCTTGGCGACAGCCCCTGTCGTGCCGGTGCCGAAGAACGGATCGAGGATGACGTCACCTGGATTGCTGGCCGACAGCATCACGCGGGCGAGCAGCGCCTCGGGCTTCTGCGTCGGATGCACCTTCGCGCCATCCGCTCGCTTCAGCCGTTCCTCGCCGGTGCAGAGCGGCAGATACCAGTCCGAGCGCATCTGAAGGTCGTCATTGCCGCCCTTCAGGGCCTCGTAATGGAAAGTGTACTTCGAGCGCTCCCCGCGAGCCGCCCAGATCAGCGTCTCATGGGCGTTGGTGAAGCGCCGGCCGCGAAAATTCGGCATCGGGTTGGCCTTGCGCCAGACGATGTCGTTGAGCATCCAAAAGCCGAGATCCTGCAGGATCGCCCCGACGCGAAAGATGTTGTGGTAGCTGCCGATGACCCAGAGCGCGCCGTCGGGCTTCAGCACGCGGCGGCAGGCGGACAGCCAGTCGCGGGTGAAGGCGTCGTAATCGGCGAAGGAGGAGAACTTGTCCCAGTCGTCGTCGACCGCATCGACCAGGCTGTCGTCGGGACGGCGCAGATCGCCGCCGAGTTGGAGATTATAGGGCGGGTCGGCGAAGACGAGATCGACGCTGCCCGCCGGCAGGGCGTTCATCGCGGCGACGCAGTCGCCGACGAGCACCTGGTCGAGCGGGAGTTCGGAAACGAGAGCAACGTTTTCGGAAAGGGCCTTGGCTCCGATCCGAGACTCCAGCGCGGGCCGTCCGGTACGCGAAACCTGAATCCGGACGGCGGCGCTGGTGGCCCCGGTACGCAAACTACCCATGACGCCCCAAGACCGTTACGCAACTTCAACGTGAGCGATCATGCCCGGTCAGGGTAAAAGCCGGGTTTCCGGTTTGAAAAAAATGCGTCCCATTCTGGGGCTGCAGATTTTGCCCATTGCATTGGCTGGCAAAGGGAAATCCCTAAGCGCGGGTTAACGCGCGGAGGGTTTTCGCGGGGCCTTCCTCGTCATGGTCGCCCTTGTGGCGAGCATCCACGTCCTGTGGTCGGGACAAGCCCATGACGGGACTAGCGACGTCTCACCGCCGCCAGACGCCCTTCACCGGCGCGAAGGTGTAGCGGTGCTCGGGGCAGGGGCCCTGCGCCTGCAGCGCGGCCCTGTGCTGCGCCGTGCCGTAGCCGGCATGGCGCGAGAAGCCATAGGCCGGGTAGAGCGCGCAGAGCCGCGCCATCATCGCGTCGCGCGTCACCTTCGCGACGATGGAGGCCGCCGCGATCGAGCAGGAGAGATTGTCGCCGCCGATGATCGCCTCCACCGGGCAGACGAGGACCGGCGGATCGTTGCCGTCGACGAGGACGAAGGCGGGTTTCACCGAGAGCCCAGCGACAGCCCGCCGCATCGCCAGCAGCGTCGCCTGCCTGATGTTCAGCGCGTCGATCTCGACGGCTGTCGCGCTGGCGACGCTGACGGCGAGCGCGCTGGCCGCGATCTCGGCGAAGAGCCGCTCGCGCTCGCTCGCGCTGACGAGCTTCGAATCGCAAAGGCCCACCGGCACGCGCTCGGGATCGAGGATGACCGCGGCCGCGACGACCGGGCCCGCGAGCGGCCCGCGCCCGACCTCATCGACGCCGGCGACCGGCCAGAGGCCCTCGGCGATGGCGTGCTTCTCGCGGCTGAAATCGGGGAGCATTCGCAGGCTTATGGCCGAGTCGCAGCCGACGAGCCAGAGCGGGGCGCCGACCTTGTCATTCCGGGGCGATCCGCAGGATCGAACCCGGAACCCACGACTGGGCGCCGACCGGAGTCGCTGCCTTTCACCCGGTCGCGGGTTCCGGGTTCTCGCTCTGCGAGCCCCGGAATGACAGGTGTCAGAACAAGCTCAGCTGCGCCTTCTCCTTCTCCGGCTTGAGAAAGAGATCGCTGCGCAGCCTCGTGCGCGCGCCGTTGAAGCCGAGCCGCTCCGCCGCCATCTCGAACCTGCGGCCGATCATCCAGGCGTAAGGCCCCGAGCCGACCTGGCGCTGGCCCCAGGCGGCGTCGTAATCCTTGCCGCCGCGCGTCGAGCGGATCAGCGAGACGACATGGCGCAGCTTGTCGGGGTGGTGCGTCAGCAGCCAGTCCTGCACCAGATCCTTCACCTCCAGCGGCAGGCGCAGCAGCACATAGCCGGCCTCGGTCGCGCCCGCCGCCTTCGCCGCGTCGAGGATGCGCTCGATCTCATGCTCGTTGATCGCGGGTATGATCGGTGCGACCAGCACGGTGACGGGGATGCCGGCCTCCGAGAGCCGGCGGATCGTCTCCAGCCGCTTGGCCGGGGATGCGGCGCGCGGCTCCATCGTGCGCGCGACCTTGGGATCGAGCGTCGTCAGCGACATCGCGACCTTGGCCAGCCCCTGCGCCGCCATGGGCGCGAGGATGTCGATGTCGCGCTGGACCAGCGCCGATTTCGTCACGATGCCGACCGGATGGTTGAAACGCTGCAGGACCTCCAGGATCGAGCGCATGATCCGGAGCTTCTTTTCGATCGGCTGATAGGCGTCGGTGTTGGTGCCGATCGCGATGGTGCGCGGCTGGTAGGATGCGGCCGAGAGCTCCTTCTCCAGCAGCAGCGCCGCATCGGGCTTGGCCGTCAGCTTGCTCTCGAAATCGAGCCCCGGCGAGAGCCCGAGATAGGCATGGCTCGGCCGGGCGAAGCAGTAGACGCAGCCATGCTCGCAGCCGCGGTAAGGGTTGATCGAGCGATCGAACGAGATATCGGGCGAGTCATTTCTTGTGATGATGGTGCGCGGCTTCTCGATCGCCACCTCGGTTTTGAACGCTGGCAATTCGCCGAGGGAGCCCCAGCCGTCATCCTCGCTGACTCGGCTCTCGGCCTCGAAGCGACCGCCCGGATTGATCGTCGCGCCGCGCCCGCGCCGCCGGTCGGGGTCGATCCGGTGGCCGGCATAGGCGAGCGGATCGAGCGGGGCGACGCGCGCCGAAACCGAGGCCGGCTCGGCGTCGCGCCGCCGCAGCATCTGGGCGGCGATCGGCCGCGAGGAGGGTCTGGCCTGTGTCATGGGCACCGCCGGAGGTCGAAGAGAGCCGGGAATCGGCCGGGATTCATCCTTCGAATGTGAACATATCAGGAACGAATTGCAAGTGACAGGATTGCGACATGTTGCGCTGCGTCATAAGGATTGCGCATGCTCACAGCCGTCATCCGGGCGGATGGTTACGCCTCTGCCCTCGCCGCGACCTTCTCCGTGCTGATTCCGGCCGTGGCCGATGGATTCCTCGGGCATGCCGTCGTCGTCGATGCGGCGGGCGACGCCGAGATCGAGCGTCTGGCCGATGCGACGGGCGCGAGCTATCTGCGCGCCGGCGGGGCCGAGGGCTGGCATCTCGGCGCGGCCGAGGCGCGCGGCGATTGGCTCATTCTGCTCGATTCCGGCGATGTGCCCCAGCCGCACTGGGCGCAAATCGTCGAGCGGCACCTGATGCTCGGCCCCGACCGGCCGGCGCTGATCCCGCTGCGCGGCGTCGCCGGCTCGCTGCGCGAGCGTGCCGCGATCTCGTTTGGCGCGCGCCGCCTGCGCGCCGGCCTCGTTCTGCCCAAGGCGCTGGTGATGGCGGGACGGCTCGGCGCGGCGCCGCGCCGTCTGCCGGTCAGGCGCGAGCGGGCCGGGGGCTGAGGCCTCAGAGCTGGTTCGTGCGAAACGTGTCGCAGCTCTGCATCGAGCCGGATCGAAGCCCGGTGGTGAACCAGCGCGTGCGCTGCGCCGATGAGCCGTGCGTGAAGGAATCGGGCACGACCTGGCCCTGCGACGCCTTCTGCAGCCGGTCGTCGCCGATCGCGGAGGCCGTGCGCATCGCCTCCTCGACATCGCCGGCGTCGATCCGCCCCATCGCCTGGATGTTGTGCGCCCAGACGCCGGCGAAGCAGTCGGCCTGAAGCTCGATCCGGACCGAGATGGCGTTGGCTTCGCGCTCGGAGGAGCGCTCGCGCAGTTCGTTGGCCTTGGGCAGGATGCCGATCAGGTTCTGGATGTGGTGGGCGACCTCGTGGCCGATCACATAGGCATAGGCGAAGTCGCCGCCGCCGCCGAGCTTGCGCTGCATCTCCTGGAAGAAGGAGGTGTCGAGATAGACGCGCTTGTCGGGCGGGCAGTAGAACGGCCCCATCGCCGATTGCGCCCGCCCGCAGGCCGATCGCGTGGCGCCGGCGAAGAGCACGAGGTTGGGCGGCTCGTAGCGGCGGTTGGCCTGCTGCGGCAGCAGCTTGGTCCAGACGTCCTCGTTCTGGGCCAGCACGGCCGAGACGAAGCGGCCCATCTCGTCGGCCGGCGGCCCGGCCGAGCGGCGCGTCTCCTGCGTCGGCGCCTGCCGCCCGCCGATGCCGCCGATCAGTTCCGCCCCGCCGATCAGAAGGCGCGGATCGATGCCGAGCGCCCAGCCGACGAGCCCGAGCACGACCATGGTGCCGATGCCCAGGCCCCCGCGCCCGCCGGGCAGCCCGGCGAAATCGCCGCCACCGCCGCCGCGCCGGTCCTCGAGATATTCGGACTGGCGATAATCTTCCCACTTCATGGCGCTGCCCCTGGACGCATCCGGCGCAATCTCGGGGAGAGGCGACCGGAACTCAAGCGGTCATTGCAACGGCTGGCATGGCGCGGGTGTTCCCGCCCCCTCAATGATACCCGCCGTCGATCTTCACCTTGCCGCGGAACGTCCAGTACACGAAGGCGGTGTAGAAAAGGATCATCGGCAGCAGGAAGCTCACGCCGATCAGCACGAAGACATGGGAGGCCGGCGCGGCGGCGACATCCCAGATCGTCAGGGAGGGCGGCACCAGATAGGGGTAGTTCGAGATCGACAATCCCAGGAAGCACAGCACGAAGATAGCGATGGTGAGGGCGAACGGCGTGAACTCGTGCTTGCCGTGCAGCCGCCTCCAGGCCAGGAGCCCGCACAGCCCCGTCAGCACCGGGAACGGCCAGAGCAGCGCGATGTTGCGCCAGGTAAACCAACGCTCCGCGATGCGCGGGTGTGCGTAAGGCGTCCAGAGCGAGACGATGATGGCGAAGGCGAGCAGGCCGAGAAGCAAGACCTTGGCCTGGGCGCGCGAGCGCTCGGCGACCCTGCCTTCTGTCTTGTAGATGAGCCAGGTCGCTCCCAACAGGGCATAGCCGACGACGACGCCGGCCCCGCACATCAGGGTGAAGGGCGTAAACCAGTCGAACGGCCCGCCGGCGAACTGCCGGTCGGCCACCGTGATGCCCTGGATCATCCCGCCCAGGATGAGCCCCTGCGAGAAGGCCGCCACCACGGAGCCGACCCAGAAGGCGAGGTCCCAGACGCGATGATTGGGCTTGGCGACCCAGCGGAATTCGAAGGCGACCCCGCGGAAGATCAGCGCCAGCAGCATCAGCGTCACCGGCAGGTAGAAAGCCGGCATGATGATGGCGTAGGCGGTCGGGAACGCGACCCAGAGGCCTCCGCCGCCGAGCACCAGCCATGTCTCGTTGCCGTCCCAGAACGGCGCGACGGAATTCATCATCTGGTCGCGCTCGGCCTCGTCCTTCGTGGTCGGGAACAGGATCGCGATGCCGAGGTCGAAGCCGTCGAGCACGACATAGAGCATGACCGCCGTGCCGATCAGCCCGGCCCAGATCACGGGGAGATACCATTCCATCTCGGCTGTCCCCTCAGGTCGCGGGCTGGATCTTGTCGTCGCCGGGATGTCCGTCGCCGAAGAGTTCGGAGGCCGGCGCCTGGGCTGCCTTGAGTGGCCGCTGCGAAGGCTGCTGCGGCGGCTCCTCGCTGGTGATCTCGTCTGGTCCCTTGCCGATCAGCCGGTTGATCAGCAGCACCCCGGCCGAGAACACGACGCAATAGACGCAGACGAACAGCGCCAGCGAGATCGCGACCTGGGCCGTCGTCACCGGCGAGATCGCGTCCTTCGAGCGCAGCACGCCGGTGGCGATCCAGGGCTGGCGGCCAACCTCCGTGACGAACCAGCCGGCCAGGATCGCCATGAACCCCAGCGGCCAGGTGTATTGCGCCACCCAGAGCCAGCGCCGCTCCTCGAAGACCTTCCCTTTCCACCACAGGAACGCGCCGAGCCAGCCGAACAGGATCATGAACACGCCGATGCCGACCATGATCCGGAAGCCGAAGAACGGGATCTTCACCGGCGGCCGGTCCTGCATGGCGAAATCGTTCAGGCTCGGGAACAGCGCATCCATGCTGCCATGGGTGAGCAGGCTCGCAAGGCCGGGGATCGCGATCTCGAAGCGGTTCACGCCCGCGACCTCGTCGGGCCAGGCGAACAGCACCAACGGGGCGGGCTTTGAGGAATCCCAATGCGCCTCGATCGCGGCGAGCTTGGCCGGCTGATACGTCGCCGTGTCCTCGCCATGGCGGTGGCCAATCACGGCCTGCAGCGGCGCGGTGATCGCGATCATCAGGATCGCCATGCGAACCATGGTCCGGGCCGTCTCGGTCCGATGCCCGACCATCAGATGCCGCGCCCCGGTCGCCAGCACGACGAAGGCCGTCGTGAGATAGGCCGCCGTCATCATATGCATATAACGCAGCGGAAAGGTCGGGTTGAAGATGATCTGCATCCAGTCGAGCGGGTAGGCGATGCCGTCACGCATCTCGTGGCCGGCCGGATACTGCATCCAGCTATTGGCCGAGAGGATCCAGAAGCCCGACAGCGCCGTGCCGCCGGCGACGATGACGGCCGAGAGGAAATGCAGCCAGGGCGGCACCCGCGTCCAGCCGAACAGCATCACGCCGAGGAACGAGGCCTCGAGGAAGAACGCGGTCAGCACCTCGTAGCCGATCAGCGGCCCGATGACGTTGCCGACCACCACCGAGAACTGGCTCCAGTTTGTGCCGAACTGGTATGATAGCACGATCCCCGATACGACGCCCATCGCGAAGGAGACCGCGAAGATCTTGGTCCAGAACCGCGCCAGCACATGGTATTTTGTGTCGCCGGTCTTCAGCCACATCCCCAGCAGCGTCGCGATATAGGCCGACAGGCCGATGGTGAAGGCCGGGAAGACAATGTGGAACGAGATGGTGAAGGCGAACTGGATGCGCGAGAGCAGAAAAGCGTCGATGTCCATCGCAAGGCTCCGTCCGGCTGCGCGCGGGGCGTCTGGAACGACTACGCTCCGTCACCATCGCCGCCGGATGCGACACTAGTCAAACAGCCGCGCGGCGGCAGCGCTCCGCGATGTCGCAGGCCGTCAGGTCGTCGCGTCGAGCGCCGCCTTCAATGCCCTCAGATCCCGCCAGGCGAGCCGCTTCTGCAGAGGCTGGCGCAGAAGATAGGCCGGGTGAAGCGTCGCCATCGCCCTGATCTTCCGCGCGCCGGTGTCGTACTCCATCCACTTGCCACGGGAGGCGAGGATGCCGGCAAGCCCGAGCAGCGCCTGCGCCGAGGGCGCGCCGACGCAGACCAGGATGTCGGGGTTCACGAGCTCGATATGGCGCTGCACGAAAGGCATGCAGATCGCGACCTCCTGCGGTGTCGGCGTGCGGTTTCCCGGCGGCCGCCAGGGCAACAGGTTGGTGATGTAGACATGCTCCGCCCGCGTCAGGCCGATCGCCGCCAGCATCCGGTCGAGCAGTTGCCCCGACTTGCCGACGAAGGGCAGGCCGAGCCGGTCCTCCTCCGCGCCCGGCGCCTCGCCGACCAGCATCAGCCGGCCCGCCGGGTTGCCGTCGGCGAAGACGAGGCTCTTGGCGGTCGCCTTCAGCGCGCAGCCCTCGAAGCGCGCCATCGCTGCCTTGAGTTCGTCGAGGCTCGTCGCCTCGCGGGCGAGCGCCAGCGCCGAGACTTGCGCCTCGTCGGGCGTCGTCGCGGCCGCCGGCATGGCGCGGACCGGAGCCGCCGCCCGCTGCGGGGGCTGCGCGCGCGCCGGCGGCAGTGCGGCACGCTCCGTTGCGGCCGGTGGCGCGTCCGCAAAATGGTTATGCGGCGTCTCGTCGAGCGCCTCGGTCACGCCGGCTTCCGCATACCAGGCGATCAGTTCGAGCGGATGCGGGACAGCCTCTGTCTTCATGCCGCCTGCTTACCACGCCGGCATCGGCTTTCGCGAGCGCCGTGGTTGCAAAATGGAACGGCCGCTTCGATAGAGGGTTTCCAGACTGGAGCGCCGCCCGGCTTGAACCGACGGGCAAGATAGTTCATATATAAACTAATTCGATTTGAGGCCCGCTCGGGGCCGCGCGGAGGGCAGCATGGATCTCGAACAGGCGCGGAGCGAACCGCGCGAGAGCATGGACTATGACGTCGTCATCGTCGGCGCTGGTCCGGCCGGGCTCGCCGCGGCCATCCGGCTGAAGCAGCTCGACGAGGGCATCAGCGTCGTCGTGGTCGAGAAGGGGGCGGAGGTCGGCGCGCACATTCTGTCTGGCGCGGTGATCGACCCGGTCGGCCTCGATGCGCTGCTGCCGGACTGGCGCAAGGACGAGGCCCGCCCGCTGACGACCGAAGTCAGCGAGGACGTGTTCTATTTCCTGACCGAGCCAAACGGCATCCGCCTGCCCAATTTCGGCATGCCGAAGCTGATGAACAACCATGGCAATTTCGTCGGCTCGCTCGGCCTCGTCGCCCGCTATCTCGCCGCGCAGGCGGAGGCGCTCGGCGTCGAGATCTATCCGGGCTTCGCCGCCGCCGAACTGCTGTTCGACGAATCGGGCGCGGTGCTCGGCATCGCCACCGGCGACATGGGCGTGGCCAAATCCGGCGAGGTCTCGGAGCGCTTCACCCGCGGCATGGAGCTGCGCGGCCGCTATACGCTTCTGGGCGAGGGGGCGCGCGGCTCGCTCTCCAAGATCGCGATCCGGAAGTTCGGTCTCGACAGGGACCTTGAGCCGCAGAAATACGGCATCGGCCTCAAGGAGATCTGGCAGGTCAAGCCGGAGAAATTCCACAAGGGCCGCGTCCAGCACTCCTTCGGCTGGCCGCTCGACGGCACCACCGGCGGCGGCTCCTTCCTCTATCATTTCGACGACAATCTGGTCTCGGTCGGCTTCGTCGTGCATCTGAACTACACCAACCCGACGCTCTCGCCCTTCGACGAGTTCCAGCGCTTCAAGACCCACCCGCTGATCCGCGACCTGTTCGAGGGCGCCAAGCGCCTCTCCTACGGCTCGCGCGCCATCACCGAGGGCGGCTGGCAATCCGTGCCGAAGCTGACCTTCCCGGGCGGCGCGCTGATCGGCTGCTCGGCGGGCTTCGTCAACGTGCCGCGCATCAAGGGCAGCCACAACGCCATCCTGTCGGGTATGCTCGCGGCCGAGAAGCTGGTCCCTGCGCTGGCGGCGGGTCGGTCCCATGACGAGGTCGTCGAGATCGAGACGGGCTGGCGCGACGGACCCATCGGCGCGGACCTCAAGCCCGTGCGCAACGTCAAGCCGCTCTGGTCGAAATACGGCACCATGGCCGGCATCGCGCTCGGCGGCGTCGACATGTGGCTGAACCAGCTCTTCGGCTGGTCGCCCTTCGGCACGCTGAAGCACGGCAAGGCCGACCACGAGACGCTCAAGCCGCTCGCCGAGGTCAAGCCGATCGTCTATCCGCGTCCCGACGGGAAAATCTCGTTCGACAAGCTCTCATCGGTCTTCCTGTCCTCGACCAACCACGAGGAGGACCAGCCGGCGCATCTCAAGCTGACAGACCCCTCGATCCCGATTGAGAGGAACCTGCCGCTCTATGGCGAGCCGGCGCGGCTCTATTGCCCGGCCGGCGTCTACGAGGTGGTCTATGCCGACGAGGCTGCGAAGACCGGGCCGCGCTTCGTGATCAACGCGCAGAACTGCGTCCACTGCAAAACCTGCGACATCAAGGACCCGGCCCAGAACATCACCTGGACGGTGCCCGAGGGCGGCGGCGGGCCGGGCTACGCGAATATGTGACCGGCGGCCTCTCGCTTGCGCTGTTTGATTCCACTCTGAAACTCCACCGTCATCCCGGGCTTGCCCCGGGATCCATCATAGCGCGCCCTCGATCCTCTAGGATGGATCCCGGAGCGGCGCGGCTTCGCCGCTCGTCCGGGATGACGCGGTGTGTCCATGCGAAGCGATGCCACGAATGAGAAAGGCGCGCCGGTTGCCCGGCGCGCCTTTGTTCGTCACCCGGCGGTGAAGCCGGATCAGCCCTTGCGGGTCACAGGAGCCGGGGCCGGCTTCTCGGGCTGGGCGCAGCCGGCGGCGAAGCCGGCCAGCATGGCGACGGCGGCGAGGCTGAGAACCATCTTCTTCATGGGAATAATCCTAGACGAATCGTCGCGGAGGATGCGAACCCTTTGACCTTACGTCGTGAACCTTGGCGGTCTCTTGCCGATTCGCGCAGACAGGGCTTCAAACGCTTCGTTTTTCGCGCATGTTGCTTGCGCGCTACACATTTTCGCGCCGGGCTCGCGTCGTGCTTGCCGGGCAGCCCGGAAACCGCCATCTTGAAAGCATACGGGTCCGCATCCGGACGCACCGGCGCATGACATCCAGCCTTCGCGGTCGGGTCGCGCGCCGAGGGAGAAGAGCAGTCGTGACATTTCGCATGAAGGGCCGTGGCCCACGCACGGCGCTCGCCCTCGCGTTTTTGCTGGCCTTTCAGGCCGCGGCCATGGCGCAGGGCGCGGTCGCGACCCGCACGACCCAACCGCTCGAACCAGCCGACAGCCTCGAAGGCAATTATCTGGCGGCGATCGTAGCCGGCGCGGGGCGCGATCTCGGCGCGGCCTCGACTTATCTGCGCGAGGCGATCAAGGGCGATCCGCAGAATGCCGACCTGCTGGAGCGCGGCTTCGTCGCGTTCCTGGCCGACGGCGCGATGAGCGACGCCTTCCGCGCCGCCGAAAAGCTTGTCCAGCGCGACGCCAGCAACGGGCTCGCCCAGCTCGCGCTCGGCATCCGCGCAATCAAGCTCAAGAACTACCAGCAGGCGCGCACCCATCTGCAGCGCGGCGGGCGCGGGCGCGCGGCCGACATCACCGCGACCTTGCTCTCGGCCTGGTCCTATGCCGGCTCCGGCCAGAGCACGCGCGCGCTGGAGACGCTGGACCGGCTGCGCGGCGAGGCCTCCTACAACCTCTTCCGCGACTATCATGCCGGGCTGATCCTCGATGTCGCCGGCCGCAAGGCCGATGCCGAGAAGCGCCTCAAGAGCGCCTACGACGCCGAGAAAACGACGCTGCGGCTGGTCGATCTCTGGGCGAGGATGCAGGCGCGCAACGGCAATTTCGAGGGTGCCGCCGCGACCTATGGCGATTTCGACCGGCTCCTCCCCAACCACCCGATCATTCGCGACGGCCTCGCGAAGGTCGCCGCGCGCGAGACCCCGCCGCGCCAGATCGGCAACGCCCAGCAGGGCGCGGCCGAGGTGCTTTACGGGCTCGCCAGCGCCGGCAACCGCCAGGGCGACGAGGCCGCGGCCCTGCTCTATCTGCGGCTCGCCATCTATCTCGATCCGGGGCACGACCTCGCCATCCTGACGCTGGGCGACATTCTGGAGCGCGCCCGCCAGCCGGAGGACGCCGTTTCCGTCTACGAGCGCATGCCGCCGTCCTCGCCGCTGCGCTCCAACGCCGAGATCCAGGCAGGCCTGGCGCTGGAGACGCTCGGCCGCTCCGAGGAGGCGGTGAAGCACCTCAAGGCGCTGATCGCGGAGCGCCCCAACGATGTCGATGCGCTGTCGGCGCTCGGCAACGTCTATCGCTCGCGAAAACTCTTCCAGGAGGCGGCCGAGGTCTATGATCAGGCGATCGGCAAGCTCGCCGCGCCCGGCCGCGCCAACTGGGACCTGTTCTATTTCCGCGGCATCGCCCGCGAGCGCACCAAGCGCTGGCCCGAGGCCGAGGCCGATCTGCGCAAGGCGCTGGAGCTGATGCCCGAGCCGCTCGGCCGCGAGCGCGCGCTGGTTTTGAACTATCTCGGCTATTCGCTGGTCGACCAGCATCTCAAGCTCGACGAGGCGCTCGGCATGCTGCGCCGCGCCGTCGAACTGCGCCCGCGCGACGGCTACATCACCGACTCGCTCGGCTGGGCCTATTACCGGCTCGGCCGCTATGACGAGGCGCTGCGCGAGCTGGAGCGCGCGACCGAGCTGCGCCCCGCCGACCCGGTGATCAACGACCATCTCGGCGATGTCTACTGGAAGGTCGGCCGTCAGCTCGAGGCCCGGTTCCAGTGGAACGCCGCCCGCGACCTCAAGCCCGAGCCCGAGGATCTGGAGAAGATCCTGCGCAAGATCGAGCGTGGGCTGGAGGATTCGCCCTCCGCCAACGCCGCCGAGCCGAAGAAGGACGGCGGCTGAGCCCTTCGCCCGTCATGACGGCAGCCCCACTGACCACGCGTTGCCGCGCCAAGATCAACCTGACGCTGCGCGTGCTCGGCCGCAGGCCGGATGGCTATCACGAACTCGAAAGCCTCGTCGCCTTCGCAGGCGTGGGCGACGCGCTGTCGCTGGAGCCCGGCCCGGAAACGGGCCTGTCGCTGGCGGGCCCATTCGGCGCTGGCCTCGCCGCCGAGCCCGACAATCTCGTCCTGAAGGCGGCGCGCGTTCTGACGGAGGCGGCCGGTTCGCTCCGCGCCGGCCGCTTCCATCTGGTCAAGCGCCTGCCGCTGGCGTCGGGTATCGGCGGCGGCTCGGCCGATGCCGCCGCCGCGCTGCGGCTGCTCGCAAGGCTGAACGGCATCGACGACAGCGACCCTGTCCTCCTGCGCGTTGCCGAAAAAATCGGTGCGGACGTGCCGGTCTGCCTCGCCTCCCGCGCCCGCGTCATGGCGGGGCTGGGCGAGGTGCTGGGTCCGCCGGTCGTCCTTCCGCCGCTGTTCGCGGTGCTCGTCAATCCGGGCGTGGCGGTGGCCACAGTGGCGGTGTTCAAGGCGCTGGCCGCGCCTTCCCTCGACCCGTCATTGCGAGCGCAGCGAAGCAATCCAGAAGGACTGCGCGAGACGCTGGATTGCTTCGCTCCGCTCGCAATGACGGAAAACCCGACTGGACCAGCGGCCGACGACCTGATCGTCGCCCTCTCCGCCAACCCCAACGACCTCGAGGCTCCCGCCCGCCGGCTCGCCCCCGCCATCGCCGGCGTCCTGCAACGGCTCGCCTCGCTGCCCGGCTGCCGGCTTGCGCGCATGTCGGGCTCGGGCGCGACCTGCTTTGCGCTCTTCGATGACTGTCGGGCAAGCGCCGCTGCGGCGAAGATGCTGGCGCGCGCGGAGCCGGGCTGGTGGGTCAGGCCGACGCTGCTGCGCTGACGCCCGCCCGTCCTGTTGTCGGCCAGCCGATGCGGCGTTAGCGTCCAGGCCGGGTCCGGCTGCGACGGCGCGGTTGCGCCCTCGAGGAGGACGCTGCATGCGCATCATCCTGGCCTTCATTCTGCTCCTCTCGGCGCTGCCCCTGCGCGCCGCGCCGCTGGACGAGGCCATCGCGGCGTGGCTCTCCGATGATGACGCCACCGCGCTGCCCGCCTTGTCGGCTTTGGCGAATGCCGGGAACGAAGGTGCCATGCTGGCGCTCGGCGTGATCGAGCCGCGCACCTGGGACAGCGACTATGTGAAAGGGCTGGACCGGACCCAGCGCATCGCGCTGCTGCGCAAGCCGGGCGGGCTGTCGGGCGAATCCTGGCTGAAGAGCGTCAAGGCGCGCCGCGAACTGGCCGAGGCCTTCGAGGTCGCGCAGCAAAAGGGCGACCCCAAGCCCCTGCTCGCCCTCGGACAGATCGACGCTGCGCGGCCGGCCTTGGCCAGGGTCTTCAATGAAAACCCGGCCTCGCTTGCGGAAGGCGCAGTCGGCAGCGCCCTGCCGAAGGAGATGCGCTTCTGGGTGTGGTGGGGCGCGGCGATGCGCCTGTCGCCCACCGTCTACCCGACACCGCCCTCGCCGGAGACGGCCGAGCGCCTGCGCGCCGTCCTCGCCGAGGCGCTCTCGCCGGATTGGACCGGCAGCCTGCAGCAGATGCTGTTCTTCAGCCTCGACTATGCGCGGATGGCGGGCGTGCCCGTTCCGCAGGCGGCCAATCTCGCCGGGCGCGCGCTGCGCAGGGGACGGATCGGGGTCGAGGGAGACGCTCCCTTCAGGGACGCGTCGCAAGGGGCGCGCGAGCAGGCGCTGGAGAGTGCGCGCGCCATTCTGATGACGGCCCCGGAGGCCGCCGCCATCCGCAATTTCTGCACCGCCTCCTGTGCGGACACTCAGCCGGCTTGCGTGGAGGCGGTCTGGGCCATGACCGGCGGTGCCGAGATCCAGCCCTTCCTGCACACGCCGCTCGATGCGCTCATCCCGCAGCAGTCCTATCTCGGCAGCCCGCGCCATCGCGGCGACATGGCCCGCCTCGCCAGAAAGCGCTTTCCGGGCGCAGCGCCCGCCAGCCTCGACGCCTGCGGAGCGCGGCTGCTGCTCGGCCGTTGAGGACCGCGTCCAGCATTGGGTTTGAGGCCCCCGAACGCGATCACTTGTGGTTCAACCTCATGGCAAACTGATCTGGCGTCGCGGCCAGCGCACGGACACGCTCCTGACGCAGACTGTCGGCACGTTCCTGATGCTGACGGCAACCGGGCCGAAAGGGCTCCGAAAACCGAAGGGAAACGCCATGCTGATTGCCAAAAACACGATCTGCCTCTGGTTCGATACCGAGGCCGAGGCCGCCGCACGGTTCTATGCGCAGACCTTTCCCGACAGCGCGGTGCATGCTGTCAACCGCGCTCCGGCCGACTACCCGATGGGCAAAAAAGGCGATGTGCTGACGGTCGATTTCAGCGTCGCCGGCGTCCGCTGCATCGGCCTGAACGGCGGCCCGGCCTTCAGGCACAGCGAGGCCTTCTCCTTCCAGATCGCCACCGACGACCAGGACGAGACCGACCGCTACTGGAACGCCATCGTCGGCAATGGCGGCACGGAAAGCGCCTGCGGCTGGTGCAGGGACCGATGGGGCATCTCCTGGCAGATCACCCCGCGCACGCTGACAGAAGCGATGGCGGCCGGCGGCGAGGAGGCCGCGCGCGCCTTCACGGCGATGATGGAGATGGGGAAGATCGACGTGGCGAAGATCGAGAAGGCGAGAAGGGGGTGATGACCGTCGACAATCATTGCACAATCCAATGAGAGTGTTTTTGAGTGGATTCTCACTTAGACAACGGAATAAATATATGATTGTATCGGCAATTCTGACAATTTTTACTTATTTTGTCATGGCTTTATTTATTTTTGGAGATCTGTTAACTCCTTTTGCTTTCTTGACAATTTGGTCTGGTCGTTTGGGAGCGGATTACTGGCTTTTGCTTGTCGTCATTGCCGTTGGCATCGCGGCGTCTGTATTTTTTCCGCCGCTGGTGACGCGGATTGATCTACTGGCGCGAGCTCCGCTTTTTGTTTTGGCCGCTATGGCTCTGTCGGTTCTGATGGTGGGGTTCTACGCTGATTGGAAGCGACGTAAGGTTATAGAGAATTTTTCGGCCAGTCATTTAATTCAACACTCCTTCTTCCGGTCCATTCGCGAGGCGCCCAGAGATTTTCAGTTTTATCTCCATGCGGCGGCTTTGAAAGACTGCGTTCCTTACGCCTGGAGCTACCGGGAGATGAGTTTTTATGCTCTGAAACCCAGCATTGCGAGAAATGTCCTACCGGCAGCTTGGCGACAGATATGCGCTATCCCCTGAATTTCAGAAAGACCAGCGGACAGGACGGAGAGTGTAGCTCCGGTCCCACCGACAGTCACCGCAGCCCTCGCTAATCCCCACCCCCCTTCGACCCATGCCATAACCACCGCGCTCCGCCCGACCAAGGGGGCTGTCGCGAGGCATCGTGCGGCCGGGCGGGGTAGCGGTGTTCCATGGTCTTCGGCCGTTGCGGGCCTGGGGCCATGGAGGTGTCGTCCGTCGGCCGGGCCGAACAGGCAGGCCCGGGTCCTCAGCCGGACTTTCACTGGCGACGAACCCGAAAGAGAACCGCGCGCGGGGTCGGGCGGCGCCAACCGGCGCTGCCTCGACACTCGACATCGACATCGACATCGGCGCGCGGCAAAGGCTGCGACGCCGCCCGGCCCCGCGCATCCCCTTGGGATCGCACGAACAAGAACCCCGCGGCCCCGGCCGGACGGGGTTTTGGGTGCGCGCACCCCCCTTTGTCATTCCGGGACGGCCCTCGGGGCCGAACCCGGAACCCACGACCGGGCGAGCGCCAAGATCAGGCTAAGATGAGGTTGAAGCCTTGGTGATCGAGCTCTTGAGGCACCACGCGCGCTCCCCTCCCCCTCGTGGGGAGGGGTTGGGGGTGGGGGGCGTGGTGCCGGAGCAGTTCGGTCGATAGAATGGTTGTATCG
>LSIB01000022.1 GCA_001556025.1 Rhizobiales bacterium CCH3-A5
GCAAAAGCACGTTCATCCCGCTATAGGGCAAACCGTTGTGCCGCAGCGGCCGCGTTACGCCTCTGCTGCTGTTGCCTGAGCGCCATGGCTGCATCCAGGGGCGCACGCCCTTCTCCAGATCGGCGAGGATCCTGTCGGTGATGCGCGCATAGATGTCCGCGCGCGACTGCTCTTCTGACCTGCTCATGTCCAACCTCCATCGTGGAGGTCGCGCCGATCGCGACCCCGTCACGGAGGTCGAAAAGCCGGGAGCCCAGGCGATGGCTGCACCCGGAGGGCTGAAACGAAGTGAAAGACGGCAAAGCCGTTGCAGCCAATGCCGTCTCGGCTAAGACCCTCGGCCGGGACGGGTCGCGGTCATTGCGGCCAACCCACTCTTCTCTGCTTCGCCAGGTTCGCCTTTAGCTCTGATAGATGACGAGCGGGGCTTGATGCCCCGCTCGTGCCGGCTCAGCCGAAGGCGGCCATCTGAACCGACGCCGCCTTGCGATCAAGGGATGGACCCGTCGTCTCAGCGGCTCGCTCGAACGGCTTCCACCGTTCGCCGATGACCTGCTCGTAGGCGGTGACTGCGCCCTCGGCCGCCATCAGAAGCGCGTGCGCCTGGACGCCCATGTCGGCTGCGAATTCTCGCTTGCGCTGGGCTGGACCGTCGAAGCCGACCGGACCATCGACATCCTCGTCGCGCGCATCACAGGCCGACTTGGCCGTGGCGTCGCGCGCCTCGGTGACCGCGCGGGAGTAGAACTGCCCGGCGCCATGGGCCGAGCCGACATAAGCGCCGACGATGCGCTGCAGGTGGATCTGCATCGCCCGCTCGCCGAGCCCGTCCTGCAGGCTGGCCGCCGTCTCCACGATCAGCCGCTCGTGCATGTCGCGGATGCCGTCGCCGTCGAGGACCGGGAGCCCGAAGCTCTCGGAGATGAGGAGCGCCTGTTGCTGGTCGGGGCAGGCGAGCCGGGTCATTTCGATGGTCGTGCCCTTGCGGAGCGGAATGACGCGGGCGGTCTGCCGGAGCGATTGTGCGGTCTTGGCCATGAGGTGTTCCTTTCTTCGGTTGCGCCCTCGGGGCAGGATCGGCGCTTGGCCGTCGTCCCCTCGGGTGCGGTCGATCCGAACCGTCGAAAGCCCTGGCACTTCACAGGTCCGGCCTTTGCCAGGCGAGCGGATGTGGCTTGCGGACAAGCAGGGCGTAAGCCCTCGCGAAGGACGCTGCGCCTCGTCTGCGAGATCGGCAAAGGCCGGCCGCCACGCGGCGCGGCACGCGGCCTTGAAGCGCCTGGCCGACGGTTCAGACCGCAGCAAACCCGAGAGGACGAGGGCCAGCCCGGCCTAGCCTCAGTCACGCCACCGAAACGGACAGCCCAGGCCACGCCGCCACGCAGCTGACTGGTTAGGTTTGAGGACCTAGCAAGACGACAGATCGCGTCTCCCGGTCACGCCGCGCGCGATGACGGTGTCCGATGCCGCTCGCAATGGGCGGCGATGGCCCGGTCCTGCCGCGCGAGCTTGCGAGAGAGTGCGTCGATCTCCGGCTGACGTTCGGCCGTCAGTGCAGCAAGCGTCGAGCGATAGCGCTCCAAAACCAAGCGTCCGCCGGGCGCGTCGCCTCGCCGATCAGCTTGCCGCCTCTGCCGCGTTCGCGGGACCAGCGCGGTCGCGCGGCGCGTGATCTGCCGGTCGATCAGCTTGAGTTGGCGCTGGATCTGCCGGCGCGCTTCCTCCATGCGGGAAAGCTGTGCCAACGTCTCGGGGGCGATCGTCATGACGACGTCCCGCGCTGCCAGCCGATGAAGCTGGAGGGCCCGGCGTAGACAGCGTGACGGGATGGATCGATGACGAATCCGAACCGGCCGACGGCATACTCGTCCGCTGGAACGAGAAAACGACGCTCCTCGGTTCCGGCCCCGCGTTGGCCGCCTGGCGTGGCGACGCATTCGACAAAACCCTTCCGATGACCGGACGCAATGGCCGAGACCACGATCCAGTCGCCGGCATGCGCCTCATGAAAAGCCCGCCGGTCCTTCTCATGAGATTCACCCGGTCTAAGAACGGTCCCGAAGATCGCCTCCCACGCATCTGGCCAGCTATCCTTGGTCGAGCGCTCAGCGCAGCGCCGCTCGAAGCTGGTGAAAAGCTCGGGGAAGCTGATGGCGACGATCGCCCAGGCGCAGTCCTCCTCGTACCAGCCGCCCTTCGCGCGCAGCAGGGGATGAACCCTGCGATTGCGCTCAGCCGAGAGTTTGAAGCCGCCATGGCCGGCGGTGGAATGCGATTCGACGCCCTCGGCGTAGACTGTCGCGCCCTGAGAGAGGCCCCATGGCGTCTGCGACCTGCTGCTGATCTCCATTCGACCAAGAGCCCGCTTCTCGCGAAGATGCTCAGCATGCTCCAGCACCTTGGCGCGGAACGCGGCTTCATTCTCCAGGCTGCCGGAATGGCCGTAAAAGTCGGATCGACGCCATGTCGCGAGTGGCCGCGCGATCTTCCAGCCTGTCGCGAGATAATGACGCCCATCGTGCGTCGGCAGCATGGCGAAGGCACTGTCGCCGACCCGGGCGACCGGAAACCGCTCGGTTGATCGCCCGAACTCGACCTCCGGCGCTTCGGGATCCGCGCCGGTCGCGGGGTCGCAAGCCAATGCGCTTGTCATGCCGCCCTCCCCTCGACGACAGCGGCCCCGACCTCATCGGCCGTGACCTCCTGGAGCACGGCGCGCGGATAGCCGTGCCGCGAGAGCCATTCATCCGCCGCCGCAAGCTCGGCATCCTCGCCGGCCCGGTCGAACACGCGCACCGACCCGATCGCCGGGCGCTCGACCACCTGGAAGTGGAGGGTGGAGTCCAGCGAGAAGGTGCGATGGACCCGGATCGCGACCACGCCACCGGCACCGAAATCCGCTTCATGCAGGGTGAAGTTGGCGGACAGGCTGAGATTGCCCATGCTCTTGCCAGGCTGCTTTCGGATGAGGCGGCCCTTGCCGTTGTTGGTCAGCCAAGCCGCGAGTTTCCTGGTGAAGCGCGCCAGTGGCCGCGGCGTGCCGTCGGACCAGGCAATGGTCGAGCCGATGGGAGCATGATCGAAAATTGCGTGCGCGGACATGTTGTCCTCCGTGATGGCGCTGGCGTGAAAACGAAACCGCCGCCGGCATGAGGCCGGCGGCGGGAGGTCAATCGGGCGTGAGTGAGGAGATCGGGGTTATTCCGCCGCGACGCGGTAGGCCTCGTCGATCGCCTCGAGATCGACGTCGTCGAGCGCGGCCGCATCGCCGGACCCGATATCAGCATCGTCCGCCGTGACGTCGGCGTCCTCATCCGCGCCGACCGCGCTCTTCGAACGCCAGGTGGCGACCTCGGCTGCGGTCGGCGCGAACAGCGCGATGGGATGAACCAAGCGCGCTTCCCTCAAGTGCTCGACGAGCGCGGCGCGCGTGTCCTTGACCCGAGCCCGGGGAAGCACGGACGTGTCCTTGCAGAACCGCTCCAGCGCCTGGCGCGATAGGCAGGAGAGGAACTCCTTCGTGCCCATGGTCGGCAGAAAACCGTCCGCGCCGATCGCGTCGCCGGCAAGGCGCGCGACGATGCCGCTGTTAGTCCGGTTCTCTCGCGCCGAGAGGACGTCGATCAGGGCGGACCGTGCCGCCACGCGCAGCGTGTCCCGGTCGAAAGTGAGCGTGCCATCGGTATCGATGAGTTGCACGGCATGCCGCTCCATCCGGGCAAACCCGTAGACATCGTCGGACGCGCCGGACTGGACCGAGATGTTGCGACCGGCGAGCGCAAGCACGAGCAGCGCCATCAGCGTGTCGTCCTCGATCGGCGCCCGCGCCAGTGCCTCGTGCAGCGCATCGGTGCGCAGGTCGCCGATCATCTCGACGCCCTTGCGCGTCACGTCGGGTCGTGGCTTGGCCATCACGATCGTGTCGTCGCCGCCCTCAGCGTCGTCGGCGCCCTTGGCCTTCTTCGGCTCCGGCAGGCGGAAGTGAGCCGTCTGCACCTTGCCCTCGCGGTCGAGATACATCGCCGTCCGGTCGCTCTTGCCCGGCTTGCCGTGAACCCGTTCGGCCTTGGGCGGCAACACGACCTGACCCCAGTTGTTGACGTCGGTGATGACGCCGCGCTTGGGCAGGTGGATCGTCATCCATTCCTGCTGCGCGCCGAGGAACGCCTCGACATTGGTGGTGTAGCGGCTGTCCTCGTCGGCCGGCGCAAACAAATCCTCGACCCACGAAATTCCATAGGCCTGGGCCAGATCGTCACCAAAACTCGCGTCGCGCGCGTACATACGCTTCTTCGACAGAGCGTTCGCCACGCTCCACCAGGATACCTGCGGATCGCCTTTCTTCGGCTTCTGCGCCTTCCAGACCTCGCGCTGCTCATCGAGATTGGCCGCCGCGATGGCGCGAAGCTGCTGCTCATTGGGCATGTCGCCTTTCGCCATGTGATCGAGCATCGCAGGCAGCACATTCGCCAGCAACCTGAGTTTCCTGATCTGACGCACGGTCAAGGCGAGCGCGACGCCGATCGCTTCTTCTGTCCAGCCGAGCGCGACGAGACGCTCGATCGCCCGCCACTGATCGACCGGGTTCAGCGGCTCCCGGGCAATGTTCTCGACGATGCTGCGCATCGCGCCATTATCGTTGGCGGCATCGACGACCAGGACGTCGATTTCCTCCAGCCCAGCCGCGATCGCCTGCTTCACGCGGCGATGCCCGGAATCGATGATGTATCCATTGCCGCCATCGGTCTCCGGCGCGATCACCGGCGGCTGGACGAGGCCGACCGCCTTGATCGTCGCCAGCAGCAACGCGTCCGCCTGCGGTGTGGATTTCGTCTGTCGCGAGCGATCGGAATTCTCCTTCAGCGCGCGCGGATCGACTTTCATGAGATGCATGGGGGAAGCTCCTTCAGAGGGTGCGGGACACGGCCTCGACCTGTCCGGTTCAGTCTTCTTCCCGAAGACCCCTCCCAGGCCGCGGAGCGGACAGGTCGGTGCAACTGCGGCCGAGCATGTCGGTCCGGATGGCCAAGCGGGGCAAAGCCCTGCGCGGGACAACGGACCGGGATCGCGACGGCGGCGGTTGAGCGTCAGTGTCACCGGAATGGCCGGTCGGCGAGCAAGGTTCATTTTTTCTCTCGCCCCGCTTTCCGCCCTTCTGCTCAGATCAAGCTGCGACCGCCGGCATCGCATCAGGTCCGTCCGTATCGCTCGCCAGCGCTGTCTCGATCTCGACCAACTGTCGGCGTTTCTCCGCCAGCTCCTCGCCGAAGGCGAACGTGCCATCCTCGCGCGACCGATACGACGCGAGCCGGCGCTGGGCCTCAGCGAGACGCTGACGATACCGCTCCCGCTCGCCCTCAAGATCCCCGAGTGCGTGTTCGAGCCGCGACACCGCGCCAAGCGGCGTCACCGTGACCGGCAGATCGATCTCGTGCTCAGCGCCGGTACGAAGCAACATCGTCTCATAGCGATAGCCATCGCGGCCCCCGCGCTCGCCGCTGAACTCCAGTTCAAACCCGCCGATCATGGCGATCACCACCTCCCCCTCATGCCGCATCTGCACGAGGGTCAGGATTTCCCGGAGCAAGGCGCGTCCAGCCTCCTTGCGCTCGCGATAGGGTGAGCCCGCCACCGTCATGGCGAATGCGTCGCCGGTGGTCGGAACGAGGCGCTCGATGTCGCGCCCAATCTCGTCAATCCGGCGGGTCGAGACCGCGCTATCCCGTTCGGCATCGCGAAGCTGCCGACGCACGGCGAACTGATCGTCCTGATGGGCGGCACGCAGGCGCTCGAGCCGGGCGATCTCAGCTTCAAGCCCTGCCTTCTGCATCAGCCGCTGGTCGCCTGACGCGATGGCCTTGGCCATTGCGAACTGGCTGGCCTGCCCCTCGCCCAGATCCTCAAGCCGGCGGATCGAGGTATCGCCTGAGAGCGCCGCGGCGATGAAGCGCGCCTTTCGCTCGTTGTTCTGCCACATGGTGGCGTCGAGCGAGCCCTGCGTGGCATAAGCGAAGATATCGACTTCGTCGTGCTGGTTGCCCTGCCGCACGATCCTGCCCTCGCGCTGTTCGATCTGCGATGGCAGCCAGGGCACGTCGAGATGATGCAGCGCTTTCAAGCGGAGCTGCGCGTTGACGCCGGTCCCCATCGTCTCCGACGAGCCGATCAGGAAGCGCACCCTGCCGGCGCGGACATCGCCGAACAGCCGCTGCTTCGCTTCCGACTTCTTGAAGTCCTGCATGAAGGCGATTTCGGAGACCGGCACGTCGCGTCGGACCAACTCGTCGCGGATCCAGCGATAGGCAGAGAACCCCCGGCTCTTCTCGACGCTGATCGTGCCGAGATCGGAGAAGATCATCTGCGCGGCGCCCGTCGCCTCGAAGGGCTTGCCATCGGGCCGGACATAGGTTGCGTCCGTGGTTTCCCGCCAGATGCGTAGCGCGTTCCCGATCAGGAGGTTGAGCTTGTTCTCCGCCTCGTTGTTGTTGTCGGGATCGACCAAGCGCAGATCGATCGCGGCATGGCGGCCATCGGTGATGACCGAGAGCAGGATGTCGTCGCCGGGCTCCGGCGGCCGGTCGCGCATCTCGATCGCCTTGATGCGTTCGTCGAGCAGGCGCTGATACGATTTGAAGGCCGACGTCGGTTTGGCGGTCAGAATCTGACGTCGGCCGGTCGAGATCGCCGGCACCTTCACATAGCGCCGCAAATCGTCGGGAAGCACGACATCCGCGAAGGAGCGGAACATGGCGATCAGTTCGGGCACATTGACGAAGCTGGCGAAGCGCGAGACCGGCTTGTATTTGCCCGATGGCTGCAGCTCGAGTTCGGTCGTGGTGTCGCCAAAAGTCGAGGCCCAGGCGTCGAACTCGTGCAGCCCCCGCTCTCGAAGCGCAGCATGGTCCATCAGCCGCTGCACCGAGAACATCTCGCCGAGCGTGTTGGTGATCGGCGTCCCCGACGCCAGCACGAGCGCCCGGCCCGGGTTCTTCGTCTCAACGAAGCGGGACTTCACATAGAGGTCCCAGGCGCGCTGCGAGCCGTTGGGGTCGACGCCCTTCAGCGTCGACATGTTGGTGGCGAAGGAGAGCTTTCGGAACTCCTGCGCCTCGTCGACGATGATCTGATCGATGCCGAGTTCCGAAATGGTCAGAAGATCGTCCTTGCGGGTCGAGAGCGCCTCCAGCCGTTCCTTCAAGCCCTCCTTCAGGCGTTCGAGGCGCTTGCGCGAGACGCGATCGTCGCTCACGACCTTCGTCAGCAGCGTCTCGTAGAGTTCCAGCTCGTCCTGAATCATCTGCTGCTCGAAGGCGGACGGCACGTCGATGAAGCGGAACGCCGAATGGGTGATGATGATCGCGTCCCAGGTCGCGGTCGCAGCGCGCGACAGAAAGCGGTGGCGTTTCTCCTTCGTAAAATTGCTCTCGTCGGCGACGAGGATGCGGGCGTTCGGGTAGAGCGCCAAAAACTCCCGCGCGACCTGCGCCAGGCAATGGCCCGGCACGACCAGCATGGCCTTGGCGATCAGCCCGAGCCGACGCTGCTCCATCACGGCGGCAGCAAAGGTCATGGTCTTTCCGGCGCCGACCGCGTGGGCAAGATAGGTCGACCCAGTCGCGATGATCCGCCAGATGCCGCGCTTCTGATGGGGGTAGAGGGTGAAAGCGCCGCTTGCGCCAGGCAGGTTCAGATGCGAGCCATCAAAAGCGCGCGGCGCGATGTTGTTGAAGCGGTCATTGTAGACCCGCGCCAGCCGGTCGGTGCGTGCCGGATCGGACCAGACCCATGTCTGGAATGCGGTCTTGATCTTGTGCAGCTTCTCCTTGGCGGCTTCGGTATCGACGACGTTGAGCACGCGCCGCTCGCTGCCGCCCTCCTTCACCGTGTCAAAGATTTGCGGGATGCGGCTGTTCAGCGCGTCGGTCAGCAGCTCGCCGGCATGGCGACGGCCCGTGCCCCAATCGGAGGTTCCCGCCGCCAGCCAGGCGAGCTGGCGCGCATCCACTGTCCATGACGCCAGCTCCGGCATGTGGCGGATCGTGATCTCGGCGCCCATCGCCTCCTTGACGAAGGCGACGACGTCGGCTGCCGGAATCCACGGCGCGCCGAGACGAGCGGTGATGTCGGAGGGACCGAGATCGGCCGGCTGGACCGCGACCAGGGCGCGGACATTGCGCTCGAATGCGGGGTCGAGCGCTGCCGCGGCTTCGGCAACCTTCAGCTTGTCGCGCACCGGCCCCGACAGATAGGCGTCCGCCATCAGCCAGGTGCCGTCGGCCGGATTCCGGAAGATCGCGTCGCCCAGCTTGACGATGACGTTGGCGACATCCCGATGGAGAAGCTCGGCAATGTGCTCGAGATCGACGCGGCCGCGCTCGTTCAGGACGACGGCAAGCGCGTCGGCAGCCGAAGTAATAACGGGCGCGGCAAGCGGCGCGATGACGCGCTCGCTGAAGAGAGGACCGGGCTTTGCCGTGTCGGTATCGAGGTCGTAATCCTCGATCGAGGCGACGAGCCAGCAATCGGGATCGTCAAGGAATGGCTGCAGGTTCGGACGGCGATGGGTTTCGCGGACCTCGCCCGTTGACTCGTCCTGAGAGATCGAGACCGTCGTGTGGTTGATCGGCCCGAAGTCGCGCAAAAAGCTCGACCAGGCGATGCGCATGCGAACCTGCTCATCCTTCCAGGGCCGGTCCTGTTCCTGGCAGCTGAGGACCTCGCGCATGGCGTCACGGATCGGGATCAGCTTCTGGATGATCCGGACGTGCTTTTCCGGGACGCCCTCGGCGCTCCGCCCTTTTCGAACCTTCACCGCGACGGGCTGGCCGTCTACGAGCTGCATCAGCCCGCGGCGTGTGTCGACGAAGTAACTGCCCTCGCGGATGCGCGTCTCGTGCGGGAGAACGAGATCAACGTCCGACGCTTCCCCGTCGTCGAGATCGACCGCTTCCGGCTCGCCGTCATAGAGGCTCTCCGGGAGGAGACGGATGGCGGCGTTCAACGCGGCGTCGAGCGCGACGTCGGGCTGGGGCAGACAGGTATAGGCCTCGCCGAACGGCCCTGTGGTGAGGGCGTGCGTGCCAAGCACGAAGCCGGGATTGCGCACGAACCAGCGATTGACGCGGATCGCACCCTCGTCTGCCGTGGCGGCCCGCACCTCCTCGATATCGACCCATGCGAGCTCGCCTTGCGGCTCGCCCAGCTTCCGCTTCCTGAAGAACAGGATGTCGACGACGACGTCCGTCCCGGCGTCGGCGCGGAAGCTGCCTTGCGGCAGCCGAATCGCAGCGACCAGATCGGCAACTTTCGCGATCTTCTCGCGCGCTGACGCGTCCACCTTGTCCATCGTGCCATGTGAGGTGACGAAGGCCGCCAGCCCGCCAGGCTTCAACAAATCGATCGAGCGCGCGATGAAGTAGTCGTGCAGCCGCAAGCCCATCGAACGATAGGCGCGGTCGGAGCGGACCATGCGATCGGAAAACGGCGGGTTGCCGATGGCGAGGTCGAAGTTCGAAGGTAGCTCGGTTCGGGCAAAGTCGCCGGCGAGGATGCGAGCGCGCGGCTGCAGCAGCCGGGCGATGCGCGCCGTCGTCGGATCAAGCTCGACGCCGGTGACGTGGGCGCAATCGCGAAAGGCTTCCGGCATGAGTGCCGCGAACAGCCCGGTTCCGATGCCAGGTTCGAGCAAGCGGCCACCGCGCCAGCCGAGCCGCCGCAGGCCGGCCCAGATTGCCCGGACGATGAACTCCGGCGTGAAATGAGCGTACTGCGTGCAGCGCGCCAACGAAGCGTAATCGGCGTCGCTGACCGCATCCTGCAGCGCGCCGCCGATCGTCTCCCAGCCCTTCCGGAATGTCGTTTCGCCCGGCCGCAGGAAGACGCCATTGGCGAGGTCGGAGGCGCCGAATCCTGTGAAGCGGATCAGCCTGCGCTGTTCGTCCAGCGTCGCCGGCCGCTGCTCAACTTCGATTTGCGATGCGATCCGGATCGCAGCAATGCTGTCGCGGGCACGATCCTTCCAGTTCGCAGCCAAACCGCGATTGTCCTCAAGGACGAAGTTGGCCCGACCAAGCGTTGAAAGCCGCGGCCCCGACGGAACGATCCGTTGCGCCGGCGTCGGCGGCGTGGGCTCCGGGTCATCGTCGTCATTGGCTACGACGTCGCCGGCGAAGGCCGTCACGCCGAGGCTCAGGCCCGATGAGAGCGCGGTGTCGTTGAAGAGGTCGATGGTGAAGGGATCAAGAGACAAGTGGTGATCGTGAGCCATGGCGAATTCTCCTGAGTTCGGGCGCGCGCCGTCGTTCTCGCCAGATCAGGTCCGACGAGAGTTGCGATGGTCGCGGGACGATGGATTTGTGGCGGGTGGTCAGCCCGGCGAATCAGCGCCGGACGAGGGCGAGCGACAGGGCGTTGTCGGTCATCGCGATCGTGAGGTGCGTCGCGGTCGGTGCTGCGTCGATCAGCTTCGCGAGCACTGCGGCATCGAAAAACTCAACGCCGTCATCGCCGCCAAAGTGTTGGCGCTTGTAATGCCAGTAGTCGGGGTTGGTCTTGGGATCGCACTCCTGGGCGTAGACCACGAGCGGTCTCTGATCCTCGGCGAACTTGCCGTTGGACATGATGTAGACGCCCTCGTCGCCGACCAGCCAGAGTCCGGGCCGCTCGTTTTGGCCGGGGGCGAGACCATGAGGATTGCGAAAGCCGCCATTGAGGACGGCGTCGATCCGTCCGCGCGTGATGACGGCGCGGACATCCGTGACGCAAAAGCTGAACATCGTCGCCGACCGTCACGCCGCGATCGCGTCGGGCAGATAGCGCAGATGCACGGGGAGCTTTTCGCTGATCTCCGCGTCCGTCAGGCCGTCGAGAAGTTTTGACGTCGTCCCGTGCCGGCCGCCATAGACGGTAATTGTGCGCTTATCCCGATCGGGCGCGGGCCAGCGCTCGCCGGCATAGCCGCGATAATCGTCATGGGTGCTCGACCAGATGTGCTCCAGACGCTCCTGCCGCGTCATCGCCCGCACCGGCCGGGTTTCGCGCTCGACGATCGCCTCGCGCATGCGCCTGCCAGAAGTGATATCGGCGAGATCGCAATAACCGTGAAAATACCGGGCCCGGCCGTCGATCCACAAGGTGAAGAAGACGCTCGTGACGGAACGGGTCAAAAACTCGCGCAGCGCGAACATATCGACCGCCAGGATGACTGGCGGCAGGGCCTCGAACATATAGTCGTGCGCCGCCTGGCCGATCTCGAACCATTCGCCGGCGTAAAGCGAGCCGGCGTCACCCTGGCCGCGATCGGGCCGCTGCGCGTGGCGGTCGAACATCGCAAACATCTGCCGCCGGTCGGCGATACCCTGAAACACTTTTCGGATCGGGGAGAGGGTCATGAACTGGCTCCTGTGGTCTCGTCAGACCGGAGCGCGGCTCATCCTCGCGACATCGCCATCATCTTCGGCTCTTCCTGACCCCTCCCCCGCGGCCGCCTCGCCGTTCGGACGGGTCAAGGGCCGGCGCAGCCGGGCGAAGCGTCACCCTTGATGCGGCCGGCGGGCATGCGGCAGATATCTCTTCCCATTCCTCCTTTCTTGCTCCTCCCTCGCCTTCTCCTTTAAGGCGTCGTTCCAGTCGTCGGCCGGCGGCGTCAGGCGAAACCAGTCGCAATCCGTTGCCTCGGCGATCTCGCGCAACCGCCCTGCAAAAACCTCGCCCTGGCTGTTGGCGTCCGTCGCCGCGATGAGCTGGGCGCCGGGACGCGCGGCCAGCGTTCGCACCGCCGCATCTGTCGCCGGTGACCAGCCGCCGCCAGTGCTGAGGTAGAGGCTCCCATCCCGTAGCCCCTCGAGCGCTGCAAGGCTCATGGCATCGATCGCCGCCTCGGTGATGCAAAGCCTCAAGGCGTCGTGCGCTCCCAGTCCGAACAGCACCTTTGCCCCGCCGGTGGAAAACCCGCGCCATCGCGGACCGCGCTCTTCCCATCCGCTGACAGTGCCGCCGTCGTCGACATGGGCGGCCCACACGCTGCCATGCGGGCCTTCCCGCAGTCGTGCCTGACGGATCGCGGCGCGCAGCACGCTTTCAGGGAGATGGCGTTCGTGACGCAGGTAGCGCCAGGTGGGGGAGCCCGGTCGAAGGGCTCGCCGGGCGCGCCAGCGTTCGGCAAGAGAGACATCCGGCCTCTGCGTGCGCGGTCTCTGCCACGCAAGTTCCGCCGGTCGGAACCCGACCAGTCCGGCCGCACGCACAAGCCCTTCGGTGAAGGCGACGCCGTCCAGATGCTGGATCAGCGTGAAGACATCGCCCTTGGCGTCCGAAAGCGGATCGAACCAGCCTCGTCCGTCATGGATCACGATGATGATGTCGCTGCCGCGGCGGTGCTTGACGGCGCGTCGCGTGCTCTCCTTCAGATCGATGGCGAAGCCGGCTTTCTCCAGCACCACCGCGCACAGCACGCGCCCCTTCAGTTCTTCGAGTTCTCGTTGCTCCATCATCTCTCCCGGCGCCTTACGTCCGGCCTTTCCTGCTGCGTCATCCCTCCCGCATATCTCGCGGGTCCAAGCCCAAGCGCCGCGAAGAGCGGCGCCTGCAAGGGCGCGGATCGACGAACGACGGGATGTCGAGATCGATCGTCCGCGGCACAGCCTCCCTTGCGGGCGACTGCTCGCCAGCGGCACCAGTGGTCAGCTCAATGAGCCGGCTGGCGCTCGTGGGGGTCGAATTCGTGAACGACATGCAGATCGTCTGCGTCGTCGATTTCGTCGCTCGGCAGCACTCCGTAGGCGCCATCGATCTGGAAAACCGTGACCGCGACCATCAGCGTGCGGGCGAGTGCGAAGGCGTGGCTTTGGGCAAGGACAAGATCGTTCGACATCGTGAGGCTCCATCCGGGAGCGGGGCAATTCCCGCTCGATGGCTCCTCGAAGGGCCGGGGCCGGTCGCGATCACCGCGAAGGCAAAGCCGCAGCGGCGGCACGCTCGCGTAGCCGACCCCTTGTGGGTTGATCGTGGAAGATCCGGAACCGGACCAGGATGCCATCGCAATAGAGCGGGATTGCGCTGCTCACGGTGGACCTGGCTTTATGGCAACGACGCTCTTCGCCGAAAAACACCCTGTCGCCGCATGACGATTACCTGGACCTTCGCGAGATTCATCTTCGCGTGCGTCGGGATTCGCGCGACCTCCGCCGCAACCTTTTCCGGTGCAGGAATTCGCCCGTCAGACCATCGGCCCGCGCGCGGGCTGCCCGTCTCTGCGCAGCGCAGAAGGCGCTAAATTCGTCGACCTGGCCGAGTTCATGGACATCGGCTTGCCATCGTCCGCCGGATAGCGCCGCCTCTACACCCCGCGTCAGGGATGGACGCCCGCATGGGTGAAGGCCCGCAAGGGCTTCAGCTTCGCCGACAGCCCGGCCCGCAGGGAGACGCCATCTCAGCCCTTCAACTCAGCAGGATAGCCGGCCCGGCTACTTTGAAATATAAGCTATTTGTCAATTTTAGTTTGACATCAGGGCGACGGCCAGAAGCGGTTCTGGCAATTACTTTGAATGTATGCCATAATGTCCATTATGGATGGACAAAGTGCGTCGAAGCTAAAGAACCTCCTCCAGGCCATCCCGCCGGGTTTCCTGGTGGATATGGCCTGGATGACGCGCCACGCCATCTCGCGACAATCGGTTTCCGCCTATGTGAAGCAGGGCTGGCTGGAGCGGGTGAGACAAGGCCTCTACCGCCGCCCCTTTACCGCCGGCGTAAGTCGAGAAGCCGCCTCGGGATGGAAAATCCCATTGCTCTCCGCGCAATGGATCATGGGACATCGCTTCCATGTCGGCGGGACAAGCGCCCTCAGCCTTCACGGTCACTCGCACTATCTGCAGTTGGGCGGCGACGCAGCGATCTATCTCTACGGCTCGGAGATACCGATATGGCTGCTCGAGCTGCAAACCGATGCCCGAGTCATCCGGCGAACCCATGCGCTGTTCGGTGAGCAGCCGACCGGTGTTGAAGATGGCGAATTCAGCCTGTCCGACGGCCCGGATGCGGAGTTCACCCTCAGCACCTGGCGTTGGCCGATACGGATGTCGTCGGCGGAGCGAGCGATCCTCGAGGCGCTTGATGAACTGCCAAACAACGAGAGCTTTCACACCCTCGACATGACGTTTGAGAGCCTGGTCAATCTGCGCCCGAAATTGCTGACAACGCTGCTCGTCCAATGCCAGAGCGTGAAGGTCAAACGCCTGTTCTTCGTCTATGCCGACAAACACGCTCACGCCTGGCGCAAGCATATAGACACGTCGGGAATCGACATGGGGCGAGGCGATCGAGCTCTCGCAGCACGCGGGCGGCTGCACCCGACCTATCGGATCACCGTGCCGGCCGACCTCTTACCGCAGGAGGCTGCCCGTGGCGCGTGAGCAATATATGCGGCAGGTCGAACTCCTGGTCCGGACACTGCCCTTCATAGCGCGCCAGGACGTGTTCGCGCTCAAGGGCGGCACCGCCATTAATCTCTTCTACCGCGACATGCCCCGACTCTCGGTCGACATCGACCTCACCTATCTTCCGGTCGAGGGTCGTGACGCGACACTTGCCGGCATCGACGCGGCGCTTGATCGTATCCGCGAGGACCTTCTGCGAAACCTTCGGGGCGTGACGGTCCAGCGGATCGCCGGCGGCGGCAACAACGACACACGCGTGCTGGTCCGACAGGGAAGCACCGAGGTCAAGATCGAGACTTCGCCCGTCGCGCGTGGGACAGTGCATCCTCCAGAACTGCGGCAGGTCACCGACGCAGTCGCCCACACATTCGGCTTTGCCGAGCTGAAGGTCGTCGCCTTCGAGGATCTATTCGGCGGCAAGCTCCATGCTGCGGTCGATCGCCAGCATCCGCGCGATCTGTTCGATGTGAAGCTTCTCTATGACAACGAGGGGCTGACCGATGCGCTGTTTCGGACCTTCCTGATCTATGTTGCAAGTTCTGGCCGACCGCCGCACGAGCTTATCAAGCCATCCCCTTTCCGAGATCGACGACGCCTTTGCCAAGGAGTTCGAGGGTATGACGGTCAGGCCTGTGAGCCTGAGCGAGTTGAAGGACGCGCGCGCGCGGCTGACCAAAGACCTGCTCGCACGGCTCGATGACAGGGCGATGCGGTTCCTGCTTTCGCTGCATGACGCTGAACCGGATTTCGAGGCAATCGGACTGCCCCAGGCCGCAAATTTACCGGCGGTTCGCTGGAAGCTGCTCAACCTCGCGAAGTTGAAAGAGCAGAACCCCGTGAAGCACGCCGGGCAACGCCAAGCGATAGCGGGAATGTTGTCATAGACACCGGGCCTGGATCATCGATTGGCATGAGTGACATCCTGCGTTCCGGGACATTGGGACCCCCGACAGATATAGAGACGATAAGCAGCGAAGCCGATCTCGCGGCGATGAACCCCTAACATTTGAATGGCCTGAACGCGCGGGCAAGGGAGCTGGGCGGAGAAACGAACAGCCCGGGCGCATCGACCCACAGTTTCGCGACTTGTACGAGCTGCTCGACTTCCGTCCCGGGAAATTGATGCTTCTTCAAGATTTCGGTGCTGAAACGCTTGCTCGAGGGCTGCCGCCCATCCCCGCCGGCAATCGGATCGATATCGACGTAAAGTCGCTCTGGTCCCTTTCTTCCCTTCAACATCTGCGCATGATTCGTATCGTCATCGATCCAAGTGGCGATCTTGTAGCCATTGTATTCCATAGTGACGCGGGACTCCGTACCGAAGCGCTTTGAGCGCTGGCCTATTGCTGAACACCCGCGGTCAACTGATGCACCATTGTTCCGGGGCAAACCCGTCTCGCAATCTCGCAGAGATGCGGGTGGTGCGTGAGGTAGATCACCTGCCCGACCTGCGCCATCTCGCCGAAGAGCCGGAACGCCTCCTCAGCCCGGAAATCATCAAACGTCTCCATGATGTCATCGGCGACGAACGGCACTGGTTGTCGAGAGGCGACGAATTCGTAGTAGCCGGCGACGCGCAGCGCGAGATAGAGCTGGAAGCGCGTCCCCTTCGATAGCTCTGCAGCCTCTTTTGAGCCTCCGCCAGCAGCGAGCGCAATCAGGATCTCGCCGTCCTTCTCCGGCTGGGCGGCGAGCCCGGTATAGGCCCCACGGCTGATCGTCGCGAAGGCTTGGGAAGCGCGCGCCATCATCGAGCTGCGATGCCGGTCACGATAGGCGCGCAGCGCCTGTTCGGCCGCGGCCGCGCCCAGCTTCAGCCTGAGATAGCGGAGCGCGCGATCCTCGATATCGAGCAGCAGCGTGCGCTTCTCCTCCTCGATCTTTGCCACAGCGCCATCGCCACCGACGGCCTCGACCCGGTCGAGTGCCTTGCTGTGGACGGAGAACATGTCACGGCTGCGCTGGTCCTGGTCATCGAAGCGAGCCTTCAGCTCGACAAGTTCGGCTTCCAGGGCAGTGTGATCGGCACGATCGAGGGCGGCTTCCGCCTCGTCTAGCGTGGGCAGGCGAAGTGCAACGAGGATGTCACGCTCGGCAGCGTCGGCCTGCGCCGCCAATTCTGCTCGCTTCTCGATGGCCGACAGCTTGCCGGAGACCTCTGCCAAGGTCGCAACGCTGAAGAACGCGGTCATCTCCGTCCTGCGGCGATCGTGAACCGCCAAGGTCTCGGAGAGCGTGCGTTGCCGGATTCGAGCAGCCTCGAGGTTTTGGGCCGCGGTCGCCCACCGCGTGCGTTCGGCGTCGGCTTGCTGAATTTGAGCGCTGACCGCCTGCGCCAGATCCAGGATATCGCCCGACGGCGCAACGATCCCCATCTCACTGGCGAGCGCTTCGGCCTCATGGCGGAATGCGGTCTGATCCTTCTCCATCTTGCCGATCCGGTCGACGAGACTGGCCTTTTTCTCCAGCACGGGGCCGAGCTCAGTGATGGCTGCAAGGATTTCACGAACTGTGGCAAGCGTCGGCACTGTGCCGGCCTCTCCCAGCCAACAGGCCGCGCAGGTATTGGCCCATGAGGCGTTCCAGTCGCGATCGGCGTCCGTGGCCTTTTCGACCTTGCGTTCGCGGCTCGCCAAGTCACGCTGCCTTTCATCCACGCTGGCCCGCAATGCCTTCAGCTCGACCTCTCGATCGATGGCCCCCTGCCCTGCTACCAGCAGCGCCTCGAAGCCGGCATCCGTGCCCTGCGGCAGACCGGCCGCGCTCAGCGCGGCGGCCAACCTATCTCGCACAGCCACGGCGTCGGCTTCCGCCTCACGGAGATCGCTCTCCGCTGCACGGACGAGCGCTCTCGCCTCCAGCGCTGTGTCACGCCGGCCAAGCCAGGTTTCAAACTGAGGCAGCGGCATGCTGTCCGACAGCGCCGGACAGGTCACCGCTATTGCCGCCGCGATCTCGCGCTGGATTCCCTCCACGGTCGTTGCCGCGACATCCCGAAGTTCGATGGCGCGATGGCACTCTGCCTTGGCAATGGCCAGCGCCTGGCTCACCTGATGGAGTTTTGCGACATCGGCCATATGACCGAGCCGTCCGGTCGTGATGATGTCGTCTCGCCGAAGTGCCGCCTCGAAGCCGTCGGCAGAAGCACTATCGAGCCTGCCCCGATGAGCGGCCCAGGCCTGCTCCCGGATTGCACGAATGCTCGCGGCTTCCTGATCGGAGACGAGACCTGAGATCCCACTGAATGCGTCCAGTTCGGCAGTGAGGCGGATCTGCTCCGTCGTCAGGCGCTCGACCTCGCCGGCATGCTGATCGATCCGCTTCTGTGTTTCAGCGATCGCCACCGTCCAGCGCTGTATCTCAGCCGCAGGGGGAGCAGGCAGATCGACGAGTTCATCGACGTCACCGTTCCAGGGCCGCAGCTCGCGCAGACGATCCGCCAACGATACGCGGGCGGCATCACGAGCCCGTTCGGCCAACCGGCGACGCGCCGCATGGTCGTCCGCCCTCGCGGCCGCAACGGTCGCCGCGAGCGATGACATCCGTTTCTCATGCCCCTGCCCCGTCTCCGGATCGCCGCCGGCCTCACCTAGCCTGGCCTGCGCCGCCTCCAATCGCCGGCGAGCCTCGGACAACTCGTCGGCAGCCGATTTCAGCGCAGCCTCGATGCCGGAGCGCGTTTCGATCAAGGCGCGAAGTGCGCCGACGACGGAGGCTCCGAGAACGAGGCGATCGGGATCTGTCTCTCCAGTCCGCTCGATGCGCCCCAGGATCGTGGAGATCGCGAATTCGGCCTCGCGCAGTTGCAGACGGCGCTCAGGGATGTCCTTCTCGGCCGTGACATAGCGGGCGCGCATACCGGCGAGCCGCTCGACCTTGTCGGCCAGCCGCAGCGCTGTCTCGTCGACCACGAACGCGTCGAGTTGCCCCGACAGCTCCGCCATCTCCTCGGTAAGACCTTGCGCGCGAACGCCGAGCTCGATCTCATCCTTCTGCAACTGCGGCAGCTCCTCGGCCCAGCCGCGCGGAGCGTCGGGAAGGTGGACCAAGGGCGCGATGCGCTCTCGGAGCCCACGCAAATCCGCCAAGCGCGGCAAGGCGTTGAGATGGCGCTGGATCTCGTCCATGCGCGCCTGGATCCTCCCGCGGCTGCTGATCGCCTCTTCGTACTGGATGGCGGCCCGATCGCGCGCCTCGATCAGCTGGGCATAGTCGGACGCCAGGGTGTCGACCCGCTCCCGCTGCGCCTTGAGTTCCGCTAGTCGGGCCTTGAGGTCCGACAGCTCGCCGCTACGGGCGCGGTACTTATAGAAGCCCTCGGCCTCGGCCTTGAGATCGACGAGGCCTTTGCTGAGATCGGCCAGGCCCGCGCTCGCGGAGAACAGGAGCTGGCCGAGATCGCCCTTGCTCGAGAGGATGCTTTCGCCGCCTGCCTCCAGCGTCGCGTCGTCGAGCGAGAACATAGTGCGATAGGAGTCACGGTCGATGCCGCCGAGTTCTCCCAGGAGGACGCCCTCGGTGATCGGCTGGTCGCGCGCATCGAGCAGGCTATTCTGTGGCCGCTTGATCCGAACGAGCTCCTGGGGGCCACCTGCGAGCTCCAATGTCCCGCCAATGCGCATCGTCGGGTAGGGGTGGATGAAGTTGAAGCGGCTGCGCGTCTCGATCCCGAAGATGAGATCGAGGAATCCGGCCAGGGCCGTCGATTTGCCGGCCTCATTGGGACCATAGACGATATGCAGATCGGGCTGGCCCTCCACCTGCTCGCCAAACTCGATGCGGTGATCGGTGAACTTGCCATAGCGTGTGAGATCAAGGCACTTCAGGCGCATCAGGAAACACCGCCTTCCGCACCCGCATGGAGGCGGGCAAGCACGTTTTCGGAGCCGTCCTTCGCCAGCGCAGCGATGGTGGCCTTGAACGCCTCCTCGTCTGAGCCGAGCAGGCCGCGGCATTCCTGTGGAAGCTGCGTCCTGAGCTCCTGGGCGATGCCCGCGATCTCAGCCTGGTAGGCGTCGGAGCCGATGACCTCCTCGTCGATCAAGCGGCGCAGTTCGGTGAGCGGATCAGCTGATGAGGCGGCCACCGCGCCGGGCGCCCGACAGTCGATCTCGAGCTTCTCGACCCAGCAGCTCCCAATGACGGATGCCCGATCGTCTGCTTCCGTCTTGAGGAGATCGAGATCGCGCCGGATGCGCCAGGCCAGTGGTGTCGCTCCCGTCACCCGCAGGCGGCCGACAAGGTGCTCAGAACCGACATCGCCCCGCGCCTGCTCCAATGCTTGCGCCAACGAAGCGACAAGATCGCGCCAGTCGTCAATCCCCGTCGCGTCGATGGCAATCCTCTCGAACTGCGCGATGTTGATTACGCGCTCCTCGATCCGGATCGAACGATCGTCGCCAATCGTGACCAGGGTCACTGATTTGGCGCCGGCCTCGTTGATGTCGCGGCCCTGCGGCATGCCGGGCATCACGATCGCGCAGCCGCCCTCGACGACCGAGCGCTTGTGAACATGGCCAAGTGCCCAGTAGCGGAAGCCGGCACCCTGAAGATCAGCCAGGCTGCACGGCGCATAGAGATCATGTCCAGGGGCGCCCGCGAGGCTGGTGTGCATGAGGCCGATATTCACGGCGCCCTCGACCGGCGGCCTGTACTTGCCGATCAGACTTTCAGGGGCATGGGGCTGCGCGAAACTGAGCCCGTGGATTGCGACGGGAAACTGGCCGCTACTCCGCTCGATCGCAATCGCCTCGGCGCGGCCGCCGAACAGCTTCACGGAATCCGGCAAGGTCAGTTCCTTGGTGATCCGCGACAGCGCGTCATGATTGCCGCGGATGACGAAGACGCGGATGGCGGCCTCGTGCAGCCGGCGCAGCTGCTCGGCCAGGAACCGCGCCGTCTTCATCGAGGTCTGGTCGCCATCATAGAGATCGCCGGCCAGCAGCAACGCATCAACTTGTTCCTCGAGGCACAAATCGACGATGCGCACGAAGGCGCGGCGGGTTGCGTTTCCGATCAAATCGGCAAGATCCGCATCGCGCAGGGCGAGTGAGCGCAGCGGCGAATCCAGGTGAATGTCCGCCGCATGGACGAAGCGATACGTCACGATCTATCCCTTACGGTCCAGAACCTGAGGCTCTTTCGAATATCTTCTATCAGGGCCTTGTTCCGGCGAAGCCAAATCCGTTTTAAAAGCTGGACGGGCACATTGTCATCGAACTTGCCGCCTTGGATATTTTTTATGAAGTCCGGCAATCGGTCCCATTCTGCCATTGGCAGGCTACGCAGTTTCTCGAGAGCCGCGTCGAGCCTCGCTTCGGTTGCGTCTGCGATCGTAACACCGAAATCGTGAGGCTCGGCATTCAGCCCCACCATCGCGAGAACCACAGCGAGAACAGCCGACGACTCGGTACCACGCCAGATGAACAGGTTCAGATCGCCGCCGTCGGGCACCGTCGACAGGTCGTCCAGTTTCAAAAGACGATAGGCCTGCCGCCCTTCCGCGAGCAACGCCGTGGCTGTAGCATCGAGAAACGCGGGAGTATCGTCGTTCCGGTAGACCTCTCTCATTTCGGCAATCAGAACGTCATGGCTGGCCTCGCCTTGCCGGCGCTCGAACATCGGGACACGGCCGCCCTTGTGGGGCACGACCTGCAGCACCTTGCGCCGTTCGTCGACGCCTTCGATCTGCCAGCGGCGGCCGGCGAACACGACGAGGTTGCCCACAGCCACGACATTGGTGAGCGGAATCGTGCCGAGAGGCTTCGCCCCGACGACGAGCTTCCACTCGGGCCCACTCTCGAACAGCGCATAGAACTCCTTGGCCTGGACGAGCGGCTCGCCTCTCTCGCCGAGCATCAGGGTCCCATCGGGAGCCTGTTCGACGAGGCGGACCTCCTTGCTTGCGACATGCCTCAGGAGTTCGGCGAAATCGGCACTTGTCACCAATGCGAAAGGCCCCGCACCAGATAGCGTCCTGAAGATCGCATCAGCCCGCGCTCCGCCCTTCTCGGCGATGATCGACAGCGTCTGATGGAGCAGGCCGGTGGCGAGTTCTGCGCTGGCGGCTGGCGGCTCGACGAAGCGCTTAGCGAGCAAGCGGATCGCGGCCACGGCGCGCACGATGCCGGGACGAAGCCGGTCCAGCATCGAGGTCGTGTCCTCGATGGCGGCTTCGCTGACATAGATCCTCAGCACCGAGGGCGTCCCTTCCCTTCTCCCCGTGCGGCCGAGGCGTTGGCGGAGGGCTGCGATCGAACGCGGCGCTCCAATCTGGGCGACGGATGCGATCGAACCGATGTCGATGCCGAGCTCCAGCGTCGAGGTGCAGACCGCCGTCGTCGGCAGATGCTCGTCCTTCAGGCGGATTTCCAGGGGTTCCCGCAGATCCTTCGACAGGCTGCCGTGATGGGGAAAGAACTCGTTGGGCAGGCCGGCGTCTTCGGAACGTGACCGCAGGCCGTCTGCAAGCGTTTCGACCAGATTGCGGGCGGAGGCAAACACCAGATTGTTTTGCCCCCGGAGCGTCGCGAACAGGTGGTCGGCAATCCTTGCATTGACTGACGGCGGTGGCGGTGGCCGAATTGCCGGCTTGTCCTCGACCTCTTCAGCGTCGTCGTCTTCCGTTGCGTCGCCGTCGGCTTCATCCCCGTCCGGCCCTTCGTCGGGCGGATCGCCATGGTCGACATAGCCCCTGATCTGAAGCTGGAGCTCGCCACCGCGTCCCCTGCCCTCGACGAGGGACACGCGTTCGGCAGCGCCCGGCCGCAGCCAGTCGCGCGCGGCGTCAAGGTCTCCGATCGTGGCCGACAGGCCGACACGACGGGCCGGCCGCGCCGCGATCGCGTCGATGCGCTTGAGAAGCGAGGCCAGGTGAAGGCCGCGCGCGCCGGCCATGAAGTAGTGCAGTTCGTCGATGACGATGAAATCGAGTGCACTCATCAACCTGACCGCGTCGCCCGGACGTCGGATCAGCATCGCCTCGATCGATTCAGGCGTGATCAGCGCGATGCCGGCGGGCTTCTTCAGCGTGCGGGACTTGGCGGATTGAGGCGCGTCGCCATGCCAGCGAACCACGGGCACCTCCATGCGCTCGCAGAGCTCGTCCAGGCGCTTGAACTGGTCATTGATCAGCGCCTTGAGCGGGCCGACATAGAGAACGGATAATCCTTCGGGTTTTCGCCCGTTGACCAATGTGAGGATCGGAAGGAACGCCGCTTCCGTCTTGCCGGCGGCGGTCGAAGCCGAGATGACGACGTCACCGTCGCTCTCCATGATCGCGCCAATCGCCTCGGACTGGATATCCCTCAGGCCGGCCCAGCCCTGTTCGCGGATCCAGCGCCGGATCTGCGGATCGAGGCGGTCATAGGCATCCACGGCGTCAGAGCCTGATCGTGGCCAAGTCATCGTCTCCGCCGCAAGCATCCGCCGCCTCGCCCGCGACGGCGCCGCCGTCATCCCTGACGACCTCGACATGGCCCAGCAGTTCCCGCCAATCGGCGCCAGGATTTTGCTCCAGCACAGCCAGGAGCTGGACGAAAGCCTTGATCGTGTTGCGAGGCGTGCGGAAATAAGCCTCGCCGATCCGCTGCGCGCAGTGACGCATGAAGGCATCGAGCGCCTCGTCGGGGACGATGTTCTTCGCCGGATCACCGCCCGCGACGACGTGGCGGATGTTGGACAGCAGGATGTGCAGATCCTCCGGCGTCAGCGCCGACAGCCGGACGACCGGGCCGGACAGATCGACGAGGCCGTTGCGCGCGAAGGCGTTCTCGGACAGCCGGCTCTGCAGGGCCTCGTAGCTGTAGAGGCCGCGGCGCGTATCGAGCAGGAACTCCGGCGTGCCGCCGAGCATGAAGCCGAGCCCCTGCACATTGCCTTGCAGCACATCGTTCAGGATGCGCAGGATCTGTTCGTAGTTCTGTTTGCGGGCCTGGGCATTCTGGAGCTTGTAGAGGTTGACGAGCTCGTCGAAGGCCACGAGCAGCCCGGCATAGCCGGACAGGCGCACGAATGCTGCCAGAAGCTTGAGCGCGTCGTAGATGTTGTCGTCGTCGATGATGGTGCGGACGCCAAGCGCCTGGCGCGCCTCGGTCTTGGTCGAGTACTCAGCCCGTAGCCACCGCAGGGCGGCCGCCTTTAACCCCTCGTCGCCAGCCTCGCTGCCTCGCCAATAAGCCTTCAGCACGACCGCATAGTCGTAGCCGCCGACCTCCTCCTGGAGATGGCCGAGCCGCTGGTCGATGACAGTCTCGACCGGACGGCTCGCGGCTTGCGCCTCCTTGACGGCCTCGGTGACGAAGCGCTCGACGACGCTGGCGAGCGCACCGCCGTCGGGCTTGGTCCGGGTGGCCATGTTGCGGACAGCCTCGGCATAGAGCCCGCGCGCCTGGCCGGCGCTGGCATGGAGCCGGCGATCTGGGGCGAGATCGGCATGGATCGTGATCAGCCGCCTCTCGAGCGCGATGAGCCGAACGAGGTTCATGAAGAACGTCTTGCCCGCTCCGTACTCGCCGATCACGAAACGGATCGCTGCGCCACCATCCGCGATGCGGTCGATGTCTTTGACCAGCGCGCCGATCTCGCCGGCGCGCCCGACCTGGATGTGGCGGAGACCCGCACGCGGCACGACTCCGGCTGCCAGCGCCTGGAGGATGCCGTCGCGATCTTTGGGGCGGATCGGTACTGGGGCGCTCGTCATGGCGTGGACACCTTGGCCTCGCGCAGGTTCGCGCGCAGATGGGGAACGATCATGATCTGGACATCTGTCTCGATCAGAAGCTCGTCGAAGCGGTCGAAGGCCCAGTCGTTGAGCGTCTCGATGGCACCGTCGGGCAGCAGTCCAAGCCGGCGCGCCACCTCGTCATAGGCGGACCGGGAGAGCTCGCCATCAGCCTCGTCGATCGCTTCAAGCAGAGCGGCATGAGCCTGATCGAGGCCAGCATAGGCGGAGGCCTCGACGGCGGCGGTCTTCGGCGGCTCATCGACGCTATCTTCAACGAAGATATCCGATAGCAGCCGCGACACCTCCTGCGTCTCCTGTCGGAGCTTTCGCAGGCGCTCGGGGTCGACCGCAACGTTGCTTGCCGTCGGTTCGCCTGTGCTGCTTGAAATGGGCCTCGCTGGAGTGTGGCCATCCGGTGAGAAACGGTGGATTGCGCCGTAGACATCGTCGGTCGAAAGGCCCAGCGCACGGTAGAGCTGCTCCAGGAACCGGACCTCTGCGGCGGACGCGACACCGTCACTCATCACCGTCGCCAGAGCGGACTGGGCGATGACCTCGCGTTCGGTCTTCGGACGCTCCTGCAGCCTCCGCAATACGCTCTGCTGTTTGGGCCGGTCGACACGAAGCGAAGCGGCAAAGGCGATCAGTCGCAGCTTCTCGGCCTGCGTCAGCCCTTGTCGATCGATGGTTCCTCTGATCGCCGCGATCTCATCGTCGGTTATGTCGCCATCGGACGCGGCAGCGAGCACCGCGACCTCGACCAGAATTCGCATGCTCTGATAGGCACCGCTGTCGGGGTCGACCGGCGCCCCGCCGATGGCGCTGAATAGAGCGACCTGGGTGATAGCGTCGACGGCTCGTCCGCCGTAGCGGCGATCGGGCTCAACCGCGAAATCAAGCTCACCTAGGATTCGTGCCACCTGATCCTGTATGGCAGCCTGCGGCTTGTCCGAGGCGGCCAGTTCGGGATCTATCAGCGACAGGAGTTCCCGGTAGGGCACAATAGCGACCCGTGCGGGACCGGCCAGCCGGTCGACGCCCTCTGAAAGTTTGGCCTTCAATGCAGGTTTGCGGAGTGGCTCCGGCAGCAACAGGAGGGCGGGAGAACTATCCTTCGCCAGTGGCCTGCGGCCGATCAGACGGCTGAAGGGCTCAAGCTCAGTCGTGCAGGCCTCGACGAGTTCGCGCAGCTTGGCAATGGGCCCCGACACAGCGACGATATCAGGAAGCGCTTCATGAGGGCCGGAAATCGACGTTTCGAAGGTGCCGCTTGCCGCCTGGTAGATGAGTTTCAGCCTCTTCTTAGGAGCTTTAACCCTGAGCCCGCCCGGGTAGAGTTCGCCGAAGCGAACCGCCCACAGCACCTTGAACTCGTCCCGGCAGCGCAGAGCCGGCGTCCGAAGATGGACGTCGGGCACATTGGCGATCCAGAGCAAGGCATCGTCGGCATCGAAGGGTTCCTTGGCGGCGAGCCTGGCTCCGAGATGCATGCGAACGTCGAAGGGGATTTCGTAGAGGTAGCTCGCCCGCTCTTGCGCCAGAAAGGGCGCTGGAGCGCCCTGCAGTCCAATGCGCGCCGCAGCGAGAAAGGCATCGAAATAGCGACAAAGCCAGCCTTCGCCACCATACACTTGCCTCAAGCGTTCAACTTCCGCGACCAGTCCCGGTCGATCCGATCCGGGCACATCCCGAAACATCCGATACTCGAGCCCGAAGAAATACAGCGCGACCAAGCCTGCCGGCGTCGTCGGATCATCGCGTCCAGACGCGAGCCATTCCAGATAGGCACGCCGAGCCTCTGGAGGGGCATGAGAATAGTGCCGATAGTAACCGGACTCGATCGCCGAGGCCTTTCCAGGCTTGGCGACTGGGAGCGAGGGGCGAACAAGGCAATTCTCCTCGCTCCACGTTTCGGTTCCCAGCTTTTCGCCGAGATAGAACAAGCCGCCGCGGATCGTGATATCCTTGACCCGCACCTCCTTGCCAGGGTGGATCCAAGCCGTGCCATCATGAGCCTGCCCCTTGGCGCCTCCCAGTCCAGCCCCTCCCGGGGCGCTCCCCGATCCTTGGCGGGTTGGGGTGTCGACGATCGGGGATATATAGAATTCCGGTGCCTTATGAGCGGATGCCGAAGCCACGGCTGCGTTGTTGCTGCCCACGACATGGGAAGCGATTATCGACGATGGCGGTGTGGAGCGCTGATCGGTTGGCGAGACAGCCGGCCTTAAGGGATTAAAGGCGACAGCGACGACGGGACTTTCCGGATGGGTCGGACGCTTCGATGCCTTCTCGTTCAGGGTCACACTGGTAGCCGTCAATGGAACAGCGGAAATTGGCCTCTGTGAGAGCCTTCGGAGATGTATGATAACCGCTCCTGCAAGTCCGCTGGCCAGCCACCACCCCCAACCGGGAAGCGGAATGGGTGTTGATTTCCCCGCCACGGCCCCCGAGCTTAAGGACGGTCTCGCGACGTCGGCGATCGCTGGGGGCGCAAGCATAGGCGCAGGAGCCAGCGGAGACGAACTGCTATCTATAGAGTTCGACGATGTTGGCGCTGGTGGTGTCACCGCCTGGGCCGGCGCGGTCTCGGGAGAAGGCGTCATCACCGGTTGTGGCCCCGGTGAAACGTCTCGCAGCGCTGAGACCGTGTCGCGATTCGGGCGACCAGTCTGCTCAAGTCCTCGATCGCGCTGGAAATTCCGGAGGGCCTCTTCCGTACGCTTGCCCATGAAACCGTCTGGCGTTCCGAGCTTATAACCCTTCGCACTCAATTGCCGCTGCACCGCCTTGAGCGCAGCATCCTGCCCGGCAGCATGCTGCACTCCAGCCAAGAGCAGAGCGCCTGCGCAGATCAGCTGTATGCGATAGTTCCTCACGCCGTGCTCGTCGATCGTCCAAGGGCAACCGATAGATGGTATGAAAGGAGCAACACGCGTGGCAATGGCAGAAATGTTGTATCGAACGGCCCGGCTCACTAGTGCGCTGTCTTTCCGCAAGCACCACAAGCGGGCGTTGGCGCTCCGTCAACAAGAGGGTATCAGGCTGGGCGACGGCATTGGACCGCCGTGGTGGACTTAATCTACCAATGACCCATCATGCTCAATGAGACGGGCATCTCACGGCAAACCAGAAGCAAGTCTACAGCCGGAAGCGCTTCGACACATTGGGTGTTCACCACGATGTTGTGGCATCGCTTGCAGGGGTTTCTTTCTAGCGTTTTCGCTCAAGCACTACCATTCGCGCCGGCGGGCAACCTGGACCATCTTGTCGAACGTGTCCGGTTCGGATTCGCTGCCGAATGCAGTGAATGGACGAGCGTCATCTAATAGGAGCAGAGAGATCGAGAAATCGTATTGCTCGGCGAATACGGTCATCTCGCGGACGGGTTCCTTGAACCAGACGCCGCGGTCGTGATCGACGGCGGCGCGTCCGTCGACGAGCAGGTCCTGCCTGATCGGCAACGATGCGGCAGGAATCTCTATCGGTCCCGCCGATGTTCTGAAGAAGGCTCCGGTTTTCAGGGCCGCTTCGCTGGATCGGGCCCAGAGAATATATCCGTCGCGAGCGACAACGAGGACCGCGCGCTTCTCTGTGTAGCTCAGCCAGCGCAATACCGCCGCGATGAGGGAGACCCGGTAGCGATCGGCGCAATGCGCGATAATGTCGAGGTCGACCTTCGCGTTCGCGGAAATCTGGCGACGAAAGTCGTCAAGCGGCATGAGAAAATTCGCGGCGAAGACGTTCGCCTGATGCTCGATCTGCCCGTATTCCGAATCCCATCGCACTACATCCTGCTGACCGCAATAGAAGCCGTTTGGATAGGCCTGGCGATGCAGCAGGTAATGTCCGAACTCGTGCGCCAGCGTGAAGTTGATCCGACCCTGCGAACGGATGCGATTGTTATAGATTATGCCCCATCCCTTACGCCCGTCTGGCGCGCGGAACAAGGCACCATCGAATTTTGGGAGGTCGTCGCCGGAAATCCCGATGATGGGGTCGTCAGGATATCTTTGCTTCGAATAGAGTTTCGCGATCTCGGCGATATCGATCGGAAAACGCTCGGCCCCGAACGCCGCGTTGAGAACATGCGTGATTTCGTAAGCCCAACGCGCGGGACCGAATGGAGCCGTCATTTGTCGTCGTCCATCAGGTCGAGCATCCGGCGGATTTTGTCCTTCGTCGTGGGGTCCATGTTCTGGTACTTGCGGAAGAACGCCGTGTCGGTCGCGTCCTCGACCTGCACTGTTGCGGACGGGTCGATCAGGTAATCGGTCGTGACGCCGAGCACCGCGGCGATCTTGGCGACCTTGTCCGCCGACGGGCGCGGCGGGTTCTTGTTTTCCAGCTCCCAGATGTAGCTCTTGCTGGACTCGGCCAGCTCCGCCAGCTTGTCGAGCGTGTAGCCTTTGGCTTTGCGAAGTTCGCGGATTTTGTCGCCTAGCGGCGTGGACACGGCGGATCTCCTAGCTATTTCTCGTGTTCAGAGTAGCAGTATAGGATATGCTTGACAACGCGCATTGCGCCGACATAGGATGTTCGGAGTAGGCGTACATTAAATTCGTTATCCACAGCGGAGATCATAGATATGGCAGCAAAGCGCGGGCCCGATACCCATCATGTAGTCCCCAGCTCCCGCGGCGGCTGGGATGTGAAGCGCGGCGGTGCCGACCGGGCATCGGGGCACTTCGAGACTAAGCAGGCGGCGGTCGACCATGGGCGGCAGGTGAGCCGCAATCAGGAAACCGAGCTGCGCATCCACAATCGCGACGGCCGTATTGCGCAGAGCGATAGCCACGGGCGGGACCCGAACCCGCCGCGGGGATAACAGTCAGGCCGCGCCATCCCGGTGCGGCTTTTTCATATTGAGGCACCTGACCGGAAGGCCGGGCGGAGGATGATCGCGATGAGGAACAAGGCCACGATAGAGCTGGATGACCTGCCCAAAGGCATTCAGCGGAGTCGCGCTCTGCCGGATGCGCGGCTCGGAGCCTTGTGGGATTCGATCATTCTGGATGAGCGGTTGAAGAGTCAGCTTCTCTCACAGGCGGTCCTGAATTTCACACTGCGGGGGAAGGTCGATCGCAGTGTCATCCCCTTGCACGGCGTCATCCTGCTGGTCGGACCGCCCGGTACGGGCAAGACATCGCTTGCACGCGGGCTCGCGCACCGGACGGCGGAGTCATTCCCCGGCGGCACGTTCCGGCTTCTCGAGGTTGAGCCGCACACCCTGACCAGTTCGGCGATGGGCAAGACGCAGCGCGCCGTTTCTGACCTTTTTTCGCAATCCATCGCAGAGGCCGCGATGGCGGGTCCCACAATCGTCCTGCTCGATGAGGTCGAGACGCTAGCAGCGGACCGGTCGAAAATGAGCCTTGAAGCCAACCCCATCGACATTCACCGCGCGACCGATGCGGTGCTGGTCCAGCTCGACTTACTCGCCGACCAGCATCCCAACCTCCTGTTCGTCGCCACCAGCAACTTTCCGCAGGCCGTCGACAGCGCGTTTACGTCACGCTGCGATCTCGTCATGCCGATTCCGCTGCCCGACCGTGACGCGTGCAGCCGCATTCTCAAAGACTGCCTGACGGGGCTGAGCCGGACTTATCCCGCCATCGGCAAGCTCGCCAGCGCGCCGCAGTTTGATCGCTGCGCCGGTGAGTGCGTCGGCCTCGACGGGCGGGCGATCCGCAAGATGGTGGCAAACGCCCTCGCGAGCAGCCCTCAGACCGCTATGAACCCCGGCCAGGTAACGATCGAGGACATATTCAATGCCGCACGGGCGGCCAAAGCGAGCCGCTTGGCGGGAGGCAAGGAAAAATGAGTACCGTCACGCGCCGCACATTCCTCAGCACGCCGGGGCGCGATGCGCTTCAGACCTGGACCGCCATTGTCGATCTGCTGACGCACGGCAAGACAGGGAGTGCGCGCAGCGAATTGCTCGCGGTCGGCGGCGTGGCGGCGAGCGTGATCGCCGATCAGACCCCGCGGGACGCCGCCATCGTCGTCACCTGCGACGGGCCGCGGACGCGTATTTATTGCCTCTATGACGACGACGCCATCGATGGCACTGACGCCAATGAAGATGCTTTGGGCTTCGACGCGCTCACGGGCGACTGGCGCGTGTCGCTGCCTTGCCAGAAGGACGATCTGTCGTGGGTTCAAAATGCTCTCAAAAAGCACAGCACGCGCATCACCGCCCGCGACCTTGATGATGCGGCCACCTCCGACGAAGGTTCGGCCACCGGGAAGGCCCAGACACTCGTCCTCGACCCGAAAGGATTTCTGGGGTCATGACCAGCGTCACCGTCAACACCTATACCCATTCCGTCACTTACGTGGCGGACAACATCCTCAAGAGCATGAAGGACATCGTCCGGCTCAGCGGGCTTGATCCGGCAAACCTCGTCGATAGCTGGGCGGATAAGATGAAGGCCCTTCAAGTATGGCTGGGGTCCCGGCATCTGGAGACCGTTGTTCTCGAGATTTTCGATCCGGCAAACGACGCTCTGGTCGGGCGGTGGGATATCGATGTCATCTACACGACGGGCGCTGGTGACGGCGGCTTCTGGACCGATACCGAGCAGATCAAATATCACATCCGCAAGGCAGGGCTCGCCCCGAGCGAAGCCCGCTATCGCCTGCTGCTCCAGAACAAGACCGGCCGCCCGGATGTCGAGGGATGGGGCACGGCGCAGTACCGCTCGACCGACGGCTTCGTTCGCCAGAGCCTGGGTTCGACTATCGAGCATAACGGTCTTGGCGGCAGCACCGCTTACTGGAGAAAAACCTGATGCTCACGGTCGATGACGCGTTCCGGAAGTTCAAAAGCCGGCTTGAGCTCAATGACAGGGAGCAGAAGAACGCGTCTGCGCGCCAGACGGAAGTGCGCGACTACCTTGTTACGAAATTCGGAATCGAACGCAGCTTCCTGACCGGTTCCTATGCCCGCTACACCAAGACGAAGCCGCTCAAGGACATCGATATCTTTTTCGTTCTGAAGGAGTCGGAGAAGCCTTATCGTTCAAAGGCGCCGACCGTCATTATCGGGGATTTCTACGACGCGCTGGTGGAGAAATACGGCAAGAGCGCCGTGCGCAAACAGAGCCGGTCGGTGAATGTCGATTTCGGCGTGGTGATCGACGCCGAGGATAACACCGATTACCGGGTGGTCAGCGTCGACGTGGTGCCCGCGTTCGCGAGCGGGGACGACTACGAGATTCCTGACACCGATACCGGCAAGTGGATCAAGACCAATCCTGAAATCCATGCCCGCAAGGCGACCGCCGCGCACCAGGCTTTTTCCAACGAATGGAAGGGACTCGTGCGCATGGTCAAATACTGGAACAACCACGCGCGGCACGGCGAGAAGCCGGTCAAGCCGTCTTTCCTGATAGAGGTCATGGCGCTTCAATGCCTGTACGGTAACTGGCAGGGCCGGTTCGACTACGAGATTCAGGGGTTCTTCTCGACGCTCGCCGACCGCGTTCTCGATACTTGGCCTGACCCCGCCGGACTGGGGCCTGCGATCAGCGACGGCATGGACACCGCCCGCAAGCAGCGGGCGCGCGAGTTGCTTATGGCGGCGAGCCGCGATGCGACGGTTGCCATCGACCATGCGCGGCGGGGCCGGAATGGCGAGGCGCTCAAGGCTTGGCGCGCCCTGTTCGGCCCCAAGTTCCCGCTGTCATGATGGCGTTGGGAACGATAGCCGCCGCCGGGACGGACAGGGGGGAGGCCGCGCATGGCTGAGGCAGTGACGGCGCGCTGGCACGGCGACAATTATCAATCCCGGATATTCTGGGAGAACGCGTTCAACCTTCTCGATCCGAATTCCTGCGTCGTGGAAGTTACGTTCGAGGCAAACGGGCCGAAAGCGTTCGACGATGTGGTCGTCCGGTACGATCCACCGGTCGCGCGTTCAGGGCCTGAACGCGTTTCGGCGGACTATCACCAGGTCAAATGGCATGTGCAGACCGGCGGACGCTTCGGATACGAGGACTTCATCGATCCCGATTTTATCGGCGCGCAGTCCTTCTCCCTCCTTCAGCGCCTGAAACAGGCACGGTTAACTGCGCCGTCTTCCGCGCACTTCACGTTCTTGACCACCTACCGCATAAAGGACGGCGATCCTCTCGCCATCCTCGTTTCCGGTCACGACAGGACCCTGCTTATCGAAAGACTGTTCGATGGTACGACCGACCGCAGCCGGATGGGGCAGGTGCGCAAGCTCTGGCGCGAGCATCTTCAGCTGCCCGACGACGAGGCCCTGAAAGCCGTCGTCCGCGGCCTGCGGGTCATTGACGGCCACCGGTCCCTCGACGAGTTGCGTTCCGAGATCAACGTCAAGGCGCAGGTCGTGGGCGTGTTGACGTGCAGCGCCGCCGATTCAGATTTCCGGTATGACGAGCTGGCCCGCCAGTTGAAAGTCCGTCAGCTTCATGCCCTGACGCGGGAAACCCTGCTTCAATTCTGCCGCGATGAGCGGCTTCTCGTCGAACGGCTGTCCGAGCCCGATCTGTTTTTGCCGGTAGCGATCCGCAGCTTCCTCGGGCCGGCGGCTGATATTGTCGGCGCTTCGCCCGACAACACCCTGTTGCTGACAGACGATTTCCGTCTGCGCTATCTTCAGGACGATCGCGACTGGCAAACGGATATTCGCCCGAAGGTCGAGGACTTCCTGCGCGCGGCGGTCAAGAAATCCGGAAGGCTGCGCCTGATACTGGATGCGCATGCCTCGATCGCGTTTCTTGCCGGTGCGGTTCTTGATTTAAAATCCGGCGTTCAGACACAGCTGGTGCAGAAGGGCCGGGTGGGCTCTCGAATCTGGCGCGCGGATGACGCTTCGGCCGCCAATGGCGCGCGCTTCGTTGTCGCCGATGAGAGCCTTGGCACCGGCAACGATATCGCAGTTGCGATCAGCATTTCACAGTCCGCGACCGCGCAGGCGCGAGCCTACGTCGCGGCGCATTTACCGGGCGTGGGGCGCCTGGTTTCGTTCGCGCTTCCCGGCGGGCCGGGACAGCAAAGCGTGGCGGGCGGCGCGCACGCGGCGGTCCTTGCCGAGCACGTCTCCAATCACTTGCGGGAGATTACAGCGCACGACCCTGATGCCGTGGTCCACATCTTCGCGGCATGCCCCAACAGTTTTCTGTTTTTTCTCGGTCAGCACCATCAGGGCATAGCCCCTTGCGTCGTTTATGAATTCGATTTCGACCGACAGGGCAGCAAGACGTATCAACCCTCGTTTTTGATCGACTGAATAGTAGTGGTCGCTTTCCAATTAAATCCCGAAACTGATGTACAGCATTTTCAACATGTTGCGCTGGCTCCGTGAATGCCTTTCCCTCCCCTATTGGAACCACCACACGGCAGCCTCGTCAGTCTTTGCATGGATTTTTAATGACATTCCTTGCAAACTGCCCGCGGAGGTCTAAATTGCAGCCATGAGCAAGTTCGACCAGTTCAAAGCCAAGCTCCGATCCGGGCAGACCTACCGCCGGGCGGATCTGGCCCAATGGTCGGCGGCGGTCGATCGTCATCTCAAGGAAGCGGTGCAGGCCGGCGTCCTCACCAAGCTCGCCGGCGGCCTCTACTACGCGCCCAAAGAGACCGCCTTCGGCAAGGCGCCTCCCCAGGACGACACCCTCGTCGCCACCTTCTTGAAAGGCGGCCCGTTCCTGCTGGCCTCGCCGAACGCCTACAATGCGCTCGGCGTCGGCACGACCCAGCTGCACAACAAAACCGTGGTTTATAACCACAAGCGCCATGGCAAGTTCGCGCTGGGCGGACGCACATATGATTTCAGGATGAAGCCCACCTTCCCGAAGAAGCTCACCGCTGAGTTTCTGATGGTCGATCTGGTCAACAACCTCGACCAGCTTGGAGAGAGCGCCGGGGAGGTGCTCGAGCGCGTCAAGGCGCGCCTGGCCGTCAGTGACCCAGCCCGGGTGAAGAAGGCCGCACAGTCCTATGGCTCCGAGCGGGCCAAGAAGTTCTTCGCCCGCGCTCTGGCCGAGGTGGGGACCCAGAATGCCGCGTGATTTCCTACACAACCATCCGCAGTTCGCCGATCTGATCCGGATCGTCGCCAATGACCAGGGCATCGCGCCTGGCTTGGTCGAGAAGGACTATTGGATCATGCAAAGCCTTTACGGCCTGCAGCAACTTGGCATGACGTTCGAGCTGAAGGGCGGCACGTCGCTGTCAAAAGGCTATGGTCTGATCAGCCGGTTCTCTGAAGACATCGACATCCGCATCGAGCCCCCGGCCGATCCGGCGGTGATGATCGGCCGCAACCACGACAAACCTGCCCACGTCCAAAGCCGCAAGGATTTCTATGATCGGCTGGCGCAGACCATCGCCATCGACGGGATCACATCCATTGAGCGGGACACGGCGTTCGATGAAACCCGCCAATATCGCAGCGCGGGCATTCGCCTGACCTATGCCAGCATCAATGGATCGATCGAGGGCCTTAAGGACGGGGTCTTGCTCGAAGTCGGCTTCGACGATGTCGCCCCAAACGAGGCGCGAGACATCAGCTCGTGGGCATATGACTTCGCCGCCAGCCGGGTCGAGATCATCGACAACCGCGCCAAAGGCGTCGCCTGCTACCACCCGGGCCATACGCTCGTTGAAAAGCTGCAGGCGATCTCGACCAAGTTTCGGCAGCAGCAAGAGACCGGCACGTTCCCGCCCAATTTTATGCGCCACTACTACGACGTCTATTCCCTGCTCCAGGATCCGGCCGTGCAGACATTCGTCGGCACGCGGGGCTACCTCGATCATAAGGCAAAGCGCTTTCCCAAGGCGGACAACCCGGTAATCATCGAGAACGAGGCCTTCATTCTGAGCGACCCCGCGACCCGCGCCACCCTGCAGAAGGCCTATGCCGCGTCGAGCGCACTCTATTTCCGCGGCCAGCCGGCCTTCGGCGAAATCCTGACCGAAATCGCCAAGTGGGCGCCCAAACTGTAATTCAGCAGACCATCGCCGCCATCAGGCCTCGGCCATCACTTCGCCGAGCGCCGAGGCTTTGGGCAACTCGATCATCAACGGGCGGTCCGCCGCGACGTCGATTCTGCTAATCGTCAGCCCCTTATCCCTGGCCGTGATTGAAGAGAGCAACCACACGGTGAGGTGCGTCAGCCTGCGGAACTGAAAATCAAACCAGCCGATCTCAAATCGCCTCGCGGCCTGGGATCACATAATCCCCCATGCCCGATAGCGCTTTCGTCCGGTGAGTTCACGCGGCAGGCTGCCGCCGAGCTCCTTCAGCATCGCCTCTACTGCTTGGGGCGAGACCTGCAGCCGCGCCGCCGCCA
>LSIB01000023.1 GCA_001556025.1 Rhizobiales bacterium CCH3-A5
AGAACTGGCGGCGCGTCGCAACACGCTACGACAAAAGCAAGGAATCTTACCTCGGTTTCGTCGCCATCGCCGCAGTCAAACTCTGGCTACCCTTTGTCCACGAAGCCTAGTTCAAGTCCTGCACGTCGTTGGACGCGTGCAGGCAATCGCAGCTCACCTCTTGACGATAGACGCGCTCAGTGTCGATGCCATCCCCAAGCTCCAAGCAGCCTGGGGGAAACGTAACGGTAGGCTGTCCGGACCCGGCGTCGCCGCCGATGGAGTGCCTGGCCTGCCCGATCGCGCATCGCGAGAGCATCGTGGGTTGAGCTCGGAGATCTTCACCTGATTGCAGGCGATAGCCAGGGTGGCGCGGGTATTGAAAACCGCCGGTTCGCCAAGGTTCGGCCGGCTGGGGTCACCTCGCGCGCTGAGAATATGCCGCTGTCGTGCTGGCAAATCTAACTCTAGATCGGCCCGCATTTGGCCGGCTGCCGCCGCTCTTGCCTAAGGCTCGATATCCGGACGAGTTCAAAGGCTATCAACCGGCTTTCATTCTGAACTTGCGTTGGTGGTAGACCTTTGGTAATAGCTCAGGCTTCACGCATGACGTGAAAATTCGAAACTCGATCACCAATCGAGTGTTCGGCGATGTAGAGCACTTTCACTTCGGTGAGCAGCACTTCATCGATCTAACTTGCAGTCGCCGCTTTTCGCGGTGCCGCGAGCGATCGATCAGGCTGTTCACTTGACTTGGCGATCTCCAGTGAATGGAGACCGGCAATGTCCTCGGCAATCCCCCCCAAGCCTATCCGTCAGCGCGTCCGGGTCGATGGCCCCTCGCACAAAACGTTCGCGCTGCCAGAGAATCTGGCGCTCAAAATTGTCGAGCGCCCTCTCGGCGAACTGAAGCCTTCGGCCCGCAACGCGCGCACGCACTCAGACAAGCAGATCGCCAAGATCCGCGACAGCGTGAACCGTTTTGGCTTCATCACCCCGATCCTGATCGACGGCAATGATGAAATCGTCGCGGGCCACGGCCGCTATATGGCTGCCGAGAGCCTGGGCATGGCCATGGTGCCGACCATCCCGATCGGCCATCTCAGCGAGGACGAGATCAGGGCTTATCGCCTCGCCGACAACCGTCTTGCTGAACTTGCGGGATGGGACGACGACCTGCTGAAGCTCGAACTGGGCCACCTCGTTGAAATTGACTTCGACGTCGACTTGACCGGGTTCGATACCCCGCAGATCGACCTGATCCTCGATGGCGCCCCCCCGGCGAAGCCCGACCCGGCCGACGACGTGCCGGAGATCGTCAAAGAAGCGGTGACGCGCCTCGGCGAGACCTGGAAGATGGGCAAGCATCGCATCTTCTGCGGCGATGCTCTCGATCGCATCAGCTACGAGACGTTGATGGCGGGCGCCAAGGCGCAGATGGTGTTCATTGACGTCCCTTACAACGTGAAGATCGAAGGCCATGTCGGGGGTAAGGGCAAGATCAAGCACCGCGACTTCCCGATGGCCTCGGGCGAGATGTCGAAGCCCGAGTTCACCGCGTTCTTGACGGCCGCTTTTGGTGAGGTTGCCAACGCCTCTGCGGACGGCGCGCTGATCTTCACCTGCATCGACGGCCCGCACATGCACGAGATGCTGAATGCGGGCTACGAGGTCTTCGACGAATTCAAGGCGATGATCTGCTGGGCCAAGACCAACGCCGGCATGGGCTCGCTCTACCGCAGCCAGACCGAATTCATCCCGCTCTGGAAGAAGGGCAAGGCGCCTCACATCAACAACATCGAGCTCGGCCGCCATGGCCGCTATCGCACGACGTTGTGGACCTATGCCGGCGCCAACACCTTCCGCCGCGGCCGCATGGAGGAGCTGGCGAGCCACCCGACCGTCAAGCCCTGCGCGATGGTCATGGACGCGATCAAGGACTGCTCGAAGCCCGACGGTATTATCCTTGACGTCTTCGGCGGCAGCGGCACGACCCTGATCGCGGCGGCGAAGACGAAACGCCGCGGCTACCTGATGGAGCTCGACCCGCTCTATGTCGATGTGGCCGTCAAGCGCTGGCAGGCCCTCAGCAAGCAGCCGGCGGTGCATGCCGAGACCGGCATGACCTTCGACGAGATGGCGCTGCAGCGCGCTCCGGCGAGCCCTGGGGCCGCCGCCTCCGCGGAGGGCAACGTCAATGGCTGAGGAAGCGGAGAAGCAGAAGGTGGGTTACAAAAATCCACCGCTCGCGACGCGGTTCCAAAAAGGGCGCAGCGGTAACCCTTTGGGCCGACGGAAGAGGGTGGCCCCGACGACGATGCTCGAGGCACGAGACGTGGTCATGGCGGAGCTCATACCGCTCACCGTCGGGGGCAAGCGCGTGATGATGAACGGCTACGAGTTTGTGTGTCGCAAAGCTCTTGCGAAGGCCTCTACCGGCGATATGCGAGCTATTGAGTTCTTATCTAAGGTAGACAAAGAGGGCCTCCGCAATCTCGCACCTGAGCTGACCGAGGCGGACGACGCGATCATTGAGAGCTACTACGCTCGTCGAGACCGAGCGTTCGAGGATGATGGTGCCGACGAAACTGACGGTGGCGACCATGACTGAGCGCAACCGTCTGCTTCATGCGATCCTCCGGAAAGATCTGCCGAGCTTCATCGGCCGCAGCTTTGCAACGCTTGAGCCAGCGACCACCTATCTCGAAAACTGGCATATCCATGCGATTGCCTACGAGCTGACGCGGGTCGCGCGCGGCGAGTGCAAGAGGCTCATCATCAACGTGCCACCGCGCTCGGCCAAATCGATCTGTGTGACGATCTCGTTCGTCGCCTGGCTCATGGGTCATGACCCAACCAAACGGGTCATGGCGATCAGCTACGCAGCCGATCTGAGCCGCAAGCATGCCGCCGATTTCTACACGATCGTGACCAGTCCATGGTTCCGGAGCACTTTTCCGGCCTTCAAATTGGCCTTCTCTCGCGACGGCGAATTGCAGACCACTTTACGTGGCTCTCGTTTCGCCGGCTCGATCGGCGGCTCGGTGATGGGGCGTGGCGCCGACCTCATCGTGATCGACGATCCAATCAAGGGCCTCGCCGCAGCCTTGTCTGAGGCAGAGCGGCGTCGGGTCACCGAGTGCTATGACTCGACCCTCTTCTCGCGCCTGAACGATCGCATCAACGGTGCAATCGTCATCGTGATGCAGCGCCTGCATCAGGACGACCTTGTCGGTCACGTGCTCGACAAGGAGGAGTGGACGGTGCTCTCGATCCCAGCCATCGCGCCAGAAGACTGCCAGTACCGGATCGGTCACGGCCCTAGCGAGATCCTTCACCGTCGAGAGGGCGAGGTCCTCCATCCGACCCGCGAGCCTGCCAGCTGGTTGGAGGTGGCCAAGCGAAATCTGGGAACGCTCAACTTCTCCGCGCAGTACCAGCAGAATCCGTTGCCCGCTGACGGCAACGCGATCAAGCGCGAATGGATCAAATATGTCGACGAGTTGCCCGACGCGTTCGAGCGCAAGATCGTCTCGTGGGACACCGCATCGACTCTGGGCGAGACCAACGACTTTTCGGTCGGTACGGTGTGGGGGGCTATCGGCCAGGACTTCTATCTCCTGCATGTCGAGCGCGGGCGGTGGGAGAGCCCCGAGCTTAGCAAGCGCATGATCAGGCTTGCCGACGAGCACGAGGTCGATGCGACGCTGATCGAGGACACGGAGCTCGGCCGGGCATTGTCGCAGGATTTGCGCCACACGGGTAAGCTGATGCCCATTCTCAAGCGGCCGCGCTTCGACAAAATTGCCCGTCTGCAGGCGCAAGCTTCGCGTTTCGAGGCTGGTCAGGTCTATTTGCCGCGCTGCGCGCCGTGGCTGGCAGAGTACCTGAGCGAGCTATTGGCCTTCCCGGCGAGTCGGCATGACGACCAGGTGGATTCAACGAGCCAGGCGCTGAAGTATTTGACGAGAATGTCGCCGTTGATCCGCGAGCGGCCCGCACGTCTCGAGCGCCCTAAAGCCCGTTACCGCTGAGATTGGGCTTGCCCATGCCGGTCGTCACGTTGGTTCCGTCTGATGGCCCCGACAACCGCATGGTCGGAGCTCAATTAGGTTGCGCGCCCCCGCGGGGAGCTATTGGACCATTTCGGCATGCTGCGGATTCTTCGGGTCGGCAATACTCGGGCGCCTGCGGCGTCAAGATGATGCAGCGCGACGCTTTATTCGGTGTCGCAGCGCCAGGCCGCGGGTTTGGTCAGGGGCCGCGACGCGGAGCGCTGAGGCTGGGCGGGGCTGAAGCTCGATCCAAGGAAACCCCGGTTTCGTGGAATTCCGAGATGTTTGGCCTCGCGACGTTTTGCTTCGGCGATATCAGCGAGATCGGTCGCGGTCTTGCCGCCCGGTCGGCGATGACAGCAGTCGCGGCCCAGCACCAGCCCGTCGGCTAGGCTGAGCGCGATTGACTTGTCGAGGATCATGGCCTCGGGGATCATATGGTCGAACTCGATCGCCTTGCCGGTGATGTTCAACCCGCATCCCTCGCAGATGATCCGACCCGCTCCGTTCATTGCCCTCTTGATCAGGGCGACCTTCTGGGCGCGCGAGAATTCGCGGCGAGCGATGCTGCGCTGTGGGCTGGGTGCCGCGCCGCGCTCGCCTTTGGATCCAGCCGATACCGTCATCAGGCAGCCTTGACGCTGGCATGCGACCGGATCCTGTCGACGATGACGTCAAGCTCGGTGTTGAAGACGTCGACCGCTTGGGCGAGTTCGTGGATGAAACCCTCGTCTCGCCATGCGCGAGTGATGATCATGGGCAGGCCTGGCCAGTAGATCACCAGATCAACCCAAGCTCGCCCCGTGATCCACAGCTGCCCCTGGCACTGGGCGTTGTGCTCGGGCGGAAACTCGCCGCGCAGCAGCGCCTCGATCAGAAGATGCGGCAGCTTGGTTTTGATTTCGAGAAGGCCGTCGGCGCCGACCAGGGCATCGGGAGAGGCGCCCTTGCGCCCGTTTCGGACAAAGCCGACACGTTCGCAGTGGGCTTCGGTGAGAAAGGTATAGGTCGTGCGCGCTTCATCCTCGAGGGCCTTGCCGCGTTCCATATGGACGTTGGTGAAGCCTTCCATGGGCTGACCCGTGATCAACTCGCCTGCCAGCTTGTAGAGGTAACTCTGGCGGGTACGGCTTTCCGCGCTGCCGCGGCCTTTGGCCATGATGGCGGTGAATGCTGACGCCGTCGGGATGCCAAGGCGCAGTCCTTGCCACTCTGGAGAGCCCTGGTCGCATAGGCTGATTTCAATGTCGGTCATGGCCGGCCACCTTTGGCGCGCACGAGGTCGCAGGCCTGCTGGAATCGGGCTGCCGGCAGATCGGCAAAACGGTCAATCTTGAAGACCCGCAGCAGGGCGTTTTCGTCGGCGCCGGCCTCCGCGATTATACCCTTGAGCTCCGATTCCTGCTCGGCGTCGATCAAGGCGGCTGCGCTGCTGCGGCGCCCGTCATCATCATCGGTTGCGGCCAGACCGAGCGCGGCCTTCAGCGTCATCCGCTGCAAATAGGTCAGCGTCGATCCGATGGCCTGAATGTTGTTTTTGCCGCCGCTATCATCGATCGGCGCGGTCAAGGCAATTTCTTCGTGATAGCCCTCTCCGTGCGAGAGGATGCACGCGACCGTCACGTTCGTACCGAGGGTCTTGGTCCGAAATCGGTAGGAGAGGCGATGAGACGCCAGGGCTGGACCAATCGTCCGCGCAATCTCGGCCAGATCTTCGTACCGGTAAGAGCCGCGTCCTGGTTGGATGATCTCGCGGTTTTTGGTGATCACAGGGATGTCGGCGCGGGCTGCGGCAAGCGCCGTCTCAAAAGCCTTGCGCATGGCGTGCCCTTGCCAGCGTTCATGCAGTGCGATCAGGCGCTCCAGCGTCGGTGCATCGGCGCTGCGCGCCACAGCCTGACAGAGCATCGCGAATGGCGTCACGGGCGACATGAGAGGAGGCAGGTCGGCTAGGGCAAGGCTGGGTAGCGTCATAGCAGGTCGCTCCAATTGGACGGATTGGCAGGGAAGAGTTTTTAGGAGATCTGAGATGAAGCCGGTCGTGCGGGTCTGCACTAGCAGCCGCGCGACATGATCAGCGCGAGTGCGGCTTCGAGCTGTGCAACCGCTGTGAAGTTCATGCGATCGCGCATCATCTCGCGGGTCAGCGCCTGCTCGATCCTGATGCGGTCGTCGTAATAGCGGGCCGCCAGGGCGGCGGTTTCCGATAAGCTTGCGGCCAAGATCAGGCGTTGTTCAGCGGCACGATCGCGTTGCATTACGCGCTCCCTCAATTCGCGCATCGCCTCGGCCCAAGCTCGCTTGAGCCAGCGCGAACGCTGTTGATTGCGCGCTTGCGCCGTTCTGCACATAGCCAGTGCAAATCGCCCAAGCGCATGGGCTCGCGTCATGATGCCGGCGCGCACGAAGACTGGCTTGTCGCCAGACATAACAACCAGGGTCATCACCGCCTCCGTCCAACGGTTTTCGTTGTATGACGACGATTAGCGTCGAACTGTAATCGTAGTCAACGTAAAACGTCGACGCTCGACACTATTGGCTTCACCTGCTATCCGGGCTTAATGATCACTCCCGCACAGTCACGCGCTGCTCGAGCGCTCCTCGATTGGTCCCAAGCGGAACTGGCCAAAGCGGCCCATCTCGGCATGTCTACGATTCGTGATTTTGAGAAAGGCAGAAGAATCCCATCTCATAATAATCATCGCGGAATTCAGATAGCGCTTGAGATAGCCGGTGTTATATTCATTTCTGCTGATGAGTATCGGCTTGGATTGGGATCTGGCGTGCGTTTTCGTGATATTTCAAACTAATTATTAGTGCTGGTATAAGCGGAATTGATCTCGTCGTTACTGCACCAATAAATTACCAAGATCGCGTACTACCTTTGCACTGCGATCGGTGCGCTTGAAAGGCTAGCCTGGCGCTCAAGCGTACTATTGCGATGTGGTCATCCGCTCGACCAGCGCCTCAACCAGCCCGAGATCGCGATCGCTGAGGTGCCGCGTGAGTTCGCGCAGGTCGCGTTCGCGCTGCGCCCTCTGCGGGTCGACGGTGCTTGTGGCGTCGAGGTCCTCGAAGAATGCCGTCATCGGCATGGCGAGTGCCTGAGCCAGCGCTTCGAGTGTGTCGAGCGTCGGCAGATGCACCTGCCGCTCAAGATCGCCAGGACGGTCGCAAAGGGCGCCCATGCCGTCCTGCTGCTCGATCGCGCCGGATGGCACACGACGGCCAAGCTCGCGGTGCCGAAAAACGTCTCGCTGATCTTCCTGCCCTCGCGCTCACCCGAACTGAACCCGGCCGAAAAGTAAGCGGTGTCCCGGCGCCACCTTTGCTGGAGCGGTTTGAGCGCCGATGTTTGAAGCCCCTGAGGGCTTCGACACATGACGATTTCAGAGCTTACGCTTAAATCCAGCGACGACGAACCGGTTCGCCGGTTCGAGGTCTTTACCGGGACCGGACGCCGACGGGATTGGTCGGACGACGACAAGGCAAGGATCGTGGCGGAGAGCTACGAGCCTGGCGCCACCGTGAGTGAGGTTGCGCGTCGCCATGCTTTGTCGCCGCAGCAGTTGTTTGGCTGGCGGCGTCTTTTGCGGCAAGCCCCAGAGGCTTTACCGCAGGCCTCGGCGCCGATGTTCGTGCCTGCTGTGATCGATGCTGCTCGCCCCGCACCGGCGCCCGCGAAGCAGCCTGCCGCGCGTCGTCGTCGCACTGTCGCCAGGCCGAGCGGCGGGATCGAGATCGAGATTGACGGTGTCGTGGTGCGTGTCGGAACCGGTGCGAGCCTGAAGACGATCGCCGCGGTACTATCCGCCCTGAAGGGCGGCTCATGATCGGCCCGACCGGCGCGGTCCGCGTCATGATCGCGACAAAGCCGGTCGACTT
>LSIB01000024.1 GCA_001556025.1 Rhizobiales bacterium CCH3-A5
TGATTCATATGTGGACGCCCCCTTTGGCAAGGCGTTTATGTCGGGATGATTTGATCGGTTGCTTTCATATGTCCGGCCTGTTTGTGCGGCGGAAGTCTGCCGCTGGCCCTGATGGAAATCCGCCGACGAGGTCCCTATCAAACTGGCGCGCTGCTAGAGCGCATTGAATCACGCGGGTTGGCCTCGTCGTTGGCTCGATCGTCACTCATCATCGACTGCCGTCACCAATTCGGGTTGTCTCCTAGATCGTCCTCTCAAGCGGCGAGTTGCTGGGGTCGGTAGGTCTCCTTCCGCGTCAGCAGCACCCATGCGATCCGGGCGAGTTTGTTGGCGAGCGCGACAGAGACGAGCCTGAAAGGCTTCTTCTCAAGCAGCGTCCTGATCCAACTCGCCATCGGCGTCGGCTTGTCCTTCGTATGCCGGATAACGGCAGTCGCGCCGACGACGAGCAATCGGCGCAGATAGCGATCTCCTTGCTTCGAGATGCCGCCCAACCTTGTCTTGCCGCCGGTCGATTGCTGCTGCGGCGTCAGTCCGAGCCACGCGGCGAACTGACGGCCGGAGCGGAACTGATCTGGATCAGTCACGGTAGCTGCGATGGCGGTGGCGGTGACAACGCCCAGGCCAGGGATCGCAGCGAGCCTGCGGCTCGCTTCGCTCTCGGCATGCCAAGCGGCGATCTGGCGGTCCAGCTCCGAGATCTCCTGTCCGAGGACAACGATCTGGCGGTGCATGATAACAAGCGCAGCGCGAGCAAACGATGGAAGCGCGTCCTCGGCCAATGCCTGCTCGGCGAGCTTTGCCAGATTAGCGACGCCGGGATTGGCGACAAGCCCCAGCTCGGCCAGGTGGGCTCGCAATGCGTTAGCGGCTGACGTGCGCTGACGAACCAGCAAGGACCGCGCACGATGAGTCATGAGGATACCCTGCTGGGCGACGGTCTTGACCGGAACGAACTGCATCGTCGGCCGCTGAACCGCTTCGCAAATCGCTTGGGCATCAAGGGCGTCGCTCTTGCCGCGCTTCACGAAGGCCTTCACGTAGGACGGCGGGATCAGGCGAACCTCGTGGCCCATTGCCGAAAGAGTTCGGGCCCAGTGATGGGCCGTTCCGCACGCTTCCACGCCGATCAAGCACGGCGGAAGCTTCGAGAAGAACGGCAGCATCTGCTTGCGGTGCAGCTTCTTCACCAGCACCGTCGCTCCTCTCTCATCGACGCCGTGCGCTTGAAAGATGCTCTTCGCCAGGTCCAGTCCAATCGTCTTGATCATCATTGCGCACGCTCCTCTCGCTGGTTGGGCAGCCGGATCGGCACCATAGCGCCGCCGTTGGGCGGGGGCGTCCACATCATCAA
>LSIB01000025.1 GCA_001556025.1 Rhizobiales bacterium CCH3-A5
GAAGACCCGGCCGGCTTGAGATTGGAATGCATGGCCGGCTTCGTCGGTATCCGCAAAGAAATTCGAGATCGATACTTTGATGCTGGTGGCGGCAGCCGGGGCTGCCGCGCTAGGTGCATGGGCGGAAGGGGCGCTGCTGCTGTTTCTGTTCAGCCTCGGCCATTCTCTCGAACATTATGCCATGGGACGCGCCAAGCGCGCGATCGAGGCTCTTGGGGAGCTGGCGCCAAGGACCGCGTTGCGGCGGCGTGGAAGCGATCTCGAAGAGGTGCCGGTCGAGACCTTGGAAATCGGCGACATCATCGTCGTAAAGCCGGATTCGAGGCTTCCGGCCGATGGCTTTTTGATCAAGGGCAACGGCAGCATCAACCAGGCGCCGGTCACGGGCGAAAGCATCCCCGTGGATAAGCGTCCCGTCGACGATGTGGCGGTTGCGCGCGCCAATCCCGACAGTGTCGCCGCGGCTCATCGGGTCTTTGCCGGAACGATCAATGGTAGCGGCGTCATCGAAATCGAAGTCACCCGCAAGTCCTCGGACACGACGCTCGCTAAAGTCGTGAAAATGGTCAGCGAGGCCGAAACCCAGAAATCGCCGACACAGCGCTTCACCGATCAATTCGAGCGGATCTTCGTGCCCTCAGTGTTGGTGCTTGCTGTCGCTCTCCTGTTTGCTGGCCTAGTCATTGATGAACCGTTCCGCGATACTTTCTATCGGGCAATGGCGGTTCTCGTTGCAGCCAGTCCATGCGCCCTTGCCATCGCCACTCCAAGCGCGGTCCTGTCGGGGGTCGCGCGCGCCGCGCGCGGCGGCGTTCTTATAAAGGGCGGCGCCCCGTTGGAGAACTTGGGATCGCTGACGGCGATCGCCTTCGACAAGACGGGCACGTTGACGTCCGGCAACCCGCGTATCACCGATATCGTGCCAGCTCCCGGCGTGACAGAGGATGACCTGCTGACCGTTGCGGTTGCTGTCGAGGGCCTGAGCGACCACCCGCTAGCCCGCGCGATCGCGCGGGATGGACGCGAGCGGCTCGGCGACAAGCCGCTGCCGGAAGCAACCGATCTCGACAGCCTGACCGGACGCGGCGTCTCAGCGCGTCTGAATGGCGAGACGGTGCTGATCGGCAAGGCGGAGATGTTTGGGGTGGAGGGAGTACCTCCCCTTTCCGAACCGATGCAACAGGCGATCGCGTCGCTTCGCGAGGGCGGCCGAACAACGATGGTGGTTCGGCGCGGCGATAGCGATATGGGTGCGATCGGACTGATGGACACGCCGCGGGAGGCTGCAAAAGCCACGCTTGCACGCCTGCACGACTTAGGCATCACGAGGCTGATAATGATCTCTGGCGACCATCAAAAGGTCGCAGAGGCAGTCGCAGCCCAAGTCGGCATCGACGAGGCTTGGGGCGATCTGATGCCCGAGGACAAGGTCGAGGCGATCAAGAAGCTTCGGTCGCAGGGAAAGGTCGCCATGGTCGGCGATGGCGTGAACGATGCGCCTGCAATGGCGACCGCGACCGTCGGGATCGCCATGGGCGCCGCTGGCTCTGATGTTGCCTTGGAAACGGCCGATGTCGCCTTGATGGCGGATGATCTCTCTCATCTTCCGTTTGCGGTTGGACTGAGCCGAACGACGCGATCGGTCATCCGACAAAACGTCTTCGTCAGCCTCGGAGTCGTCGCAATCTTGGTGCCGTCCACGATCATGGGCCTTAGCATCGGAATCGCTGTGGCCTTTCACGAGGGATCGACGCTTTTGGTCGTGTTCAACGCGCTCCGGCTGCTGGCTTATCGAAAAGATGCGGCGGATGGGCCGTGAACCAGGTAGCGCTTCCGATGATCAGATCGGAAGCACTTTTCATAGGAGAAAATCGCTTTAGGGATCGGTCTCTGGGATGACATCCTCAGTCGGCTCATCTAATTGCGCAGCCATTGCAGCAGTTCCGGTCCAAGCAACTGCGCATTCAGCTCCTCGTCCGAAAGCTCGACGAAGCCATCGAGGTCGCGCACGATCACAACGCCCGTGTTCTTGAACCGCGCTGCGATCGTCCGGAGGAAGCCGAAATCCACCGCATGCTCGCAGGCGCCCATGAACAGAAAATAGACCTGGTCACCGCGGCGCTCGGACGCCTCGAGTACCTGAATGGTCCGGTCAAGGTCGCTGGCGTCGTTTTCGCCATCGGTAACGAAGACGACGACCGAGCGCTTCTTCACGGCGGCCGGCTCGTCCCGGGAGACACCAAAGAACCGGCTCAGGAAGCCGCCGCTCTGTTCGCGCGGCAGCCAGCCGAAGTGCTGAAGATTGCGTTCGAGCACATAGCTGTACGTGGTCCCGCCCTTCCAGCCCGGCACTTTGTCGATCACATTGCGAATGATGTAGTTCTCGCAATTGTTCGGCGTAACCGTGCCGACATGGTGGACGTTCTCATTGCCGTGGCTGAAGCTGAAGACGTCCATCTGGCCGTCGGGGTCCAGAACCATTCCGTAGGGGACGAGCCGTTCGATGAGCTTGCTCGTGGTGCCTTCCTCATGCTCGTGCTCGAACGATCCCGAGACATCCATGTCGAAGATCAGTTCGGCCTTGAGGCCCGGCGCTACACCCGCCTTGTCGAGTGAGAGGCGCAGGGTTTCGGCCGACTTCTTGAGGTTCAGTTGCAGTGCCATGGCGGATCGTCCCTTTATGTCTTCAGTTGCTGCAGGATGGTGCGGAGCTGGTAGGTCAGCTCCCCGGCTTGGGTCGGCGTCACCTGTCGTTTTTCCTCCAGCATCGTCGCCAATGCGGCGATGCTTCCCAGCCATCCGGGAACCATGACGAGCGCCACGTTCTGAATCGCTCCGATGAGCCGGAGCGGCTGCTCGATCTGGAGCGTCCGCATCGACGCGCTGCCGCGGATCTGCGCGACGGTCTGGGTCAGGCTCATGCTGCGCTCGAGGAAGCGCTGCGACAACGGCTTCGCGCTATCTCCGAGATGCGCCGCCAGGAATTCCGCGGCGAGCGCGGCGGCCTCGACCTCGTCGGCGATCTCCTCGATGCGGCGGGAATGCCGCTCGAGCGTATCCTTGAACGACATGAGCGGCTCCAGCGCCCCGCCCATCAGCATTAGCAACTGGTCCAGCTCGACACGGGCCCGTTGCAGTTCTTCGGGCGTGTCGATCCTGCTGTTCACCGTCTTGAGATATTGGGTCAACAGGCCCCGGGCCGGGGCAACGCCGCAGACGGCCTCGAGGTCGATCGCACCGAGGATGTCGGTCATGCGACCGAGATGGGCTGTCACGCGCTTCATGACATCGGCCTGCGACAGCTCCACGCTCCGCGATACCAGCTCGCTATAGTCCTGCTGGATCCGGTGCCCCCACAACACCGCCTGGCGATCCCTGGCGCCCTCTACGACGAAGGCCTGGACGAGGCGTCGCGCCTCGTCCAGCACGCCAGGCGCGCTCTGCGGCGACAACCTCGCCAAGTCGGCGCGATCGACCGCAATGCGCTTGCGCGCGACCCCTGGGATCGCCGTCGGCCTGGCTGGGCCAGCGTTCCGCGGCGAAGGCGCATTGACCTGCGCCGGCGCTCGGGAGGGTCTGGCCGCAAGACTCTGCGCAGTCATGACGGTCGGCTTGGGGCCAATGCCGGCCTTGTCCCGCTCTTGCGGTTCGACGTCAGGCGCGCGGACCCGTCCAGCCGGTGGGCCGATGACGGTCGGGCGAAGCCGCTCCCGGCTGTCCTCCGCTCCGGGTCGGCGCGGCTCGGCGTCCTTGTCCCGCGGCATGACTGCCTCAGGAGAAATGAGCGAGGACGTCGTTGAAGGTGCCGTTGAAGCCGCTGCCGACGGCTGCGTATTCCCAGCCATTGGCGCCGAGCAAGACGCTGCCGAGCTGAACCACATTGAAGTCCTTGAACTCGTCGGAAAGCCTGTAGGCGCCGAGCTCCTTGCCCGTGTCGTCCAAAAGAACGATCGAGCAGAACTCGATGTCGCCGAACGCCGGTTCGTCTTCGGCGGGTTCCCCGGTCTCGTGACCGCCGCCATGATCGGCCTCATGGACCGTGACGAGGATCGGAATCTCGTTGACCCCGTCGGGGATACTGGACCCGTCGATTACGATGGATTCCACGTTGTTCTGGACCTGCTTGTCGCCGCTATGAACCAACCCGCCACTGGTCGTCTGGAACGAGCCGTCGGGATTCGTCGGCAGGGCGCCGCCTTTCGGATTCATGCGGGTGGTGTTGTAGGTCGACAGTACGCTCGCGAGTTGCGTGACCTTTGCGCCATTGCCGTCATTGCGGGCCTCGAGCGCATGCACGTCGACATCGTCGGCATGCTGAGCGTCGCATCGCCACTCGACCTTGACCGTGAACCGGGCACCCTTTTTCAGGGACAGTTGCAGTTTTGGTGTCTCGGCGCCGGCCTTTTCGAGGGAAAGCGTCAGCATGGGTGGAATCTCTCCTGTGGTTTGACCGCTCCCGTAGTCAAGGCGCATGAAAACATCATGGCGCTGGCTGCCTCGACGACAGGGTCGCAAGTTCCTGGCGGGCCGCGGCGAACTTCTGCCGCGCCTGCTCGAACTTCTCTTCGGTGGTCTTGCGCGCGGCCGAAACGAGACCGTGAATCTCGTTCGTGGTGGCGATGATCTGCTCGATCTGCTGGGCCTGTGCGAGACGGTTCTCGCCTGGCGCCTGCGCCGCCGTGACCGCGACATCCTTGAGCGCGCGGCCGCGCAGGTCGGTCAGTTGCCTATCGAGCTGGGCCTGCCGGCCCGCCAGTTGCTGCACGCTTCTGACCGCGAAGGCGCCGTGAATCGAAAGCAGCGTCATCTTGATTGAGGCAAATCGCGAGGCGACCGTCGTCGCGGTCTCCTGCAGCGTGGCGATTCCGGCCTGTTCGATCTGCTGGATGACAAGCTGATCGGCAGGCAGTCGCGTATACGTTCCTTCAAGCGCGAGCGCCCGGCTTTCGAGCAGGCGCAGCTTGTCCTTGAGCTCGATCAGGCGCGTCTGCGAGACGGGATCGGCGGGGTTAAGGTTCGCCTCCTGTGTGTCGACATAAGCCTGCGCTCTGGCGAGTAAAGCCCGGGCGACGCCGGCGGACACCGTGAAGTCGCCGAAATGCTCGCCATAGCTGCGCTTGAGCGCATCCAGCGCCTGCAACTCTCCAAAAAGTTTCTGCATTTCGCCGGAGAGCTCGCCCTCGAGCTTCAACATCTGGTCGGCGAGCGTCTTCGTGCGTCCGGAAATCAGCTCGCCGATCTCGGCGAGCGCCTCCGCAGCCAACTGTGCGGGACGTTTGCCGCTGAACCGCGCAAGCAGGGAGCCGATCAGGCCGGGCTTTTCGCCGTTTTGGATCTTGTCGAGAATTTCGGGAAGCTTGGCGTCCTGAACGCCCTCTTCAAGACGGCCAAACAGGGCGAAGACGGCCGAAGCGCTGTTCTTGTCGAGCCGTGCAAGGAAGCCGTCCAGGGTTCGCTGGAGCGCCTGCTCGGCGCCGAGCCCGATCTTGATCACGTCGCCGGACGGCAATGTCGCAAAATCGAGCGCCGCGAGCGCTGTTTCGACCTGCGGGAGCTGCTCTGATCTCAGGACAATGGCGCCGGTTTCGAGCGGCGCGGCCGAGCCCAAGGGTTGTTCCGGCGCGATCCGTTGCGCTGTCGCATCCGCCACGACTCGCGGAATCGCCCCAATTTTCGTCGGCTTCATTGGGGCTCCCTATCAGTCAGCATTCGGCCGGATATTAGCCGCTTATCAGGTAGACGCTCTTTATGTCTTTAGCGTGAGAGTTCTACAGGGTGCGCCAGACCGTCCGACGTCGGACACCTACCCTTGATCGGTTCAATTCGGCGACATCGGCCCGATTATGGTACTTTGGCGGTCAGATCACAAACCGGCGCTCAAAGCGCATCGAGTGGTATCTTCAAATAGCTCCGGCCGTTGGACTCCGGCTTGGGCAGCTTCCCGCCCTGGATATTGACCTGGAGCGACTGGAGGATCAGCTGGGGCATTGGCAAGGTCCTGTCGCGCCCCTCGCGAAGGGCGATGAACTCCGCCTCTGTCCGAGCTGTGACGAGATGTACGTTCTCCGCCCGCTGTTCCTTGACGGTCGATTCCCACAACGGTTCGCGATCCCCTGGCTGGTAGTCGTGACCGACGAAGAGCCGCGTCTCATCGGGAAGTGCCAGGATCCCCTGGATCGAGGTCCAAAGCTGGGCGGCGCTGCCACCAGGAAAGTCGGTCCTGGCGGTGCCGCTGTCAGGCATGAACAAAGTATCATGGATAAAGGTCGCATCACCTATGATAAAGGTGATGGATGCGAGAGTGTGGCCAGGCGAGAACATAACGCGGGCATGGATATCGCCGATGCAGAATGTCTCACCATCGGTGAAAAGCCTGTCCCATTGCGAACCGTCCGTCGCCAACTGCGGCCACCCGTAAATTTCTTTCCAGAGCGCCTGGACCTCACCGATATGGGAGCCAATCGCGGTCGGCGCGCCCGTGCACCGTTTTAAATAGCTGGCAGCGGAGAAATGATCGGCGTGGGGATGCGTGTCAAGGATCCAGGCCACCGTCAGGCCGGCCTCCCTGACGTGAGCGAGGATCGCATCAGCGTTGTTCGTTGCAGTCGCGCCTGATCTCGCGTCGAAATCGAGCACAGGATCGATGATAACGCAGGTTTTTGTTGCTGGGCACGAGGCAACATACTGAACCGACGACGTACGAGCGTCGAAAAACGCCTTTACGGTCGGTGTGCCGATCATTCCAGGCATCTCCGTTCTTCCTCCTCAAACCTGCAATATGAGTAACCAGCGAGACCGATGTCAGCGATGCAGAGCTTGCACGGCACAAAGATCGTTGCGGATGGCGGTGGCGGCGACAGCAGCATGTCCCATTGCGTAGCTGATCTGGTCGAGACCCTCGACCACGTCGCCTGCCGCATAAAGGCCCGGCACATCGGTCCTTTGCCGGGCATCGACGATGATACCTCCCTGACTGGAGAGAGTGGATCCCAAACCGACCGCGAGAGTGGATCGGACATCGCTGCCCAAGGCCGGGTAGATGGCGTCAAAGGCATAGTTACCGCTAGGTAGGGCGACCGCGATCGTCGCATCGCGAATATCAAACGCGAGACAAGGACCGTCGAGCAGCTTGATGCCAGCCTTATGGACGCGCCGTCGCTGCGATGCATCGAGATCATGCAAACCGTAAGGGGATATAAAGCTTATATCCGCCGTAAAACTTCGGAGGAACTCAGCCTCGCCCAGCCCGCTTGCCGCGGTGCCGATAACGGCGACACGGCGATCTGTAACTTCGAACCCGTCGCAGATCGGACAATAGCGCAACAAGCCGCGAGCCAGGGCTTGGAAGTGCATGTCGTCTGACATGGCGGGGCGACGGTTCACGACGCCGGTCGCCAGCAGGACCGTACGTGCATGGAAGGTCAGGTCCCCAGCGACGGCAACAAAAAGATCGCCCTCTTTCGTCAATGACGTCACTTCGCCGAAGATATGATGAGCACCATAGCGGTTTGCCTGCGTCTTCATGCGCGCTACAAGCTCGGCGCCCGCTATTCCGTCTGGAAAACCGGAATGATTATGACTGACCGGAATCCAGCTTGCCCGGCTCTGTCCGCCATCGAAGACCGTGACCGATAGGTGAAATCTTGCGAGGTAGATCGCGGCCGTAAGGCCGGCTGGGCCGCCACCGATCACGAGGCAATCCAACGGAAAAGCACCATCTTCCCCGTTTGATCTCAGTTTTACCGCGACAGGTAACTCAAAATCACTCCGCTGCAATTCTAACTCTGGCATATCAAAAGCCCCCGGGATTTCCACTCTGACCAATGTGGGAGCTGAAGTGGCTAGAGGTTCAAGCCCTGCTAGACATTTTTTTGGGATGACAGGCGAACCCGAACCATAAGTCTTTGGGCCTGATGTGCTGTAACGCCATTGCGAAGAGGCGAGAATGAACTGATGGGGTGGATGCCCCCTCCGTCCGGCATCGTAAGGTGCCAGTGAGCG
>LSIB01000026.1 GCA_001556025.1 Rhizobiales bacterium CCH3-A5
GCCAAGGACATCTCCGGCCTGATCTCGTCGAGCAATGCCGAGGTCACCGGCGGCGTGAAGCTGGTGCGGCAGGCGGGCGAGCAGCTCGCGGCGATCCTCAGCGCCTCGCAGAAGGTCGCCTCGACCATCGCCGACATCTCGGCGGCCAGCGCCGAGCAGGCGTCCGGCATCGACGAGATGAGCCAGGCGGTCGCCCATCTCGACGAGATGACTCAAGCGAACGCGGCGCTCGCCGAGGAGAGCGCCGCAAGCGCCGCCTCGCTCACCGGCAAGATCGGCCAGCTCAACGAGCTCGTCGCGGCGTTCCGCACCGGCCA
>LSIB01000027.1 GCA_001556025.1 Rhizobiales bacterium CCH3-A5
GTCCATCATCTTGATGTCATGGCATCGACGGCAGCAATTACCTCATCGTGTGCAAGTTTGGGTCTGACTCAATCTCGCTGCAGATAAGCGGTGATCTGGCGCTGCTTTCCAGAAGGAATCAGCGCAATGCAGCATGGAGTCCGCCCGTCCAGCCTCGTACCGCCTTGCTTTGCCGTCGTCCGGTCTGAGATCGACGGGGATCGTGCCATCGTCACGGTTCGTGCGTCAGCGTCTTCGGGCGCGTGTCCGTCTTGCGGGGGCCGCTCGGAACGCGTCCAGAGCCACTACGCGCGTCGGGCCTCTGACCTCCCGATTGCAGGCCGGCGGGTCGAGCTCGAAGTTCTGGTTCGGCGCTTCTGGTGCGATGCCGTGCTCTGCGGCCGTCGCATCTTCGCCGAGCGATTTGGCGAGGATGTGCTGGCTCCGATGTCGCGCCGGACGGGACGACTGGAGATGCTCGTGCATCACCTTGGCCTGGCGCTTGGCGGTCGTCCGGCGGCGGGCTTCGCCAAGCGGCTGATGGTCCCGGTCAGCAATGATACGCTGTTGCGCGTGGTCAGGCGTAAGGCGCAGGTGTCATCGGAGACGTTGACCGTGATCGGCATCGACGACTTCGCATGGCGGCGCAATCACCGGTACGGCACGATCGTCTGCGACCTCGAACGGCGACGGACCGTGACGCTCCTGCCCGACAGGGAGCCTGCGACGTCGGAGGCGTGGCTGCGGCGCCATTCGTCGATAACCGTCGTCGCTCGCGACCGCGGCGGCGGATATGGCGAAGCAGCGGCAAAAGCGTTGCCCTCCGCAGAGCAGGTCGCCGATCGCTGGCATCTGATGGAGAATGCCAGCCGTGCCTTTCTGGAGGCGGTTCGCAAATCCATGCGTCAGATCCGCTCCGTTATCGGCGCCACGGTCATCAATCCCGCTCTCCTGACTTCCGCGGAGCGCCTGCAATATGAAGGGTACCAGCGCCGGGAAGAGACCAATGCTGCTGTCATGGCTATGTTTAGCGATGGCGTGCCGATCAAGCAGATCGTCAAGCGCACCTGCCTGGCGCGGGATACGGTGCGCCGCATCGTCCGCGGTCAGCGTTCCGAAGTCTTCCGGACACGGCAGAGTTCCCTAGAGGAACAGCTGACTTGGCTCGACGCACAGTGGGACGCCGGAAAGCGCAATTCCTCAGCGCTTTGGCGCTCGATGCGGGTGCGCGGCTTCCGCGGCAGTGCGAGAGTTGTGTCCGAGTGGGCGACGCGGCGGCGGCGTGCCGAAAAGGCCGATGCCGGCACCCTTGCCCGCATCCCCTCCGCCCGGACCATCGCTCGCTTCATGACGAATGGGCGCGACAAGCTCTCAAAGGCAGAGACTGTTCTCATCGCAGCCATAGAAACCGGCCTACCGCAGCTCGTGAAGGCCCGCGAGATCATCTCGGACTTCCATCAGATGATCCGTACGAGGGCCGTCGCTGGCATGCCGTTATGGATGGAGCGCGCCGCCGACAGCCTCGTGGCGTCGTTCTGCAACGGCGTCAGAAAGGACGAAGCGGCCGTTCGCGCCGCCGTCACATCGCCTTGGTCGAACGGGCAGACCGAAGGCCAAATCACGAAGCTCAAGCTCGTCAAACGTCAGATGTACGGCCGTGGAAAGATCGACCTGCTTCAGGCTCGCCTCATCGGTGCAATGTGACCGAAGATGCAGCGAGATTGCGTCAGACCCAAGATTGGACGCCGATCGGGGGGCAATATTGCGCGCCGTTTGACAACCAGAAAGCGCGTGCCGAGATCCTGCGCCAGGCAAAAGAGCTCGTAGATGTCGCTCTCGCGGTCGGCCACATGCACGCAGCGTTCCGGCGTGCCCACGAGCTCCATCGACTGGCGCAGGTTCTCCAGCCAGCGATAGCTTTCCTTCGTCTCGATCGGCACGCGCGTGGGGTTCACATGCCGCTTGAGCGTCCAGGTCTCCTTGAACTTCGTGCGTGTCCAGAACTTCGCTGCCGTCAGCCCGAGCGGCGTGCCGCTGAGGGTCACAGCCAGGCTCGAATGCATCAGCACCCCGCACAAGGTCACCACGCTGGGCTGACCCGCCTTATAACGCCCGGCGTTGATGGTCTTGGTGAAGCCGATCTTGCCTGGCTGCGCGCGGCTGTAGATGAACTCGGTGGTATCCTGCAGGATGAGGATCGGTCCCTCGCTCGCCGCGCAGCGCACGGCGGTCGCGGCGAAATGGCCGGCCAGTACCCCATGCTCGGTGATGCGCGGGTTGTCGAAAAAGCGATAGGCCGCCTTTGTCGCCGCCCAGTCGCCGCACGCGGCCGGGACCGGTTGGCCAGGTGCCGCCGACATCTGATCAAGAAGACGGCGCAACCGACGCGCCAGTCGTTTGTCCGGCAGCCCCGCCGAAACGACTTCATCGTCATGCCAGCCTGCGGCGCCGGCTCCCGTGTTCCCGCTCATCTGTGACGCCTCCGCGAATCGGCGTCACAGACAGAATCACGGACGATTCAATGGGTGCAAATCGCGCGTAGGCGATGTGGGTAATTGAAAGCCTCGCCGGATGGGTACGATTTCGCAATGGAACTGGGTCTTCCAGATCAGCGTCCAGTAGGCGTCGTTAACCCGCCCCAGCGATCCTTGACCTGGTCGAAATGCTGCTTTGGCTCGTATACCTTCGCTCCAAGACCAAGCGCGCGGGCTGAGAGCCTGCCAGTGGCCGAAAGGAGAGCATATGATGCCACTACCTGATCGCGATGGGCCGTGGTTAGACTAACACGGGCAATTAACAGCTCCTGCTGAGCATTTAGGACCTCCAGCGTGGTGCGTTGGCCGGCCTGAGCCTCCTCCCGGACTCCTTTCAAGACAATTTCGTTGGCTTGAATCTGCGTCTGAGAAGACTCGATTTGAGCTTTCGCGGCTTCCAGCACACTCAAAGCGGTCGACAGTGCTGCGCGAACCTCATCGCGGACGATTTCGGCTTCGGCCCGTCGCTGGCTGGTGCTTTCCTTAGCTTGGCGTGTGCGGGCATAAACCTCTCCGCGTTCATAGATCGGGACCGTGAGCTGGAGGGTCGAAGAGGCGCCTCTAAGGCGGTCGTTACGTACTTCGCTGTCGTAACGCTGCACCAACCCTACGGCCAGGCTAACGGTCGGATATAGAGCGCTTTTGACGACCCTCACCTCGAGGTCGGCTGCGTCAACTCCATACAGAGCTGCCCGAATGGCTGGGTGTTCAGCAAGGGCAATTCGAACCCCATCAACTGCGTTGCGCGGGAGAAGTTTGTCCGATACCGGCGCACCTTGTGCCAGCGATCTCGGCTCGGCCCCAATAATTTGCCGGTAGCGCGCTCGACTCGTATTGAAGTTAGCTTCTGCCAAGTTTACCTGCGCGCGGCCCCTCGCAAGGCGCGCCTCGGCCTGAGCGATGTCAGTTCGTGTAACCTGCCCGGCCGTGTAGCGTTCGCGCGCCTGGCTGAGGGTTTCCTCCAGAAGCTTGACACTGGCCCGTTGCAGATCGAGCACAGCTTGATCACGCAAAACGTCCATATAGGCCGTTGCGGCGTCGAGCAGCACATTCTGCTCGGAATTGCGCAGAGTTTCGCGGGCGGCGAGAACCTGTGATTCGGCTTGTCGAACCGAGTTTTTGGTGCGTCCACCATCAAAGAGGTTCTGTTCGACGGAAATTTCAGCACCCCGCGGCAACGTAGTCCGCCGCTGAATTCGCCTAGTCTGAGCCGTAGGTTCGTCCTCGCCATCCCCGATGGTTCGTTCCTCAGGACTGCGTTCCCGCTGAAACTGAACACCGGCATCAGTCTGCAGTTGCGCACGCGGGCGGTACCCTGAAAGGGCCTGAGGCACAGTCTCATCGACCGCCCGAACCTGGGCGCGTTGTGCATTCAATTGCGGATTGGCTCCGTAGGCCCGGGCCAGCGCCCCAGACAAAGTCTCTGCCGAGCCCTGCGCCACGTTTGAAAACATGACCAGAGCAGCCAACCCAAACGGAAAAAGCGGCCCAGTCATACGCAGGTTCATTAGCCACGCGGCGTTGGGTGAAGGCGGTGCATGTCGCCGAATTCGACACCACGGTGATGGGTCTGTCATTCCGCGGCTTCCCGAAGCACGGAAGCAGAATGAGTAGCTGGACTACCAATCGCGACCGGCCGGCTCTCCAACACATCCCCGGTAGGTGCGCGCCTTGCAAACCGCGCATAGAGAGCGGGCAGGACGATCAGCGTCAGCAGTGTCGCGCTGATCAGCCCACCAATCACCACAGTGGCGAGCGGCTTTTGCACCTCTGCGCCGGTGCCTGTCGCAAGCGCCATTGGCACGAATCCAAGCGAGGCGACTAGCGCGGTCATGACGACTGGCCGCAGGCGCGTAAGCGCCCCCTCAGTGATAGCCTCCTTAAGTGGTCGCCCTTCCTCCACCAACTGTTTAATGAAAGTCAGCATAACCAAGCCGTTGAGCACCGCTACACCCGACAGCGCGATAAAACCAACCGCTGCGGGAACCGAAAACGGCATGCCGCGAAGGAACAGAGCGGCGATCCCCCCGGTCAGCGCCAAAGGCACCGCGCTGAACACGAGGAGCGCGTCCCGCGGTGAGCCGAGAGCCGAGTAAAGCAGAAGAAAAATCAGGAAGAAGCAACCCGGTACAACTACCATCAGGCGCTGGCGCGCAGCCTCCAGATTCTCGAATTGACCGCCCCAGGTGATCCAAGACCCCGCCGGCAGCGTCACACCCGAAGTGACCTTGGTCTGTGCCTCCGCGACCACCGAAGCGATGTCGCGGCCACGAACATTTGCCGTCACCACAATGCGACGCTTACCGTTCTCCCGACTAATCTGATTTGGCCCCTCGGCCATGGAGAATTTCGCGACCTGATTCAGGGGCACTGACGCCATCCGTCCCGAGGCGCCCGCACCAGGCAGCGGCACAGGCAGGTTCTTCAACGCCTCAAAATCGTCTCGAATGCGGTCGGGTAGGCGCACGACAATTTCAAAACGTCGATCGCCCTCGAACAGCACGCCAGCATCCCGCCCCCCTATGGCAGCACCGATCACGTCTTGCACCGCAAAGTGCGACAGACCCAATCGGGCGATTTCGGCCTTATCGATGCGGATCTCCAGGAACGGTAAGCCAGTCACCTGTTCCACTTTCACATCCTGCGCCCCTTGGACGCTGCGCAAAGCCGTTGCGACCTGGTTCGCCGCCGGCAGCATGGTGTCGAATTCCTCACCGAACACCTTGACGGCAAGGTCGCCTCGGGTACCAGCAAGAAGCTCGTTAAACCGCATCTGGATCGGCTGCGTAAATTCGTAGTTATTGCCGGCCACCTCATTCACTGCAGCTTGGATGTCGGCGATCAGCTTGTCCTTTGGCAGCTTGGGATCGGGCCACTCCGACTCGGGTTTGAGGATAATAAAATTGTCGGAGACATTAACAGGCATCGGATCCGCCGCGACCTCGGCGGTGCCGGTCTTGGAGAACACGAGCGCCACCTGAGGAAAACGCGTCACTGCTTTCTCGACCTTGATCTGCATGTCCTGAGATTGCGTAAGCGACGTCGATGGGATGCGCATCGCATGCATTGCGATGTTTTTCTCGTCGAGCTGGGGGATAAACTCCTGACCAAGCCGCCCGAACAAACCAATTGCAACGACAAAGATAAGAACTGCCGCGCCGATGAAAGCGCCTGGTCGCCGGATCGCGCTGGCAAGCACTGGTCGGTATAGCGCCTTTAGCCAGCGCACCAAGAACACATCTTTTTCCGTGACCTTGCCGGTGATGACGATGGCTATCAGCGCCGGTACGAAAGTGAGCGACAAGACAAAAGCTGCGACCAGTGCGATTATGACGGTCAGTGCCATAGGCGCGAACATCTTGCCCTCAACCCCAGTGAAAGTGAGAAGAGGGACATAGACCAATATAATGATAGCTTGTCCGTAGACTGAAGGCTTGATCATTTCTTCAGCCGACAGTCTCACTGTATCGAGGCGCTCCTCTGGCGTAAGTTTCCGGCCTAGCGTGTGCTGGCGCTCGGCTAGATGTCGGAGCGAATTTTCGGCAATAATGACAGCACCATCAACGATCAGGCCAAAATCAAGCGCGCCGAGGCTCATTAGATTGGCGCTGATTTTACCCTGAACCATGCCGGTCATCGTGATCAGCATCGCCACTGGTATCACCATTGCAGTGATGATAGCAGCACGTATATTACCCAGTAGCAGGAAGAGTACCCCAATAACGAGCAGAGCACCTTCCGTCAGGTTCTTCGCCACCGTCTTCACTGTAGCGTCAACAAGCAGCGTACGATTGAGGACAGTTCTCGTCTCGACGGACGGCGGCAGTGAGCGCGTAATCTCTTTCATCCGGGAATCGACAGCCGCCGAGACGGTGCGACTGTTGCCGCCAATCAGCATCAGGGCGGTACCAACCACCGCCTCCTCACCATTCATCGACGCCGAGCCGGTGCGCAATTCGCGCCCAATGCCAACATTCGCGATATCCTTCACCCGCACTGGGGTGCCCCCGCGGGTAGCGACCACGACGTTGCCAATCTCCTCCATATTCTCGATGCGTCCGGCCGAGCGGACAACATAGCCTTCGCCGTTGCGCTCCAGATAACCGGCGCCGCGGTTCTGGTTGTTGCCCTCGATAGCTTCGGCCACATCTTTAAAGGATAGGCCGTAGCCAATGAGCTTCGCAGGGTCGGGCTGGACTTGGTACTGCTTCTTGTAGCCGCCGATTACGTCGACGCCAGCGACACCAGGCACAGTCTTGATCTGTGGACCTATGATCCAGTCTTGGACCGTTCGAAGATATGCCGCGCGCTCGAATTCGTTCTTGAGCCGCTGCTTCTCTGGGGTCAGGTAACTACCGTCCGACTGCCAGCCCGGCTGGCCGTCACGCACGGGCGCGCCATCGCCCGGCTTTTTGTAGTTAACGGTCCACATGAAGATCTCACCGAGCCCGGTCGAGATCGGGCCCATGTGGATTTCGGCCCCTGGCGGCAGGCTCGCCTTTGCCTCACCAAGACGCTCGTTAACCTGCTGACGAGCAAAGTAAAGGTCCGTCTTCTCACTGAAGACAGCCGTTACCTGGGCAAAGCCATTGCGCGAGAGAGAACGTGTATATTCGAGGCCAGGAATACCGGCAAGTGCGGTCTCGACCGGGTAGGTCACCTGCTTCTCAATGTCGAATGGCGAGAGCGATGGGACGACTGCATTCACTTGGACTTGATTGTTTGTGATGTCCGGGACTGCGTCGATGGGGAGCCGAGTGAGCGCGAACACACCGAGCGCTGCGGCAAGCAGCGAGAGCAAAAGCACCAGCCAGCGCTGGCGCACGGAAAAGGCAAGGACGGCATTGATCATTGGTCGGGTCCTCAGTGCGCGTGCTCGGCCTCGGCCTTACCGAGTTCCGCTTTGAGGACAAAAGAGTTCGCTATCGCTACCTCTTCGCCGGGATCAAGCCCGAACACGACCTCGACAGCCGTATCGTCTTGTTTGCCCAGCACCACATCGCGCTTCTCAAAGCCCTGCTCGGTGCGCACAAATACGACCTGCTCGCCTTTGAGGGTCTGGAGGGCTGTGCGTGGCAACCGGAGGTTTACTGATGTTTCTTCGACGACCACCTGCGCTGTGGCGAACGAACCTGGTCGCCACAGCATGCCCTTATTGTCCATGGTGGCGATCACGCGCGCCGAGCGTGTGTCCTGATTGAGTATCGGGCTGATGAAAGTGATACGAGCCTCGGCCTTCAGACCCTCAGCGCCAGCACTTATTAAAACTTGCTGGCCCTCGCGCACTTGGGCGAGATCGGCGGTCGAGACTGCAAGTTCGACCCAAACGCTGGATAGGTCAGCGATGACGTAGATCTCCTTCTCCTGACCTTCGCCACCAACCGGGGCGCCGAGATTAACCCTGCGCTCGACTACGCGGCCCGTGATCGGCGCGTGCAATTCGTAGCGTTGAAGTCCGAGCGACTTCGGCAGGTCGCTTTCGGTGGAAGCGACCTGCCGCAAGGGCTTTGCATCGCGCCTCACACCGGCGACTTCGCGATCGCTCACGCCGAGAGCAGTCAGCTTCTGGCGAGCAAGATCGACCCTAAGCGCCGCTTCGGAAAAAGTCGTACGGGCTTTGAGGTATTGCTGCTCGGCCGAAATCTTCTTGTCCCAAAGGGATTGCTCGCGCTCGAAAAGCGTACTCTGCAGCTCCTGATTGACCAGCGAAGCGAGTAACTCGCTCTTGGCCTCAGCCACCTCACGGCTATCAAGCACTGCAACCGTTTCACCTTTAGCGACTTGATCCCCTAACCGCTTATTGAGCTCGACGACGGTGCCTATGACCCGAGCAGGAACGTGCCCGACCCGATCGGCGTCCATCATAATGACCCCCGGCACTGTCAGCTTGCGGACCAGAGGTCCGCCTGCCGCGGGCTCAACCGTGATCCCGGCGGCCGCGATCCGATCCGGCGATATCACGACCACGCCTTCCGGCCCTTCTTTCTCGCTCGCTCCATGGCCGTGCGCGTCGGCTGCCTTGGCGCCTGGTGCATGGCTATCTTTTTCGCCTTCACGTGCGCCCCCACCGGCCTGCATCACAGCATAGGCGGCCTGTATAACCATCGGCGGGAGCGGGACGGCATTCAATGCAGCACGGACCGCTTGCGAAACGGCAGGGACGAGACTGCCGACTGCAATCCCAACCACGCCGACAAAAAGGATGACGATAAGACGCTTGACCATAGCAAGACCCTCAATCACGGGCGCACGAAGCTTGCCCATTCACGACTTCGCGCAGGTGAGCAGCGAAGCGTTCAACGCACCAAAGCGCTCTCGAGGAAGAGCGATGAGCTAACGGGCCTAGACGTCCCGCACTCGGTTAGGCGCTACGAGGTGGCTTGAAGGGTAGAGAGGACAGGGCGCAACTGGGCCGCAAATCGGCCTCGGGAAGAAGCGGATCATCCAGTTTAAGTTGACGAACAGGCAAGGTCTTAAAGCTCGTACGAGCGACCGAATGCATGCAATGGGCATGCTGGACAAGCTCATCGTCAAGCGTACCACTTGTTGCACTGTGCGAACCACTATCACTTAAGCGCATAATAGTAGCGCCAGAAATATCAGCATCAAACCCAGTGGAAATACTGGGGTCAGGAACAACAAAAATCATTGAAACGACAAGAAAAAGCACACGAACAACTGCTATCTGCCTAAAGCAGCGCCGCATTATCTCTTTGCTTGTCAACAGGGACATGGACAACGCCTAGCAGCTCATTTTAGCGTGCATCAAGGCTGTAACGCCCCTTGCCGGCCTCGCCCGTGCCAGTCTTCAACGTCACTGTCGCCCGGACTTTGCCTGTAACAGGAAAGTCGATTTTGCCTGCAAGGCGGTTCTCGCCTGATGGGCTCATCTCGACTGTTTTCTGTTGATTATCTGCAGCAAGGACGACAGCAGTGGCTGAGAATTTAGCCGAGTCAACCTTCTTCTCCTGCTTATCAACGATATAGAGCATCAAATCTGCGCCTCTCACTACCAGTTCAGCTTCGTAGGCGCCGATTTGCTGGATCTGCCCCCCGTTCGAGGCAGCGTGAGAGTGCCCGCTCTGAGCCATGCTCCCCCCTGCGCTTAACATCAGCGCAATTGAGGAAGCCAAAAACCCGCGGGCAATGAACGCCATCAAGCGCTCCCCTTTCTCGCTCCCGTTCCGCATCACAACCCCGCCTTCTGCTGACGTATCAGCCCAGTTCGTGCCCAGCGAACACACACGATAGATAGCAGATGGACGCGAGCTATAAAAGCACGGGCGCATCGCGAATTCAGGCTTACAAGCTGATGCCACTAGAGGGTCAAGCGCTTTTTTCGACCACCAACGGCGGGGGTCCCAGCCAGAGCAGAGGACGTGAACGCTCTTGCAACTCATTCTCATATGCGTAGGATCGCTTCTCGTCGCTAGAGGCCAGGACGTCATGAAGCTACTGTTAGTCGTCACGGCATACAGTATTGGTATAACTGCTGCTTTAGCTCAACCTCAGAGCCAGATAGATCGCACCACGTCGCCGGGCCGCATCGATGAAATCGATACCCGGCTGGCAAAAGGTATCCAAGATAACTCTTTCCTGATCGAAGAGGCCTATAATCAGGAGGCTGGGGTAATTCAGGGTATTGCAACGTTACGAAGACAAGGGCGTGATCGGTATCTCGCCTTTACGAACGAATTTCCCCTTGGGAGCCAGACTCACCAGATCTCTTACATATTGCCGTATTCGATCCTGAAGAGCGAAGGTCAGAAAGCTCGCGGAATTGGCGATATCTTAATAAATTATCGGTATCAAGCATTATTTGAGGATATGGCAACACCAGCTTTTGCACCTCGCTTCAGCCTAATTTTACCAACGGGAAATTTTATAAAGAAGAATGGCAGTGAATCGCTAGGTTTTCAGATCAACCTACCTTTTAGTAAGGTTGTCGCCGATCGCGTTACACTTCATGCCAATGCCGGGGCGACCACGCTATTTGACGTTATGGGCCGCAGCCCGACCAGTTTTAATATTGGAGGAAGCGCTATCTACGCGGTCACGCGCGACTTCAACGTACTTTTTGAAACTGTGGCTGAGCGAATCGAAACGGTGAATGCAACCCGGGGAATTGATCGCGAATATGCGCTAACAGTTTCGCCCGGAGTTCGCTACGCCGTCAACCTGCCCAGCGCACAGATCGTTCTAGGTGTCGGAGCGCCAATTTCGCTGTCGCGAGATAGGCGACCGAGTTATGGTGCAGTCCTGCACCTTTCGCTGGAACCAAAAATTTTTTAATTTGCAATGCAAAACCACCAATATCAGCAAATAACGGAGGCTTTTTTAATGAGAATATCTGCAATTTTCATTGCGATAGCTGTTGTTATATTGCCATATAAGGCAGCGGCCCAAAATGTAAAAATTACTGGTCTTGGCGCATCTACATGTATAAAATACCTCGCTGATATCGATTCGAATGAAACTGTTGAGAAAATGTATTTCGCTTGGGCGCAAGGCTTTATGAATGGCGCATTAGTCAGGGCGCCGACAGGTGTAGATGACAATCTAAACTTGATTCCGGATAATTTTTCAGTTCTTGAACAAATGTCGTTTTTAAAAAATTGGTGCAGATCATCTCGTGGATCCGATTTTAGCGATGCCTCATTTGCGCTGTTCAAAGAATTACGATCACGTATGCCAAAATAAATTACCTACCGAAAAATTTCCGTATTGTCGTTTCGGCTGCGGTTTATTGCGCCGCTGCATGGCGCCGTAGCACGGGGCGGCGCTCGGCAAGTAGCGGCGCCCCGATCTTGGGGAAGCCAGCGTCAGAATTGGAAGCCTGATTGAACTCGTTACCCAAAATGACTGCGGCAAACTTCTTTGCAGCGGCAAAGCTTGACATGAATTAAGCCGAAAATGCCTAGATTTATCCAGTGACGATCAGCGCGACGATGATAGTCGCAAGCGAACCTACAACACAGGCGAGCCAGATCCAGAAGCTGATAGATTTTCGCGCGGCGGCGCTATTCGCGTTCGACGAAGACGACATCGCCTCGGCGATTGATCAGAATGCGGATGTTGTCGCCGTTACGATCGATGCCGACAATGACCCAACCGCGACGATCTTCGCGCACGCGATCGATCCGGCGCGCGCCCTCTTCGCGCGCGATCGAAACGGCATCGTTTTCCGAGATTTCATCCTCAGCGTCTGGCCCATATCAGCGTGGCAGAGGAAGCGTTTCGTCCGGAACGGTCTCTGGTGGACGTATGCCGAACCCGTTTGGACCAAGATCCAATGATTGGGCCATTGCAACTCCTGTGACCCCGATGCCAAAGAGCCCGGCGAGGATGCTCAGTGGAGTTGACCCGGTTTTGTGGACACCGTAAGCGTCGTCCCGGCCTCACCTTTCGCGCGGGGACTGGAACGTTGATGTTCCGAGCCGAGAGGGGCTTGGACATATGACGATTTCAGAGCTTACGCTTAAATCGAGCGTCGAGATCGACGAGCCGGTTCGGCGTTTTGAGGTTTTCACGGGCTCGGGGCGCCGTCGGGACTGGTCTGCCGATGATAAGGCGCGGATCGTGGCGGAGAGCTTCGAGCCTGGCACGACGGTGAGCGCCGTCGCGCGCCGTCATGCCTTGTCACCACAGCAGTTGTTCACTTGGCGTCGCGAGCTCCGCAAGACCGCGGATGCGGTTCCAGCCTTCGTGCAGGCGGTGGTCGCGCCGGAACCTTCATCGGCATTGGAGCGGATGGCGCGAACGCCACGCCAGAAGCGGCGCGCTCGGCAGCGCCGCGCGGCCGCCATCGAGATCGACGTCGCCGGCGTCAGGGTAACGATCGAGAACGGTGCCTCGCCGGCCACGATCGCGGCGGTGCTCGGCGCGTTGAAGGCAGGGTCGTGATAGGCCCGACCGGCGCGGTCCGCGTCATGGTTGCGACGAAGCCGGTCGACTTCCGCAAAGGCGCGGAGGGGCTGGCCGCGCTGGTGCGCGAGACGATGGGCGCCGATCCGTTCTCCGGCACGGTCTACGTGTTCCGCGCCAAACGTCCCGACCGGGTGAAGCTGGTGTTCTGGGACGGCACCGGCGTGGTGCTGGTCTCGAAGCGTCTGGAGGATGGCGAGTTCCGCTGGCCCAAGATCGAGGACGGGGCGCTGAGGCTGACGGCGGCCCAGCTTCAGGCCTTGTTTGAAGGATTGGACTGGCGCCGGGTCCATGAACCGCAACGGACGGCGACACCGGTCTCCGCGAGCTGAAAGCACTCGCAAGCATCTGGCGAATATGATTGAATCGGTGTCATGGCCTCGCTCCCTCCAGAGCTTCCCCGTGATCCCGAAACGCTTCAGGCGATGCTGATCGCGCGGGAAGCGGAGATCGAGCGCCTGCGCCAGATCATCAAGGAGTTGCAGCGACACCGCTTCGGCCGCCGGGCAGAGACCTTGCCGGAGGAGCAGCTTTTGCTGGGGCTGGAAGAGGCCGAGCAGGTCGAAGCCGCCGGGTTCGCAGCGTCCGAGGAGACAGCGCCGACTGAGAAGGCCGACCGGGCTCGCCGGCGCCGCGCGAACCGTGGCGCGTTGCCGGCGCATCTGCCGCGGATCGAGACGGTGGTCGATATCGAGAGCGATCTCTGCCCCTGCTGTTCCGGCAAGCTCCATCGCATCGGAGAGGATGTGGCCGAGCGGCTCGACATCGTGCCGGCCCAGTTCCGCGTGCTCGTGCTGCGCCGGCCGAAGTATGCCTGCCGGTCCTGCGAGGACGTCGTGGTGCAGGCTCCGGCACCGGCCCGGCTGATCGAGGGCGGCATCCCGACCGAGGCGACGGTGGCCCAGGTGCTGGTCTCGAAATACGCCGATCATCTGCCGCTGTATCGCCAGACACAGATCTATGCGCGCCAGGGCGTCGCGCTCGATCGCTCGACGCTGGCCGAGTGGGTCGGGCGCGCGGCCTTCCTCCTGCGGCCCGTGCATGACCGGATGCTGGCGGCGCTGAAGAGCTCGCCCAAGCTGTTCGCCGACGAGACCACGGCGCCCGTGCTCGATCCCGGCAGAGGCCGGACGAAGACGGGGCAGCTCTGGGCTTATGTCCGCGATGACCGGCCTTGGGGCGGCGCCGATCCACCCGGCGTCGTCTATGTCTATGCTCCCGACCGCAAGGCGGAACGGCCGATCGCGCATCTCGCCGGCTTCAGGGGCATCCTCCAGGTCGACGGCTACGGCGGCTACAAGGTGCTGGCCGAACGCGGAGAGGTTCGCCTGGCCCTATGTTGGTCCCATGTGCGGCGCCGCTTCTACGAGCTCGCTCAGGCCGGTCCCGCGCCAATCGCCAGCGAAGCCCTCCAGCGCATCGCCGAGCTCTATCGCATCGAGGCAGCGATCCGTGGCCACGATGCCGATGAACGCCGTGCGGCGCGCCAGGAGAAAAGCAGGCCGATCCTCGAGGTCATGGAGCCATGGCTGAGGGAGAAGCTCAGCTTGATCAGCCAGAAGACGAAACTTGCCGAGGCGATCCGCTATGCGCTCTCGCGCTGGGAGGGCTTGAGCCTCTTCCTCGATGACGGCCGCGTCGAAATCGACTCCAACACCGTCGAGCGCTCGATCCGACCGCTCGCCCTGACCAGGAAGAATGCGCTCTTCGCCGGCTCCGATGGCGGCGCGGAGCATTGGGCCGTCATCGCCTCGCTCGTCGAAACCGCGAAACTCAACAGCATCGAGCCGCACGCCTATCTCGCCGACATCATGACCAGGATCGTCAACGGCCATCCCAATAGCCGCATCGACGAACTGCTGCCCTGGGAATATCCGGCTCAGGCCGCTCTCAGGGATGTGGCCTGAGGACGACGCTTACTGGACACCCTTGAAGTCATGTTCTGGAGTGTCCGATGCCGCGTTTTCGAAGCGCCTATCCGCCGGAGTTCCGGCGACAGATGGTCGAGCTGGTCCGATCGGGGCGAACGCCTGAAGATCTATCGCGAGAGTTCGAGCCGACCGCGCAGTTCATCGCGAACTGGGTTCGTCAGGCCGAGCGCGACGCCGGCAAGCGCAGCGATGGTCCGACTAGCGCCGAGCGCGAAGAACTGATCCGCCTTCGTCGTGAGAACCACCGGCTGCGCCAGGAGCGCGATATCCTGTCAAAGGCGGCGGCCTGGTTCGCGCGGGAGAGCAAGGCGAACCCGAACGGGTTTTCCGGTTCATGAGCGCGCACCAGGCCGTCTTTCCGATCAAGACTATGGCCCGTGTCTTCAAGGTCTCCGCGTCAGGCTATTATGCTTGGCGCGGCAGGCCTGCATCGCTGCGGGCGGCGCGGGACATCGATCTCACCCGGAAGATCCGCACGATCCATGGCGCCTCGCACAAGACCTATGGCGCGCCGCGCATTCACGCCGAGCTCAAGGCCGAGGCGTGGCGATCGGCAAGAAGCGCGTGGCTCGCCTGATGGGCGCAGGAGGGTCACGACGACGAAGCGCGATCCCGATCATCGGCCGGCGAACGATTTGGTCCGGAGGAACTTCTTCGTCGAGAAGCCCAACGAGCTATGGGTCGTCGACATCACCTTCGTGCCCACGCTCGCCGGCCTCCTGTTCCTGGCGGTCGTGCTGGACGCATGGTCCAGGCGCATCGTCGGCTGGGCTTTCTCCGCCGATCTCAAGACCCGTGTCGTGCTCGACGCGCTCGACATGGCGCTCGCCGCACGCAAGCCCAAGAACGTCATCCACCATAGCGATCAGGGCTCGCAAGGCGGATTCAACCGGTCGTCGCAACACGATCATCATACTGCTGAGCGAGGAACTGATCGAGTACCTCGATCGGTGTTTTCCATCCCAGCGTTTTGCGAGGCCGCGTGTTCATCGCGTGAGCGACGGCGGCCAGCTCCCCGGTCGAGTGCCGGCTGAGATCGGTGCCTTTCGGGAAGTACTGGCGCAGGAGGCCGTTTGTGTTTTCATTCGAGCCGCGCTGCCATGGGCTTTGCGGATCGCAAAAGTAGATTTCCAGCCCGCTCTCGATGCGGAGCCGTGCGTGCTGAGCCATCTCGGCTCCCTGATCCCAAGTCAGCGATTGGCGAAGCGTCCCCGGCAGCTCGTTCATAGAGTGAACGATGGCTGTGCGAACGGCTTCAGCGCCGTGGCCGGCAAGTGGCGGGCCGTTCTTGACCCGCTGCCCCCGCTGATATCCCTCTTGGCGCGGCAGGTGCAGCAGCATCGTGAAGCGCGACCTGCGTTCGACGAGAGTGCCGATCGCCGAGCTGTGCAGGCCAAGGATGAGATCACCTTCCCAATGCCCCGGGATCGCCCGGTCTTCGACCGCCGGTGGCCGTTCACTGATCATGATGGCATCGCCCAGGAAGGCCTTTCCACGGCCGCGGGTTCGCTCACGCGGAACACGCAGAGCTCGGCCTGAGCGCAAGCAAACCGTCAGCTCCCGACGCAACGCCCCGCGCCCCTGGATGTACAAGGACTGGTAGATCGCCTCGTGGCTGATGCGCATGGTGGGATCCTCCGGGTAATCGATCCGAAGTCGATGGGCGATCTGCTCGGGACTCCACGCGGTTGACCAGCGCCGGCTCTGCCGAAGCACAGCGCGACGCTTCTTCCATATTACCTTGGGACCCGCGAAGCTGGCGCCATCGACGTTCGTGACCTGACCCGAGAGACGCCGCTCGACATAGGCGCGTAGAGCAGGGTTGCTGGCCAGCTTGCCCGGGCGTGGTCGTCGTGCCGCGCGATCGGCATGCCATTGCGCCGCGATGGCGCGATAGTCGAGGTTGCCACCGCGCGTGGCGGCGTTGCGGCGCACTGGGACTGTCAGGATTTCCGTGTGAGGGCGGCGGGTTGAATATCAGGCCGCCATGGCCTTGGTGAAGCGCTCGCCGAAGATGACGGCGAACTGGGCTTTGGCCATGACCCATTCACGAGGAGCCATATTCGCTGGCGCGGACCTTCGGTTCCACTCCTTTTCGGAGCGGTTCAAGACGAGGAAGAGGAGCTTCATGGCAGCCTCGTCGGTCGGGAAGTGGCCGCGGGCGCGCACGGCGCGACGCAGCTTGGCGTTCAGCGCCTCGATCGCGTTGGTGGTGTAGAGGATGCGGCGAACGTCCGCCGGGAAGGCGTAGAACGGCACGACCTCGCTCCATGCCCGCCGCCAGCTCTGGGCGATCGCCGGATAGCGGCGGCCCCAGTGCCCCTCCTCGAAGGCGCCGAGCGCCGCCTCGCCGGCGGCGGCATCGATGGCGCGGTAGATGCCCTTCAGCGCTGCTGCGACGAGCTTGCGGTCCTTGTAGGAGACGAAGTCCAGGCTGTGACGCAGCAGGTGGACGATGCAGGTCTGAACCATGGCCTCGGGAAAGACGGCCCGGATCGCGTCGGGGAAGCCCTTCAGGCCATCGACGACGGCCAGCAGCAGGTCCTCGACGCCGCGATTTCGGAGTTCGTTCATGACGCGCAGCCAGAACTTCGCGCCCTCGTTCTGTTCCAGCCAGAGGCCCAGAATCTCCTTGGCGCCGTCGGCGCGGACGCCGAGCGCGATATGGACCGCCTTGTTGCGGACGACGCCCTCGTCACGGATCTTGACCCGTAGCGCATCGAAGAAGACCAGCGGATAGACCGGCTCCAGCGGCCTTGCCTGCCAGGCGGCGATCTCGTCAAGCACGGCATCGGTGACGGCGCTGATGAGATCGGGCGAGACCTCGATGCCGTAAAGCTCGCGCAGATGCCCGACGATCTCTCGGGCGCTCATGCCCCGGGCATACATCGAGACGATCTTGTCGTCGAAGCCGGGAAAGCGGCGCTGATACTTGGCGATCAGCTGCGGATCGAATGTCGCCTGCCGATCGCGCGGAATCTGCAGCTCGATCCGGCCGGTCTCGGTCGTCACCGTCTTGCGGCCATAGCCATTGCGGCTGTTGCCGCTCTCGTCGCCCGCCAGATGATGATCCATCTCCGCGTTCAGGGCCCGCTCGGCGAAGGCCTTCTTCAGATCGTCGAGCAGCCCATTGGGGTCGAAGGCCGTCTTCGGATCGGCGCCGGACAAAAGCTGGTCCAGAAGCGCGTCAGGGATGCGGGGGGCTTTGCGTCGTGCCATCGGGAACCTCCATCGGGTCCAGTATGGCCGCCCTCACACGGAAATCCTGACAGTCCCCGGCGCACTTCGCGTGAGATCGTGCTCGGCGAGCGCGCAAGCTTACGTGCAATCGCACGGATCGCTGTTCCCTTGGCAATATCTTGGTGTTGCGACGACCGGTTGAATCCGCCCAATACGTCAGCATTCGCTACACCGAGCGTCTCGCCGAGGCGGGTATCGAGCCCTCCGTCGGCAGCGTCGGCGACAGCTATGACAATGCTCTCGCCGAGACGATCAACGGCCTTTACAAGGCGGAGCTGATCCACCGCCGCGGACCCTGGCGGAGCTTCGAGGCAGTCGAGTTTGCCACGCTTGCCTGGGTCGACTGGTTCAACAATCGCCGGCTGCTGGAGCCTATCGGCAACATCCCGCCGGCCGAGGCCGAGGAGCGCTACTACGCCATGCTGGACGAGCCAGCCGTGGCGGCGTGACTCAAACGAAATGGCCTCCGGGAAACCCGGCGCGTGTGTGGATGCCCCCGGTTTTGCAAGGGGATTC
>LSIB01000028.1 GCA_001556025.1 Rhizobiales bacterium CCH3-A5
CTCGGGGGGTGGCGGCGGCGGGGCAGGGGGGATGACAATCGTGCCCTGATTGCGTTGCGGCGGAGGCTCGCCAAGGGACGGTGCCGGGAACTGCGTCGTGCGAAACTCCTCATTGTCCGGCCGGATGAAGGAGGGGTTCGGCGTTCGCGTGCCTGCATAGATGATGTAGGCCGCGAGCAGGATCGCGCCGAGCGGCACGATCACCTTCAGAAACGTCCCGACATTCGATTGCGGGCGTGCAACAGCGGTGGAAGCGCCGCTGTCAAGATCGAGCTGTCGCCATTGTTCGGGCGTCGGCATCAGGGCCTCCCTGTTCCGGTTCGGCGCGTTTCTTGCCGGCGTGCCGTCTCGCCCACGCGCTGCGGCGCGAAGGGTTCGACCCCGGTTGGCTCGATGACGTTGGTCAGGCGCTGGTTGAAGACGCAGGTGATCTCGTCACCATTGCGCAAGGTCCACTGGAAATTGACCCGGTCGATGACGAGATACGGCCCCTCGCGCCGGAAATTGACCAGGCTCTCATTGCGCTGGCGGTCGACAATGTAGATCGCGGGGACGTTCCCCTCGAAGCGGAGATAAGTCTTGGTGCCGTCGTCGAAGATCACCGAGGGCTTGTTCGCAGACGAGCCCTTGTAGGCGTAATCCGTGTTGGCGTTGGCGACGTTTAGATTGCGCAGGTTGGGCTCCGAGACGCGCCGCCGCGCCTCCTCCAGATCCTGCTGCGTCATCGCGGTGTCCGGATAGGTGAAGCGGACGGCGAAGACCTGGGATCGGATCGGGCGAAACCCTGAGCGCAGCACGAACACATATTGCCGCTTGGTGGTCAGCACGTTGAGGTTCGCGAGCGCGTCTTTCTCACCCGGCTTCACGAACAACACGTTGCCGCGCTTGTTCGGCTCGATCTTGAAGCCGAGTGCGTCGCCGGCCCCGAGCGTCTCGATCTTCTCGTCCTCTTCGAAGACGATCATTGTGGAGGCGCCGAAGGTGACGTCGATGACGACCACCTGGTCGCGATTGTACGCGACGTAGCGGATGCGGCTGTCCCTGGGGCCCGGTCGCGGCAGCGTGTCGGCCAGAACCGGACCGATGCTCAGCAACAATGCGACACAGGCGAGCGACCCTCTCATTGCGCGCCAACCCCAGTCGTTTGGCCGGGCGAAGGGCCAAGGGCAGGACCAAGAGAGGGCACCGTCTCCTGGTCACGGCGGTATTCCAGCACCTGGAAGCCGAGCGGGTTTTCGAAGCGGAACTCGTTGCGGGCGGGCGCGCTGGTGTAGCGGAACCTCACCAGCGACTGCCAATGGCGGATGGTCAGTCCGGTGCTGCGCTTTTCCTCGGTCGAGAAGCGGACCAGCGCCGTGCGCGTGTTTGGGAAGGTCACCGACTTGATCGTGACGGCAACGACCGTGTTCGCGCCATAGAGCTTGACGAGATTGTTCGGATTGCCGGGCGAGAAGATTTCCGTCAGCTCGCGCTGCGCATCGCCGGTCGAGAGCAGTTGCGCCAGGTCAAAATTGTCCTTGAGCGCGCGGGGATCATAGGTCTCGCGGGAGCGGACATAGCGCACGACGTTGAACATCGTGATGGCTTCGTCGGGGTTGAGGGGGTCCTGGGCGATCGGGCGCTTCACCTCGACGAAGCCAGTCGAGCGGTCGACGACGATCATGTAGGGCTCGTAGCTCTTGAGCGGCAGCGCCATCACCAGCGCCGCAATGCTGCCCAGCGCGATCACGGTCATGATCAGCGCGATGGTCCAAGCGATGCCGCGCGAGAACGCATTGCGGCGGGCGATCGCGGTCTCCCAGGTCGCGCCGTCCCTGTAATAGGTCTGCAACCCGGGATCGGAACCCGGGCTGTCACCAGTTGCCTTTGTTTCAACCGTCTTGACCTCCGCCGCCATTTTGTCCCCTGCCTCTTCCAAGTGTTTTGGCCGGATCCGCCGGCGGTTACTCCATCGTCGTCACCTTGTTCTCGTCACCTCGCACCCTGCGCTTGCGGCCGCGATTGCTCGCGTCGGCTCAGCTGCGACTGGATCTGCCGGGCCTCCGGGGTGTCGAGATAGCTGCGCTGCGCCAGCATGCGGCGGCCGACCAGCCGCGCCTGTTGCTTTTCGGTCGTTGTGAGCCGGCCGATATAGCGCTGGAGGCCGTCACGCGAGGCGCGGACAGCACCAGAGACCCCTTTCGCTGCGTCCGAGGCGTTGTGCCAGCCGCGGCCAGCGGAGGGGACACCGAGCGCGAAGCCGCCGACAATGTTGGCGGCGACGGTCGGGATCTGCATCAGCAGGAAGAAGCCGATGAGCGCCACGACGATGATCGGACCGACATTGCCGAAGGTGGCGGTCTGGTTGGTGGCGACGCCGGACGCCGCATCGAAATACTGCTGCGAGAGTGCGAGGAAAAAGGCGAGGAAGGCGTAGATCAGCACCTGGACGATAAAATACAGCACGATCGTCCGGATCCAGCCGGAGAAGAACTGCGAGGTGAAGCCGAACAGGAGCAGAATGATGAAGATGGGTCCGAGCGCCAGCAGCAGCCACATGAAGAGCTTGGCCAGCGTGATGACGAAGACGGCGTAGGCGATGAGAAGCGCCACAGCGACGACCATGATGCCGGCGAAGACATAAGGTCCGGCGGAAAGGTAGCCGGCGTTCTGGGTGAAGGCGCTCGCGAGATTGAGGGTGGTGTTCCAGACATTGGTCAGCGCGGTCTGGACGGCGTTGACGGAGGTCAGATTGACGCCAAGCCCCGTGTTGTTGGCATTGGCGACCGCGCCCAGCATGGCGTTGCCGATGGCGCTTGGGGTGTCGTTGAAGAAGCCGTAGGCGAAGACCTGGAAGTCGGACCAGGAGGTCGCCATTGTGTAGATCAGAAACACCCGGAAGAGGCGAAACACGGCTTCCAGCGGCCCACCCCTTGCCGTGCCGAACCAGAGGCCAAAACCCCAGAAGATCACATAGAGTGTGAGAAGGAGTGCTGCGACATTGATACCACTGCCGCCTGCGCCGGCACCCGTCAGCGCCTGCGCCAATTGCTGATAGGCGTTCTGCACGAAGGTCGTGCCGATCTGGTCGACACGCTGCAAAAAGGCGTCGACCGTGAAGTTCATGGCGGTTCACCGCTTGTTGATCCGTTTGACACTGTCCGGCGACCATTGAGTGGTCGCAGCGGGCCACACGGATCAGTGACGGGTATGCCGCCGCCTAGCCGGTCGAGAGGAGAACCTGTGATGGGTGATGGCGCGACAGGCGCATAGGACATCGCCAAAGATGCGGCCGAGAGCTTGGCTTCGTCCGGACCGCAGGGCGCCTTGAGCTCGCGGTAACCGCAGCCGCCCAGAGCCGCCGCAAGCGCAGACGCAGTGGCGAGGCGGGCGGCGAGGTGCGCGAGCGTGCCCATTACAGTTTCCCCGTCATTGCCCAGGCGTGACGGACATGGCGCGCGCCGTCGACGACAGCAGCTGGAGCCGTTCGAGGTTCTGCTGGTTGGTGGCGGCAACCGCGTTGTTCACCACCCCCGTCAGCTCGTTGATGGTCTGGCCGGTCTGGATCTGGACCTGCGTGTTCTGGTCGACCGATCCCTTGAGGTCTGGGGCCGAGCCGATCTGCTGTCCGCCCGATGTGAACGCCTGAGAGCGCTGCTGGATCGCGCCTTGGGTGGAGGAAACCAGGCCGGCCATGGTCGCCGCCATGTTGACCGAGTTGCGGTAGCCCTGGTCATTGCCTGTTCGCTGGCCGTTGATCAGGCCGGAGAGCGACTGGACGAGCTGCAGGCCATTGATGAGCTGCGAGACCATCCCTTGCGAGGATCCCATGCCCTGAAACGAGAGTGGTCCTCCTGATAGCAACGAGCCGAGCGACGGGGCCTGGCCCATCGAGAAGCCGCCGCCGAGTGCCATGCTGGCGAGCTGTCCCGCCTGCCCCGTCCGGTCACCGGTCACCGCTTGCAGCGTCCTTTGGGTATTCTGCATGATGTCGCGGGACACGTTCAGGATATCGTTCGTGGTGTTGGCGATCTCGGTGGATTTGGTGAGATTGGCCGCATCGTTGACGGGAACCTGCGCTTGAACCACGCCGCTCCAGAGGATCGCTGCGACGAACATTCCGATCCAACGGGTCATAGTCTTCTCCTTGATCCTCTCCATGATCGTTTCCCTTTCCTGGCTATCGGTAGGATTGAAGTGCCGCCGTGATGTCTGCAGCGGTGGGCTGGGATGAAACGGGTGGTGCGACGGACGTGGCCGGGGCCGATATGAGCGCGGTCAGCGAGGCGTCCTGGACGCCGCCGAGATAGACCGCGACGTTGCCGCTCCGGTCGACATAGCGCTGCGAGACGCAAGCCGGATCCGGCGCGACGCCCGGCGGCGTGGTCGAACACACCGTGGTGGCGGGCCTGCAGGGATCGTCCGCAATGCCGCGACCGACAAAGCCCGCCGCACACATCCCGCCGCCTGTCGGACTCGGCACAGGCAGGCCGGTGGCCATGCCGCTTGCACCAGCGCTGAGCTGCCCGACATTGAACAGGTTCGCCGTGTTCAGCGCCTGCACGAGCAGGTTGGCCGATTGCGTGGTCTGGTTCCAGGTGATGCCGTTCTGGACGCGGACTGCGCTGTTCTGGTCGAGCGCACCCATGACGGTCGGCGCGGTGCCGACGCCTTGACCCAATTGCCTGTACTGCGCCTGCGTGTCCGGGATGATCGCAGCAGTCACGTCCACGCCGCCGACGACGGTCGAGGTGCCATCTATCAAAGCGCGCTGTTGGGCATTGCGACCGGGGTTGATGGGTGGATTGCTGGGAGGACTGCTAGTCGTGTCCGGCGCACGCTGGATGGCCGGATCGAACTGTCGGACGCGAGCGTCACCGCCGTTGGGAGTGACAGGTTGCGTGGTATCCCGCGTCGTTCCGCGCTGGCCCGTGGTGGTGGCGCAGCGGATGCCCTTGGTGTTGGTGCCGGTCTTCCGAGTTGTGTCGAGCAGACGGACCTTCACCGTGGAGGTTTCCGTGCGCTGGTTGAGGATCGCCTGATCGCGCGTCGGCACGGCTGCGAGCGCCGCACTGCCCGCTGCCACAAGGAAGGCCATGACCGTGAGAACCCGCCCGATCCTCATGCTGCCCTCCCGAGGAACTGCGGCAACCAGCCTGCCGGATCGTCGCCATGGCGCTCGCGCAAGGCGGCGCACTCAGTGAGCGTCTCGGTGCGGCCAGACAGGACGCGAATGAGGTCTGGCATGGCGGAGAGATCGAGCCTCGCGATCACCGAATCCTGCCCGGACTTGATCAGGAACTGCCGTCCCTCGGGCACATTCTCGCGGATCCAGGCGACCTCGCGGCGGCTCAAGCGAAAAGCCTCGCTGTAGCTCTCGTCATCGGCCTTGGCGTTCGGGAAGAAGATATTGGTGAGCGACTGCTCGATGATCGTGTTGGCGTCGGGTGATTTGACGATGTCCTTGGCCGTCTGCGTGCCGAGGCCCACGATCCCGTTCCTCTTCCGGATGGTCTTCAGCTTGTCCTTGATGAAGTAGGCAAACTCGGGGTCTTCCAGCATCTTCCAGGCCTCGTCGACGAAGATCATCACCGGATCGCCGGTGAAGAGCTCCTCGATGCGGTGGAAGATGTACATCAGCGCCGCAGTGCGGATGTCGGGCAGATCGAGCACGCGCGTCATGTCGAAGCCGAAGATCGAGGTGACGGAGAAACGGTCGGCCGGGTTGTTGAAGAGCCAGCCCTTCTGCTCCGGCGCCACCCAGCTGTTGAGGCGCGACATCAGATCGCCCTCGTTCTGGCGGAGCCGCCCGCGCAGCAGCGTCGCGAACTCCGGCAGCGTGCGGCCATCCGGCCCTCCGGCAAGCACAGTATTGACGGCATTGCGGATCACCTGCTGCTCGGAGGCCGAAAGCGTCTCCTGCAAGCTTGGCGGTTTCAGCATGAAGCTGAAGAGCTGGAACAGGAACTCACGGTTTGACCCGTTGTCGGGCAACATCAGCGGGTTGAAGCCGGTCGGCTCGCCCGGAGTCAGCACCTCGTATTGCCCGCCTATGGCGCGGATGAAGATCTCCGCGCCGCGATCCTTGTCGATATAGACGAGCTTCGGTCGCGGCTGGATGCGCAAGGTCTGCGCCGAGATGAAGGACATGAACACCGTCTTGCCGGAGCCGGTCGGGCCGACGACGGTGAAGTTGCCGATGTCGCGGACATGGTGGTTGTAGAAATACGCCGTCTGCGACGAGGTCTCGAGGATCGAGATCGGCAGACCCCAATGCCCGCCTGATTGCCTACCCGAGGCATAGTTGTGCATCGAGATGAAGCCCGCGAGGTTCTTCGAGCTGATCAGGCTCTTTCGCGCGATGTAACCGAAGTTGCCTGGCAGCATGGCCCAGAAGGCCGGCTCGCAGTTGAGGTCCTCGCGCGTCCAGAGCATCGAGCGGTCGGTGAGAGCTCCGCCGACCGCCGTGACGCAGGCCTGAAGGTCCTGCATGGTGCGGCCGAGGCAGAAGACGCTCATATGGTGTTCGCCGTAGAGCGCGGCGGAACCGAGCAATTCGTCGCGGGCCTCGGCCAGGTGCTCGGCCACGATGGTGCCCGCCTCGTCCGACATGTCGACCTGGCGGTCAATGAGATTGATGGTGGAGAGCGCCTCGGCCCGGTCGACGATGCCGAAGGATTGCGTGACGATGAACTCGTGCGGGACGGCCAGCAGATTGTCGATCGAGCCGGGTCCTGTGTAGGCGGGGTATTCGCGGACCGAGAGCATCGCGCCGACGCGGGAGTCGAACGGCGACGCACCCCTGATCTCAACGGCGTTGCGCCCAAACGAGATCCGCTTCGTCGCCAAGGCCTCGCTCAGCGCCATGCGCGGCAAGGGCATCGGGCGGGGCAGGGCGCCGTTGAGCAGCTGCACCAGGAACTCGAGCGGCTCGGACATCCAGACGCCGTCGCGCTTGATGACGCCGAGGGTTCTTGCGCCATAAGGCCCGAGGCTCTGTTTGAGGGCCGCCACCGCCTCCAGCAGTTCGGTCAGGGCGGTCTGCTCATCAACAGATTCACCTGATGCATCGCGCTTGCCCATCAGCCGCTTCATCATCACATCGAAGGTGCCGACATGACCCTGCATGTTGCGGCGAAGCAGGGTGAGATAGATGTCGTTGACGAACATGCGCTTCTTACTGAGCGAGGCCATGTAACGCTCGTCGAGCTCGCGGCAGAATTCGTTGTCGAAGCTCGAGGGAATGGTCGGGAAAACCTCGCGCCGGATGATGTGCGAGGTCAGTGCGAAGCGGGAATTGCCGAGTGTGCGCAGGAAATCGTTGCGGGCCAGAAGCCGAACGTTGAGTTCGGACTGGTCCGCTGTCTCGAAGGAGAAGCCGTCGAGCTTGAGAACGGTCATCAGCACGCCGTCATTGAGCTTGATGACCTCGTCCTGCAGATGCCGGAGATAGGGAACATGCCGCGAGACGGGGAGTTCCCGGCTGGCCACCCGGCCGAAGGTCAGTTCGTTGATCAGCGCCTGCGCGACCATTTCCCTTAAACCCTGTAGCTGTCCGCGCCCCAGAACGCCCGGCTGCGCGGCGGACAGCGCCGGAACCGGATGCCGAGGATGTCGAAGATGCGGTGGTCCTTCAGGGTGAGGATGCGTCCCGTGGCGTAGATCGGCAGGCAGGACGTGAGGAACCAGAGGTTCTTGGTGGCAAGGAAGATCACGGCCGTGCAGACGCCGGTGAACATGAAATAGGAATAGGGCACGCCGAGGATCGTCGGCGACACCGTCAGCGACTTCACCAGCGGCGTGATCAGCGGTTCCTCGAGGTCGCGCTCGTCCATCGCGGTTCAACCTCCGCCACCGCCGCCGACGGCGGACTGGAAGAAGGACACGATCTGCGCCGAGCCGAACACCAGCACGATGCCGAAGATGATGCTGCCCGCGAAGAACCAGTTGAGGCGTCCGACGAAGGCGAGGAATCCGGCGGCGATCACAGCGAGGATGGCAAGAGAGGTGGCAATCGGTCCCGTTAGGGTCTGGACGAGCCGCTGCAATGTGCTCTGCACCGGCTGGAGTTGGTTGGCATAGGCGCTCGACTGAAGCGCGATCAGTGCGCATTGGGCGGTCAGGATCAAACGCGACAGTCGAACCATGTTTTGCTCCTCTGTTCAGTCGAAATTGGCCACAAAGCCGCCTTTCCACTCGACGGGACCTGATTCGGTTGCTGGCCGAGTTGCGCCTCGCAACTGGCGGCGTTTGGCCGGTAGGGAGGCCGTTGTGGTTCCGATCCGTTGTGGGGACCCGGCCAAACTGCGATCACGGGCGTCGGCGGTCTCGGCTTCGGCGCTGCGCGTGCCGTCGGCGATGGCGGGCCATTCGTAAAAGTCGTCCATCACCCGGGCGATGTAGGTGAGGGTTTCGGGGAAGGACGGCAGGCCATTCCGCTCGATCAGCGTCTGCTCGCCGGCGTTGTAGGCCGCCAGGATATAGAAGGGGTTGCGGAAGCGCGCGTGGAGATGGCGCAGGTACCGGACGCCGCCGCGAACATTGTCGTCAGGGTCGCAGAGATCGACCTTGAACCGTTCAGCGGTCGCAGGCGTCAGCTGCATCAGGCCATAGGCGCGGCCGGAGAAGGCGTTCGAGACGAAGGCGCTTTCGATCTTGCTGACGGATTGCACGAAATCGGGGAAGAAGCTCTCCTGGGTTGCGATGATTTTGACAAGGTTCCGCGCCGCGTCGCGGTCCAAAGCTGGGGCCCCAGGGCAGGGGTGCTCGATATCTTTTGAGCTAGGATTGCTTCCGGGAGCGATCGAGCTGCCGGGCAAGGGAGGTGCGCCGATGACCTGTGGAGGCTGATCGGGTGGATTAACCGGACGCAGGACGCCGTCTGTACCGATGGAAAGGGTGGTGGCCGAGGAGGCCGCGACACGGTCCTGCGACTTTGCTGTCTGAGCGCTTGCGCCCGACGCCGCCAACACGAGAGTCGAGATCGCAACAGCTGCGCGCATCGGTTCCTCCAGTCACTCGTTTATTATAATGACCTGTAAGAGTCGGCAAGCCTGAAAATGCGGGGATCCAATGAGCCAGCTAGCGGCGTGGCGGAGCCTCTATGCTCGCAAACGCGCAAGCGCGCGCGACACATCTGGTCCAGCAGCGCAAAAAGGTCCTCGTGGGTTGTCGCGTTTTGGCTATACTGCCGTTGTTGATGGTATTGGGCGGGACCTTATGAAGATAACAAACGCGGGCCGAGGAGTGCATCAGCGTGAGATCAAGGGCATCGACCGGTTCAGAACCGATCTGCCTGCTGACTGGTACGCGTTCACGAATCTTGACCTCGTTCTCGGCGTGGGACGGTCCCGCGAGATCGATGTCGTAATCGTATCCGATCGGCGGATATTCCTGATTGACCTCAAGGACTGGTACGGGAAGATTTCCAGCGTTGATGGCCGCTGGCATTTGAATGGGGTGGACAGAGATCCTTCTCCGGTCGCAAAGATTGCAGGGATTACCCGGGATATCCTCCCGCTACTCAACGCGGAGTTCAAAAAGAGACCTGAAACGAAGGATTTTCCTCTCCCGCGGATTGAGGGCCTGGTTGTTTTGACGGGAAGAGCCGACCGCACAGACATTGCGGAGACGGAGAAGGCGAAGGTTTTGACCGCCGACGAGTTCTTGAGCATCGTCAAGGACACTCGCCGCGAGCGCGAAGCGTTTGGCAACATCGCGGGCGAATACATCTCCACGCCGCTGACCGACACGTTTTGGAAAGAGCGTCTGCACCGTTTTTTCAATGCCGGCCCCAGTTCACTGTTCCAGCCAGGACGGCGCCGTTTCGAGCGGTTTACCGCCGAGGATGCGCCCGCATTCATGCATCCCAGGGACATTTACCGCGAATATGAAGCCGCAGAGGAGGGGAACAAGAATAACCTCGGGACGCTGCGCCTTTGGGATTTCACGAAATGCCCGGATGCTCGCTTCCAGAACGAAGAGGGGCGCCGGGAGATCGCCGGGCGCGAGCAAACTGTCTATCATTGGCTCAAGGATCGCAGCAACGCGGCGGAGCAAACTCTGCTTCCCCCGAAGATCGATGACCCCGAGCGGGGGGTTCACTACTGGGAAATCTATGACCGCCGACGCCGCATGCAAAGGCTGGACGTATTCGCCGGAACCGAAGGCGTACGGCTCGCGCCATCTGAGAAGATCGAACTCGCGCGGCAAATTCTGGCTTCCGTCGCAAATCTGCATGGGCAGGATGCGGCCCATCTCGACCTTGGCGGTCATAGCATCTGGCTTGAGGCGCCGACGACGGCAAAGTTTTCCCACCTCATGGCCGCACGCTTTCCCGAAGTAAAATCTCTCGGCAATGCCCGTTACCAGTTTCTCGCCAGCGTGGATGTGCCGGAAGACCACCTGGACGTTGATTGCGGACCCAAGTGCCGCGACGTTTTCCTAGCGGCCGTCGCGGTGCATCAGCTTCTTTTCGGAAAGATTCCTGCCGGCAGCCCACCCGAATGGAATCCAGAGGTCGATAGCCTCGGCACTTTTCGGCCCCTTCACGACTGGTTCGCCGAGGCACTAGAACTAGATCCAGCGCGCCGGTACCCGGAAGCCCTCCAGGCCCTGCAGGCGTTCAACCGCGCGACAGCTGAGCGTCCGACCCGGGATGAGATCATAGCCGGCCTTGAGCGGCACCGCGGCTCGATCCGGTCGGGCCGACAGCTCGTTGCGGCCTATCCCGATTCCGGTGACCTTCTCGTGGAGAACGATCGCGTCGAAGTCTGGCGAAGCCAAAACGGGGGCGATCCGGTGGTCGTGAAGCTCTGGAAACAGGCTTCATGGGGCGACACGTCTCGCGAAGGAGCGGCCATATTGGCGTTCCTCGAAAAGGCGACCGCCGCGAAGGCCGATCGTCCAACTGGCCTGCCGGTGGTCCGGGAGGTGTTATGGCTCGGCGACTCAATAGCCATCGTCCAGGACTGGGTTGAAGGGCCCACCCTTGCTGCCGTCTTCAAGGCCCCGCCAGAGGACTTCCGGACGCCTGCTGCGGCGTTGTCGTTCGTGGAGCGCCTGACGAGAACGGTCGATAGCCTTCACCAAAGCGGCTGGGGACACGGCGATATCGCGCCAACCAACATCATTGTAACCGCAGAAAACATCCCCGTCCTAATCGACGCACTGGACTTCTCGCCGCAGGCGGACGGGGATCGCGTCACATCGGCCTACGCCCCTCCGTCCGGAAGCCTGCTTGAGAGGGACCGGTTCGCTGTCACCAAGATCGCGGAGGAAGTGTTCGCGTGCGCGGTGCTTGAAGAGCGTGCCGCCTCCGAGCTCGCCAAAGCCATATATGAGTGCCGGGAAAAAGAGCCTCGTCTCTCGACGCTCCTGCCGCTTCTCGGCCAGGTCGAGGCCTCCATTGTCCGCTTAAGCGAACCACCCTACGTCGCCGGCCAGGCCGGGTCAAACTACGCCGTTAGCGTCGTCGGCGCGGACACCGGCCCGATCGAGCCGGATGAGCGTTACATGTTCCTGCGCGTGCGACGCGATGCTGTGCGCGGCACGTTATCCCTAGTGCTTCGCGGCGCTGCCGAAGAGCTTGATGTCCGGCTGGACAACAACGGGCAACCGGTCTCCGCATGGCGCCGGAAATTGGAGCAGCGTCAGATCAAGCGCAATGCCACGCAGGAATTTCATATGGTGGAGGCCACCCTCACGGTGGTTAACGCCGTCGTAAACGACTTTTCCGCGCTTGCGCCTCTCCTGGCACTCCCTGAAGTGACCGAAAGGATCGAGGCGGTACGAGCGGGATCGGCACCGGCTCCGGTCGAGGATGACGACCCTGTCGCTGCCACCATTGCCGAAGAGGTAGCCGAGGACACCCTCGCCGAGGAAATCGCCGCCCGGCCAGCCGCGGCGCCCACAGCGATCAATGTTCCGGCGCTCTGGCGAGCGCTCATTGACGTCGAAAACGAGCTTACCATTGAGGGTACCGCTCAGCTCGACAGCCTGTTCGACCGCGGATCAGGGCGACACAAGGTGCCCGTCGAGCTTGAAAGCGGCGCGTTCGAGTTCGCGCGCCACGATACCGTCGGTGTTGAGCGGCGGGACAGCAAAGGCAGATGGCGACGCATAGGCCAACTGGACCTACAATCATCGCGCTCGGACCTGGCGGTAATAGACGCGAGCGACACCACTCTTACGCGTCAGATGGGTCTCGTTAATGCCGGCCAGCGTCTGCGCTTTTGGAGCCATCTGGAACGCCAAAGCCTGAAACGCCGCACAGACGCCGTGGATCGGATACTGGCCGGCAACGGTCGGTCCCGCGACCTCCTTGGTGTGTTCGACCCTCGTACCAGTGCCGTGCCCCTGAACGTCAGTCACAAGCCTGTCCCGGGATCGCTTGGCATCTATGGGCTCAATCCCGATCAGGAAGCCGCTTTCGCGCGGATCATCGCGAACCGGCCGGTCGGGCTCTTGCAAGGGCCGCCGGGTACCGGCAAGACCCGCTTCATTGCGGCGCTCGCGCATTATGCCCTGACAAAAGGCTTGGCGCGAAACGTGCTGCTGGCGAGCCAGTCCCACGAGGCCGTGAACACGGCGGCCGAAGTGGTGCTCACGCTTTTCCGGAACGGCGGCGTTCAGCCAAGCCTGCTGCGTATCGGGCGCGACGAGGAGCAGGTGTCCCTGCCGCTACGGGCCTATCATACCCCAAAGGTCGAGCAGGGTTTCAAGGACCGTTTTCGTGCTTCTTTCCGCGATCGCCTCGCAGAAATCGCCGGTGCGCTGGGGCTTCCAGAGATCGCCGCTGACGAGATCGCGGCGATCGAGACGACTATTCGTCCTATTGCTGAAAGTCTTGCGGTGTTGACGCAGGAGGCCGACCTAGACCAGCAGCGCTTCAACAGCTTACTAGACACGTTGCGCCGACACCTGGAAAGACTTGGCGCCGATACGTTTCTTGATGCGGAAGGTAGGATAGAGTGGCAGTCCTTGCCGGACGAAGTGGCCCAGGCGGTCATGCAGCGCCACGCCCGCGGCGCGGGAGCCGGCGCAGACCGGTTCGATCGACTCTATCGCGCCGCCGCCATCGGACGGGATTTCATGGGCAGCGTTTCGCGCGCACAGCGGAGCTTCGAGAGCTTTCTTGCCGGCACGCGCCAGATCGTCGCCGGGACTTGCGTGGGGCTCGGGCGCACTGCCCTTGGGCTGACCACGACGGCATTTGACCTGGTTATCGTCGATGAGGCGGCCCGCTGCACCGCAAGCGAACTGCTGGTGCCCCTACAAGCGGCTCGCTGGGCTGTCCTCGTGGGAGACCATGCGCAGCTGGAGCCGCAGCACAAGGCGGAGGTCGTCAACGCCGTTGCCGAGCGCACAGGGGTTCCGAAGCGGGAGATCAAGCGCAGCGATTTCGAACGCGTGTTCACGACGGCCTATGGGAGCGCGGCGGGCGCGCGTCTCAACACGCAATACCGGATGCTGGCGCCCATCGGCCGGCTCGTGTCGGAGGCCTTCTATCCCGACATGCCACTTGATGCTGGGCGAGAAACGCCTGAGATCGACCCCGCTTTGCTTCCGGCGGGACTCGACGTTCCGTTGTTATGGGTCGAGACGGACGGCATGGGCGATGTCGGGGCCGAGCGCCCGGAAGAGGGTGGCAGCAGCCGAATCAACCGGGCAGAGGCCGATGCTATCGTCGCGATGCTGGAGGACTGGCACAATCATGAGCCATTCCGGAATTGGCTTATCAACCAGCAGAAGCATCCCGCCGGTATCGGCGTCATCTGCATGTACGCCGCCCAGCGCGACCTGATCCGCCGAAAGCTGCGCCAATCGGCACTTGCTTATCTAATTGATAGCCATCTGAAGGTCGGAACGGTTGACAGCTATCAGGGCAAGGAAAATCCAGTGGTCTTTCTCTCGCTGGTTCGGAACAATGAAGAGGGTCCGATGGAAAACGGCGTCCGCCGTGTACGCGAAGGGTTCCTAACTACACCGAACCGGATCAACGTGGCCGCGAGCCGTGCCATGGACCGGCTGGTCATCGTGGGTGTTCGGAAACGATGGTCCTCGCAGGGCCCGATGGGCCGTATGACCGAGGCTTTTGAGCGGCAGGTCGCACAGGGGGCGGCCCGCGCGGTTGGCGCCGACGAGATCATCGGAAGGGCGGCAGCGAAACCTGCGCGGGAAGCCGGTGCCCGTCCGCGCAAGGAACGGGCTGAAGGAGGCGTGCATGGCTAACCACACGCGCCCGCTGCTGCGTTTGAAGGGACACGAGCTGGTCCCGGCGGACGAAGACCGCAAGGTGGAGATCGGCGTCTTTGACGTCCTCCTTCCCTGTCGCAAGTACGAGGTTTGGTACAAAGTTGCCGTTCTCGGCAAAGTCAGCCAGAGCCTTGAATTCCTCCTGCGCCTAGTGAAAGTGGTTCCGGGCATTTCGGAGGAATCGGCCGCAGTTTTCTTCGGCTTCGAGCAGGCCGAGACAGGATACGTCCTCAACGAGGCCGTGGGCCCCGGGTTTGTTGAGCGGCGCGAAGGTCGTCTTTGGCTTACGGCTGCAGGGGAGGCCCTTTTCAGGGAGGGAACTGACGATCCTGAGATCTACTCTGTGGAGGAACGCCAACGCGACCTCGGGTTCGACCTTCTGGCGATCGCTCCGCAGGCGCCGCGCTCCATGGACTCGGTGGAGCTTGCCCTTCCCGAATTGCCCGTCGCGGACTTGGCCGGGACAGGAAGGGTCGGGGACAAAATATTCGAGCGCTTCAGCAGGTTTTTCTACGACCTTTCCGAACGGCGCGACCGCGAACAGATCCAGCAGCGGGACCTATACTCCGTTGACCGGGTCATCCCGAAGGACCGCTTTCAGGTACCGGTCCGTATCCGCGTGTTCGCGCAGGCATCCGCGCCCAGCCTTCCAGAAATAGACCTGAGCTCCTGGCGGGCTGAACATGAGATTGCTGACCGGCCGCAGATCGAGAGTGCGGCCGCCATGCTGGTCGATGACCTCAGGACCAATAGTAACCAGATCAATGCACCCCAGGCCTATGAATTTCTTGTGGAACTTGCCCCCGACTTTCTGAAGGAATTCGTTACAAAGGCCGGCCTGAACGTAAACCGGTATTGGCGCGAGGCCGTGGCTCGAGCAGGTGAGCCGCGTGCAGATCGCAAGACGGTTCCCATAGTAGGACCGCTTTACAGTGAAGCCAACGCAAAACGATTTCTTGACGTGGTTGAATACGGTTTGCGCGGCCGCGCCGCACAGCCTGACTTTGTTTTCTCTTTGGCGCCGCAGAACCGCCTTTGGGCGGCTACCACCCAACAAAGGGACACGCTTTCTTACCTTCGCCGAAGGATCGCGGCTATCGGTTCGGCAAGTGCGACCGAAACCCGGGTAGTTTGCCTGTTTCGTGGCAAAGCGGCATGGTTTATCGATAGAACGTTCGATGAAGTGCATAGCACTGATGCCAGTGATGTCCCTTCTGCTCTCGAAATAATGATCATTCCGAACACTGCGGTGGCAGTGCTCGTTCATGCGCCGATCGGCATCTCATCGGGATATGCCGTGCCTTTGGGATGGGCGTCATTCGACGAGGAGGTCGTAGCTCGTACGCAAAAGTTTGCGACCGATCGACTTTGGCCTTTTGTTCGTAGCCGCAGCCTGTACGACGAATTCACTAAAGCATTGGAGTTTAGGCGGGAGGTAGGTGGCGTGAACACATAGATTGCATCGGAGTATCGGTGCACCCTATCTGTTCCATAATGACACGACTTCCACGCTGTGTGATCCGGTGCCATTACCGGATCGCGCAAGCGTGGAGTTTTCAGAGCCTGTGATATTTGGTTCGCGCCACAAGTCGGAAATCCCGCGTCTTCAGGATTTCAGGCCACGGCACGTCCTACTTTGCGGCTACAGCTCTTGTTCGCATAAGTTAGGTTATGGAACTAAGATATTGATATCGTTCATGAAGTTATGTTTTCAGCATGCAGATTCCGACGCGACCGGCCGGGTAATCCAATAATTAACCGGCCACTGTTCC
>LSIB01000029.1 GCA_001556025.1 Rhizobiales bacterium CCH3-A5
AACAAGGACGTCGTCCGGATCACGGATGACGCCGTCGCAGGCAGCGCCAAGGCGCGGGTTGACCAGCTTCTCAAGAAGCCTCTCACCGCCGATAGCGCTGTCCAGATTGCGTTGCTCAACAACCGCGGCCTGCAGGCGGCCTTCAACGAGCTCGGTATCGCCGAAGCGCAGATGGTCGCGGCCAGCCTGCCGCCCAACCCGCGCTTCGGAATCTCCAAGCTGTCAGGTCGGTTCGAGGTCGAGATCGAGCGGCAGATCGTCGGCAGCTTGTTTGCTTTGGCGACTTGGCCAGCACGCGCCGAGGTTGCCCGCGACCGCTTCCA
>LSIB01000003.1 GCA_001556025.1 Rhizobiales bacterium CCH3-A5
GGCGCCGCCCCCATCCCGGTCGCCAGCATGCCTCCGGACGGCCGCCCCTCGGGGACGAGGTGGATGGATTATAGGGGCGGTGATGAAGGGTGGGGATTAGGTTTCTTGCACGTCACTGTGGGATTGCCCCCTCTAAGCCCTCGCCGTCATGGTCGGGCTTGTCCCGACCATCCACGTCTTGACCACGTCGCGGCGGTCGACAATCGTCGGGCGGCTCGCACAGCATCAGCGGCGCAAGACGTGGATGGTCGCCACAAGGGCGACCATGACGGGGAAGGGGCTGATAAGGCGGGTGACTGCTTTCGACCCGTTGCGGGCGTCAGCGTTAAGGATACGGCGTGCCGTCCTTATGAAGGAAGCGACCGTCCGCGTTTGCGCTCATCAGGTCTATATCGGAGCAGATCGTGACGTCCTCTGGATGCCGCGAACCAATCTCAAGGTAGAGGGCATCCTTGGCAGAGCGATTGATCATGTTATGGCCATTCCCCGCTCCTTTCGGAAAAGCGGCGGCGTCGCCGGCCCGGAGCACGGTCTCACCCTCATCTTCGACGAGGACGAGTTCGCCCTCCAGCACATAGACAAACTCGTCTTCGTGAGAATGCCAATGGCGTTGGCTTGACCACTCGCCCGGAGGCAAGCGCGTAACGTTCACGCCAAAATCGCTCAATCCGCCAGCATCGCCCAGCTTCTTGCGAGATCGATGCGCGGTCAGTGCAGCGAAGGGCATGGGATAGCCGACCCCGATGCACTCCGGGACCCTCTCGATGTCAACTTTTGGCATCTCTGCGCCTCCAGAGCGGCAAGTGCTGCGACGATAATGCAATCATCGTCCGGAACCGACCCATAGCGGCCCAACCGCAGCCTCCGCTACACCCCGAACTCCGCCCGCCACGCCGTCACATCCTCCAGCGCCACGTTCGAGCCGCAGAGCACCAGCCCAACCCGCTCGCCCGGCTGGAACATCTCCTTGCGCGCCATCGCCGCCGCCACGACGCAGGCCGCAGCCGGCTCCAGCAGCACGCGACCGTTCTGCAGCACCCAGACCAGTTCGCGTACGGCGTCCGCGTCCGGCACGACGATGATGTCTTCCAGAAACTCCCGCGCCGCCGCCATGGTGCGCTCGGTGGCGAAGGGCGCGCCGAGCGTGCGCGCGATCGAGATCGGGCGGATGGCGACCGGCTTCCCTTCGACCAGCGCCTGCGTCATCGTCGTCGCGCCCTCGGTCTCCACGCCATGAATGCGCACCGCCGGATCGAGCCCCTTCAGCGCGGCCGCGACGCCGGCCGAAAACCCGCCGCCGCCGATCGAGACGAAGACATGGTCGAGCCGCCCGCTCGCGTCCGCCGCCATTTCGAGCCCGAGCGTGCCATGGCCGGCGATGATCGCGGGGTCGTCATAGGAATGGACGTTGGTCATCCCCTTGGCGGCATAAGCGTCGGCTTTTGCGAAGGCCTCGATCGAATCCTCGCAGAGCTCGACCTCGCCGCCGAGGCTCTTGGTCAGGTCGATGTTGAACGGTGCTGCGTTCTTCGGCATCAGCACCAGCGCGCGCGTGCCCATCGCCTTGGCGACGAGCGAGACCGCGATGGCGTGGTTGCCGCCCGAGACGGTGACGACGCCGCGCTTGAGGTCCGCCTCGCTCAGGCGCATCAGCTTGTTGAAGCAGCCGCGGACTTTGAAGGAGCCCGCGAGCTGCAGCGCCTCGACCTTGACCATGGTCTCGACGCCGAGCCGGGCCGAGAGCCCGGCGCTGTGATAGGTCGGCGTCCGCCTGACCTTGCCGGAGATGCGCGTAGCGGCGGCCTGGATGTCGGCAAGGGTCACGTCGAACGTCATGAAGGCGGGCTTTCCGGTTGTCCTGGACTGGTTATAGGCGCTGGATCGCATGAAGGTCAGCGCGCGTCGTGCATCCCCGTCAAGCGCCTGCGGGATTGACCCCGCCGGTACGCAGACTAGCGTGCGGCACGAAACCTGCCTTCGGTTTGAGCTTTGGAGAAATGCCGTCGTGAACCTGTCGCCCAAGGAGATGCTCGCCAGACTGGTTTCGTTCAACACGGAATCGCAGCGCAGCAATCTCGAGCTGATCCATTTCTGCCGCGACTACCTCGCCAGCCACGGCGTCGAAAGCATGCTGGTGCCGAGCGAGGACGGGCAGAAGAGCAATCTTTTCGCCACGATCGGCCCGAAGGTTGATGGCGGCGTCGTGCTGTCGGGCCACACCGACGTCGTGCCGGTGGCGGGCCAGGACTGGACGTCGGATCCCTGGACGCTGACCGAGCGCGACGGCAAGCTCTATGGCCGCGGCACCTGCGACATGAAGGGTTTCGACGCCATCGCCCTGGCGCTTGTCCCCGAGATGCTGAAGGCGCCGCTGAAGCGCCCGGTCCATATCGCGCTCTCCTATGACGAGGAGGTCGGCTGCTTGGGGGCGCGTATCCTCGCCAAGGCGATGACGGCGGCGGGCGTCAAACCTTCGGCCGTGATCGTTGGCGAGCCCTCGATGATGCAGGTCGTCACCGGCCACAAGGGCGGCACCCGGATGAAGACGACCGTGCGCGGCCATGCGGTGCATTCCAGCCGCGTCGATGTCGGCGTGCCCGCCGTGATGATCGCGGGCGAGCTGATCGCCTGGCACAATCAGGTGATGGCCGAGAACAAGGCCCGCGCCAAACCCGACAACCCGTTCGAGCCGCCCTGGACCACCTTGCATGTCGGCGTCGTTCAGGGCGGCACGGCGGTCAACATAACGGCCGAGAACTGCAGCTTCAGCCACGAGGTCCGCGTCATCCCCGGCGAGGAGGACGCCGACTATGTCGGGCGCTACCGCGCCAAGGTCGCGGAGCTGGAAGCGCAGATGAAGGCGATCGCGCCGGCCAGCGGCATCGACTGGGAGGTAACCTCCTTCACCCCGCCGCTCGGCCCGGAGGTCAACGGCGAGGCCGAGGCGCTCTCGCGCCGCCTCACCGGCGACAATGGCAGCCATGTCGTCGCCTATGGCACCGAGGGCGGCCTGTTCCAGGCCGAGGGCTGGTCGACCGTGGTCTGCGGGCCGGGCGACATCGCGCAGGCGCACCAGCCCGACGAGTTCATCACGGTGGCGCAGCTCGACGCCGGGGCGAAGTTCGTGCGCGGCGTCATCGCCGAGCTGTCGCGCTGAACGGTCGTCGATCAAAAAGTTCGATCTGGAACAAATCACGTCGTCGGCACTGGACGCCGACGCGCAAGCCTCTCTACTCTGCCGCCATCTCCGGTTGTCCGCGCAACGACGTCAGGACAACCGGAAGCCGCTCCCGGGAGGAGTGGAACACCACCATGGGAGCTGTCGAATGTCCTTCAAGACGAACTGCCTCGCCGCCGTCGCCGGCCTCGCGCTGCTCTGCGGCACAGCCCAGGCGCAGACCCTGCGCTACGCCAATCAGGGCGAGCTGAAATCGCTCGACCCCTACACCGTCAACGAGACCACGACGCATGCCCATCTCGGCCACCCCTATGAGGGGCTGATCCGGCGCGGCAAGAACCTCGAAATCCTGCCCGGCCTCGCCGAAAGCTGGACGATCTCGGACGACGGCAAGACCTGGCGCTTTGCGCTGCGCAAGGGCGTCAAGTTCCATGGCGGCGAGGATTTCACCGCCGACGACGTGGTGTTCTCGGCCGATCGCGCCCGCGCGCCGGGCTCCAACGTCCAGACCCGCGTGCCGACCGGCACCAAGGTCGTCAAGATCGACGACCACACGGTCGAGTTCCAGCTCACCTCGCCGAACCCGATCCTGCATTACCAGTGGGACACCTGGTACATCCTGTCGAAGACATGGGCCGAGAAGAACAACTCGACCGCGCCGACGCCAGCGAGCGCCACGACCCCGACCTTCGCCTCGCTCAACGCCAACGGCACGGGCGCCTTCAAGGTCGAGAGCCACCAGCCCGGCGTGAAGACCGTCTTCAAGGTCAACGAGAACTGGTGGAACAAGTCGCCGGAGCACAATCTGAAGGAGATCGTCTTCACGCCGATCGCGTCCGACGCCACGCGCGTCGCGGCCCTGCTTTCTGGCGAGGTCGACGTTATCGAGCCGGTTCCGATCCAGGACATCCAGCGCGTCAACGGCACGGGCACCGTGCAGGTCCTGACCGGGCCGGAACTGCGTACCATCTTCCTTGGCATGGATCAGGTCCGCGACGAGCTGGTCGAGTCCAGCGTCAAGGGCAAGAACCCGTTCAAGGACATCCGCGTCCGCAAGGCCTTCTATCAGGCGATCGACATCGAGACGATCAAGACCCGCGTCATGCGCGGTCTCGCGACGCCCTCTCCGCTGATGATCGCGCCGGAACTCTTCCCCCATACCGGCTTCACCCGTGCCAAGTTCGACGCGACCGAAGCCAAGAAGCTGCTGACCGACGCCGGCTATCCCGACGGCTTCACCGTCGGCATGGACTGCCCCAACGACCGTTATGTCAATGACGGGCAGATCTGCCAGGCGGTCGTCGGCATGCTGGCGCGCATCGGCGTCAAGGTGAACCTCAACGCCCAGCCCAAGGGCCAGTATTTCGCCAAGGTGCTGAAGCCCGGCGGCTACAACACCTCCTTCTATCTGCTCGGCTGGACGCCCGGAACCAGCGACGCCCATAACGTCCTGTTCGACATCATGGGCTGCCGCGACAACCCGGCCTCCTCGCGCGGAGAGGCCAATGTCGCGGGCTACTGCAACAAGAAGGTCGACGAACTTACCGACAAGATCATCGTCGAGGCCGACAAGGCCAAGCGCGATGCCATGATCAAGGAAGCCTTCCAGATCGCGGCGGACGATTTCGGCTACATCCCGCTGCACCAGCAGGCGCTGGCCTGGGGCGTCTCGAAGAAGGTCAAGCTGACGCAGCGCGCCGACAACGCGGTGCATTTCCAGTACGCGGTCAAGGAGTGAGCGGGCTTTGGCGTCATTCTCGGGCTTGACCCGAGAATCTCATGACCAGAATTCACTGGTGTCGGAGATGGTCGGGTCAAGCCCGACCATGACGGCTCGCTAGAACCCCAAGGCGTTCATGTTCGCTTTCATCCTGCGCCGCCTGTTCCAGTCGCTCATCGTCATGCTGAGCGTGGCGCTGATCGCCTTTGCGATGTTCCGTTTCGTCGGCGATCCGGTGAACCAGATCGTCTCGATCGACACGCCGCAGGCGCAGGTCGCCGAGATCCGGCGTTCGCTGGGGCTCGACGACCCCTTCCTCGTCCAGTTCGCGCGCTATATCTGGAACGCCGCAAGGCTGGAATTCGGCGTCTCCTACCAGTTCCGCCTGCCGGTGATCTCGCTGCTCGGCGAGCGTGCGCCGGCGACGCTGGAGCTCGCTTTGATGTCGGCGCTGTTCTCGCTCGTGGTCGGCATCCCGATGGGCGTCTACACGGCGCTGAAACGCGAGAGCTGGCTGGCGAAGGTCTTTCAGGCGGTTTCGCTGATCGGTATCAGCCTGCCGACCTTCCTGATCGGCATCCTGCTGATCTACCTGTTTTCAGTCACGCTCGGCGTGCTGCCCTCCTTCGGGCGCGGCGAGGTCGTCAAGCTCGGCTCATGGTGGACAACCGGTCTGCTGACCGTGTCCGGTCTCAAGGCGCTGGTGCTGCCCTCGATCACGCTCGGCCTGTTCCAGATGACGCTGATCATGCGGCTGGTGCGCGCCGAAATGCTGGAGGTGCTGCGCGCCGACTACATCAAGTTCGCCCGCGCGCGCGGCTTGAAGACGCGGGCCGTCCATTTCGGCCATGCGCTGAAGAACACGCTGGTGCCGGTCATCACCATCGCCGGCCTTCAGCTCGGTTCGATTATCGCCTTCGCCATCATCACCGAGACGGTATTCCAGTGGCCCGGCATGGGCCAGCTCTTCCTGCGCTCGGTCCAGAATGTCGATATCCCGATCATGGCGGCCTATCTGATGCTGATCTCCTTCCTGTTCGTGACGATCAACCTCGCCGTCGATCTGCTTTACGCCGCCGTCGATCCGCGCCTGCGCGCCACCGTCGGCGCGCATTGAGCGGGGAGGGCAGGCGATGACTATGATTTCCCCCAAAACCGAAAAAGCCCCCACCCGCTGGGCGCGCATCCGCGACAGCGACATCCTCGCGAGCTTTCTGAAGTCGAAGGTGACGATGATCGCCGCCCTCGTTGTCCTCATACTCTTCATCGGCGCCGCCTTCTCGCCCTGGCTCGCGCCGACGAACCCGTTCGACCCGGCCACCGTCTTCCTCGCCGACTCGATGATCCCGCCGGCCTGGCAGCAGGGGGGTGAAGCCCGCTTCATCCTCGGAACCGACGATCAGGGCCGCGATCTCTACTCCGCGATACTCTACGGCATGCGTGTCTCGCTGATCGTCGGCCTGCTCGGCGTCGCGCTGGCGGCCTCGATCGGCATCACGCTCGGCCTGCTCGCGGGCTATCTCGGTGGCCGCGTCGACGCCATCATCATGCGCATCGCCGATGTCCAGCTCACCTTCCCGGCCATCCTGATCGCGCTTTTGATCGACGGCGTCGTACGCGGCCTGTTCAAGACCGCCTCCCGCGAGGACACCGCGATCTATGTGCTGGTGATCTCGATCGGCCTGTCCTTCTGGGTGCAGTATGCCCGCACCATTCGCGGCTCGACGCTGGTCGAGCGCAACAAGGACTATGTCATGGCCGCAAGGCTCGTCGGTCTGCCGGCGCCGCTGATCATGCTGCGCCATGTCCTGCCCAACGTCATCGGACCGGTGCTGGTCATCCTGACGATCAATCTGGGACTGGCCGTCATCACCGAGGCGACGCTCTCCTTCCTCGGCGTCGGCCTGCCGGCAACCCAGCCCTCGCTCGGCACGCTGATCTCGATCGGCAACCGCTATCTGTTCTCGGGCGACTGGTGGATCGTCGCCTTCCCCGGCATCACGCTGGCGGCGCTGGTTCTGGCGGTGAACCTGCTCGGCGACTGGCTGCGCGACGCGCTCAATCCAAGGCTGCGTTGACCGGCGCAAAAATGTGCAAATGCCCGTTTCGCCATGCGGTTTGCGCGCATTAGCCCCGTGACTCGCGCGCACTCTTTCCCTAGCATCCGTCGCTTCGCCGGCTCCGTCACGGGCCGCTCTCGGGAGGCATGATCTCATGAAACCGCGTTTTTTCACCCTGGCCGCCGCGCTGCTCGGCGCTTCGGTCCTGGCGCTCGGCGCGGCCGACGCCCGCCCGCTGAAATGGGCCCGCTCGGGCGACGCGCTGACGCTCGACCCCCATGGCCAGAACGAGGGGCCGACCACCGCGCTCAACCAGCATATCTATGAGGGCCTGACCGAACGCGACCATACCGGCAAGCTCGGCCCACTGCTGGCGACGTCCTGGCGTGTCCTGCCAAACGACCCGACGACCTGGGAGTTCAAGCTCCAGTCCGGCATCAAGTTCCATGACGGCGCGTCCTTCACCGCCGACGACGTGGTGTTCTCCTATGAGCGCGCCATGCAGCCGACCTCGGACTTCAAGGGCTATCTGTCCTCGGTCGAGAAGGTCTCCAAGGTCGACGACCTGACGGTGCACATCAAGACCAAGGGTCCGAACCCGCTGCTGGTCAACAACACCGAGTCGATCCGCATCCTGAGCAAGGCCTGGGCGGAGAAGAACAACGCGACTAAGGCGCAGGACTTCAAGAACAAGGAAGAGAATTTCGCCGTCCGCAACGCCAACGGCACCGGCCCCTTCATCCTCGTCTCGCGCGAGACCGACGTGAAGACGGTGATGAAGCGCAATGACGGCTACTGGAACAAGGCCAAGGTGCCGCTCGAGGTCACCGAACTCACCTTCGTTCCGATCAAGCAGGACGCCACCCGCGTCGCCGCCCTGCTCTCGGGCGAGGTCGATTTCGTTCAGGACGTGCCGGTGCAGGATATCGCCCGCCTGAAGAGCGCGCCGAAGATGCGCGTCACCTCCGGCGCCGAGAACCGCACCATCTTCTTCGGCATGGATGTCGCCTCCGCCGATCTGAAGGGCGACGACGTGCAGGGCAAGAACCCCTTCGCCGACAAGCGCGTGCGCCAGGCCCTCAACATGGCGATCAACCGCGGCGCGATCCAGCGCGTCGTGATGCGCGGCGAATCGGTGCCGACCGGCATCATCATGCCGCCCTTCGTCAATGGCTGGACCAAGGAGCTCGACGCCGCGCCCGCGACCGACGTCGCCAAGGCCAAGGCGCTGCTGGCGGAAGCCGGCTATCCGAACGGCTTCTCGACCACGCTGCATTGCCCCAATGACCGCTATGTCAACGACGAGGGCATCTGTCAGGCGGCTGTCGGCATGTTCGGCCAGATCGGCGTCAAGGTGAACCTGGTCTCGCAGTCGAAGTCGATCCACTTCACGCTGATCCAGAAGAACCCGCCGGAGACCGAGTTCTTCCTCGTTGGCTGGGGCGTTCCGACCTTCGATTCCGACTACATCTTCTCTTTCATGTACCACTCCCGCACCGGCTCGCGCGGCTCCTGGAACGCCACCGGCTACAAGGACGCCGAGATCGACAGCATGATCCAGTCGCTCTCGCAGGAGATCGACATCGCCAAGCGCGATGCGACGATCGGCAAGATCTGGACGAAGCTGAAGGACGAGACGATCTACCTGCCTATCCACCATCAGGCGCTGAGCTATGCGATGAATTCGTCGCTCGACATCCCGGTCGACGTGTCGAACTCGCCGAAGCTCAAGATGGTCAGTTTCAAGGGCTCGTAGTCGCTCGCCGAACTCCTCCCGTGACCCTCAACCGTCATGCTCGCCCTTGTGGCGAGCATCCACGTCGTGGTCGTAGGGCGCGACGACGCAAGACGTGGATGGTCGGGACAAGCCCGACCATGACGGCGATGGCAGCCGAAACCAGAAAAGAAGAGCCCTGAATGCTCGCCTATATCCTGCGCTCGCTGATGCAGGGCGTCGTGGTGATGCTCGCCGTCGCCTTCATCGCCTTCACCATGTTCCGCTTCGTCGGCGACCCGGTCGTCAATATGCTGGGGCAGGAGGCGACGCTGCAGGACCGCGCCGAACTGACTGAGCGGCTTGGCCTCAACGACCCTGTGCCGCTGCAGTTCGCGCGTTTCGTCGTCGATGCGGCGCAGGGCGACTTCGGCGTGTCCTGGCGTCAGGGCCGCAAGGTTTCCTCGCTGATCATCGAGAGGCTGCCGGCGACCGTCGAGCTCGCCGTGCTGTCGGCCGTCTTCGCCTTCGTCGTCGGGATCGCGCTTGGCGTTTACGCCGCGATCAGGCGCGACGGCTGGATCGCCAATCTCGTCATGTCGCTCTCGCTGATCGGCGTCAGCCTGCCGACCTTCCTGATCGGCATCGGGCTGATCTATGTCTTTGCGGTCGAATTGCGCTGGCTGCCTTCGTTCGGGCGCGGCGAGACGGTCGCGCTCGGCTGGTGGACCACCGGGCTGCTGACGACGAGCGGGCTGAAATCGCTGGTCCTGCCGGTGCTGACCCTCGGCTTTCTGCAATTGACGCTGATCATGCGCCTCGTCCGCTCCGAGATGCTGGAGGTGATGCGCGCCGATTTCATCCGCTTCGCCCGCGCGCGCGGCATACCCGAGCGCAAGATCGAGTTCCGCCATGCGCTGCGCAACACCATGATCCCGGTCATCACCATCGCCGGCTTGCAGCTCGGCGGCGTCATCGCCTTCGCAATCGTCACAGAGACGGTGTTCCAGTGGCCGGGGCTGGGCGCGCTCTTCGTCAACGCCGTGCAGTTCGTCGACGTGCCGGTGATGTCGGCCTATCTGATGTTCGTCGCCTTCGTCTTCGTGCTGACCTCGCTGATCGTCGATCTGATCTATGTTGCGCTCGATCCGCGCCTGCGCACCGGCAACCCCGCCATGGCGAAGTGAGGCAGGTATGAGCAGCGCACCGCTTCCAGCACCCGCCAAACAGGGCCGCCTCGCGCGCTGGTGGGATTCTGACATCGCCTTCTCCTTCCGCTCCTCGCCGGTGACGGTAGTCGCGACCCTGCTGGCGCTGCTGCTTGTGCTGGCGGCGGTCGCCGCACCCCTGATCGCGCCCTACGATCCGTTCGATCCCGCCTCGCTCGATCTCTCGGACGGCTTCTCGAAGCCGATGGAGCCCAACGAGATCACCGGGAAGGTGTTTTGGCTCGGCTCGGACGGGCAGGGGCGCGACATCTTCTCGGCCATCCTCTACGGCTCGCGCATCTCGCTTCTGGTCGGGGCGGCGTCAGTGCTGTTCTCGCTGGTCATCGGCGTCGGCCTCGGGCTGGTCGCCGGCTATGTCGGCGGCCGCACCGAGGCGCTGATCATGCGGGTCGCCGACATCCAGCTCTCTTTCCCCGCGATCCTCGTGGCGCTGCTCGTCTTCGGCGTGGCGCGGGGCCTGATTCCGCCGGCGCTGCAGGAGCAGGCGACCCTCTTCGTGCTGGTCGCCGCCATCGGCCTGTCGAACTGGGCGCAGTACGCGCGCACCGTTCGCGGCTCGACGCTGGTCGAGAAGAACAAGGTCTATGTCGACGCCGCGAGGCTGATCGGCCTGAAGGCCTGGCCGGTCATGCTCAAGCACGTCCTGCCCAATGTCGCAGGCCCCGTGCTGGTCATCGCCACGATCAACCTCGCGCTCGCCGTCATCGAGGAGGCGACGCTCTCTTTTCTCGGCGTCGGCATGCCGCCGACCCAGCCATCGCTGGGCACCCTGATCCGCTTCGGCCAGCAATATTTGTTCTCGGGCGAATGGTGGATTCTGCTGTTTCCGTCGCTGGTGCTGATCTTGCTGGCGCTCTCGATCAACCTGTTCGGCGATTGGCTGCGCGATGCGCTCAATCCGAAGCTGAGGTGAATGGCGTGAGTCAACCCGTCCTCTCCGTCCGCGACCTTACGGTCGAGTTCGTCACGCGCCGCGCGACGCTGCGCGCGCTCGACAAGATCTCCTTCGACATCGGCCGCGGCGAGGTCCTCGGCGTCGTCGGCGAATCCGGCGCGGGCAAATCCGTCACCGGCTCGGCGATCATCGGCCTGATCGATCCGCCCGGCCGGATCGCGGGCGGGCAGGTGATCCTGTCGGGCGAGCGCGTCGACAATCTGCCGCCCGACGCGATGCGCAAAGTGCGGGGCAAGCGCATCGGCATGATCTTCCAGGACCCGCTGACCAGCCTGAACCCGCTTTACCGCGTCGGCGAGCAATTGATCGAGACGATCCAGACCCATACCGACCTTAACGCGAGCGACGCCCGCAAGCGCGCCATCGCCTTGCTCGACGAGGTCGGCATCCCCGCGCCCGAGCGCCGCATCGACGGCTATCCGCACGAGTTTTCAGGGGGCATGCGCCAGCGCGTCGTCATCGCGCTCGCGCTCTGCGCCGAACCCGAATTCATCATCGCCGACGAGCCGACGACGGCGCTCGACGTCTCTGTGCAGGCGCAGATCATCGCGCTGATCAAGCGGCTCTGCAAGGAACGTGGCACCTCGGTGATGCTCGTCACCCACGACATGGGCGTCATCGCCGAGACCGCCGACCGCGTCGCGGTGATGTATGCCGGCCGCATCGCCGAAATCGGCCCGGTGCGCGAGGTCGTCAAGGCGCCGTTGCACCCCTACGCCAAGGGGTTGATGGGCGCGATACCCTCGCTCGAGGGCGACACCGACCGCCTTGTCCAGATTCCTGGCTCGATGCCGCGCCTCTCGGCGATCCCGCCGGGCTGCGCCTTCAATCCGCGCTGCGCCCAGGTCTTCGCGCGCTGCCATGTCGAGCGGCCGGAGCTGATCCCGGTCGGAGACCGCAAGGTCGCCTGCCACCTTTATGACGAGCCGGGCGCCAAGGCGGAGATCGCGGCATGAGTGAAGCTCCGTTCGTCCAGGTCCGCGACCTGCGCCGCGTCTTCGACGTCTCGAAGCCCTGGCTCAACCGCGTGCTGGAGAGTTCCCCCCGGCAATATCTCAAGGCGGTCGACGGCGTGTCCTTCGACATCCGCAAGGGCGAAACCTTCGCGCTCGTCGGCGAGTCCGGCTCGGGCAAATCGACGGTGGCGCGCATGGTCGTCGGCCTGCTCCCCCCATCGGACGGCACGGTCTCGATCGCCGGCGTCTCGATGAACGACGTCGCCGTGGCGCAGGAGCGCCAGCGCCTGCGCCGTCGCATCCAGATGATCTTTCAGGACCCCTACGCGTCGCTCAACCCGCGCTGGCGTGTCGGGCGCATCATCGCCGAGCCGATCCGCGCCTTCCAGATCATCGAAGGCGAGGCCGACATCCTTGCCCGCGTCGGCGAACTCTTGACGCTGGTCGGCCTGCATCCCGACGATGCGAAGAAGTTCCCGCACGAGTTCTCCGGCGGCCAGCGCCAGCGCATCGCGATCGCGCGTGCGCTCGCCTCCAATGCCGAGTTCATCGTCTGCGACGAGCCGACTTCGGCGCTCGACGTCTCGGTGCAGGCGCAGATCCTCAACCTGATGCGCGACCTGCAGCAGAAATTCGGCCTCACCTACCTGTTCATCTCGCATAATCTCGCGGTCGTGCGGCATATGGCGACGCGCATCGGCGTGATGTATCTCGGCCGGCTCGTCGAGGTTTCGGAGGGAAGGCAGCTTTTCTCGGCCCCGCGCCATCCCTACACCCGCATGCTGCTCGACGCGGTTCCCGATCTCGCCATGGTCGGCAAGGCGCGCGAGGGCGTGAAGGGCGAGATTCCCAACCCGATCTCGCCGCCCTCGGGCTGCACCTTCCACCCGCGCTGCCCGCTGGTCTTCGACCGTTGCCGGGTCGAGAACCCAGCCGTCATCGACGGCGTCGCCTGCCATGCGGTGAATGTGGGCCGGGTCGCGGCGGCCTGAGCGTCACTCGCTGGCGGGTGCGGTCCCGCCTGGCCCGGCCGCCTTCGGCCGCCCTTGCGCGCCGGCCCTCAGCGAGAGCGGCGCAACCGGCCGGTCGGTGCGGTACTGCCCGCGCGCGATCGCGCTGAACAGCAGCGCGACGGCCGCCAGCGTCATCAGCCACCAGGGCTGCAGTGTGGCGAAGCCCAGCGCCGTCAGCGCGAACGCCGTGACATAGGCCGCGACCCCGCCGGCCGCGAGCGCGCCGGGCATGCGGCCGGCGGCGCGGATCGCGAAGTAGAGGCACGCGGAGGCCGCCGCCGCGCCGACGATGCCGAGCTCGTACCAGGTCTCGAACAGCAGCGTCGCCGGCGTCGCGGGCGGCAGCGCGCCGGTGATGCGCCCGCGCAGCACCGTGTCGAGCCCGTGCCCGGTGACGAGCTGGATCGGCGCGCGCAGCACGACATCGGCCCAGACGGCGAGCGCCTGTACGAAGTCGTTGGCGCTGTCGGGCAGCCGCGCCACGATCGGGGTCAGCAGGAAGGGCAGCAGCGGCGCAAACAGCATCGCGAAGGCGATGATCGCAGCGATGATCCGCACCGCCTTGTCGCGATTGGCGCTGACCGCCCCGAAGGCGACCGCGCCGCAGATCATCGCAACCGCCTCGCCATCCTCGAAGCGCGAGAGCGCCAGCAGACCGACCACGATCGACAGCGCCAGCGCGCTCAGGCCCCGGTCGCGCGAGAGCAGCCAGGCCAACGCCGGCCAGGCCATGATCAGCACCACGCTGACGCCGCGCTCGACGCTGCCGGGCTCGGCCTCGACCGGCCGCAGGGCCGCGACCACGATCAGCGCCAGCGCGAAGACGGCCGCCACGCCGGTGCCGAGCGCCGCCAGGTTGAGGTTGGAGGCCCGCATGCGCTCGGGCAGGGCGGCGACGCCGCAGAATCCGAGCGCCACGGCCAGGACGAGGTTGCTCGCCTTCTCGGCGGCCGACATCGTGTAGGGGCTCCAGATCAGTGACAGCACCGCCCAGCCCACGAGCCCAAGCAGTATCATGCCTGGCCGGCTGAACACGGCGCGCTTGAGCGTCGCGGAAAAGATGGCGGGCGCCTCGACCAGCGCCGCGATCACCAGCAGCACGACGCCGATGGGCGCCAGCACCACGGCGGCGCGGCGCGAGACCAGCGATGCGATCGGCAGCGCCACCGCGAGCGTCGCAAAGCCGATCCGGCGCAGCAGCAGGGCGGCGTCGGTGGCGGGGTCGAGCGGGCCTTGGGCGTTCCGGCGTGGCATCGGGGTCAACCAGAGGCTGGCCTCATCCGGAAAAAGCGCCGGAGATCAACCTCTTCGCCAGCCTAGCGGGCCGGTTTGCGCAACGCTGTAGGTGCGGCGCAACACTGCGCGGCGATCTGATTCACTCACCGCCCTCATCTTGAGGAGCCGCGAAGCGGCGTCTCGAAGGATGCTCCGGAACCGCCGGATTATCCTTCGAGACGCAAGCTGCGCTTGCTCCTCACAATGAGGGTGGCGGGAGCGATGAGCGAAGTCCGCTCTGCGACGAAAGCCCTCTGGTCGGCGCGGCGCTTTCATGGGATGGAACGGGCGATGACCCTGCTCGCCGCCATTCCCTATGCACGGGGCTTCCCCATCGATCGCTTCATGGCCGATCTGGCGGCGCGTCTGCGCGGCCGGGGCCTGCGGCTCGCCGGCGTCGTCCAGCACAATGAGGGCGATTGCGACGGGGCCTGCGAGGCCATGGCGCTGGAGGAACTCGCCAGCGGAACGCGGTTTCCCATCAGCGAGAACCGGGGCGCGGGCGCCAGCGGCTGCCGGCTCGACGCGACCGGGCTCGCCGCCGCCGGCGGCGCGCTGGGAGAGGCGCTGGGCGGCGGCGTCGATCTCGTCATCGTCAACAAGTTCGGCCGGCAGGAACTGCTGGGGCAGGGGCTGCGGCAGGAGATCGTCGCGGCGCTCGTCGCGGGCCTGCCGCTTCTGATCGCGGTGCGCGAGGATTTTCTGCCGGCCTTTCGCGATTTCGCCGGGCAGGACTGGGCCGAACTGCCGGCCGACGCGCAGGCGGTCGAGACCTGGGCAGCGGCGCTCAGCCCTCTCGCCGCCTGAACGGAGCGACCCGCCTTGGCGCAGGATATGAGCTTCCTCGACGACTATCTGGTCCGGCCCGACCCTGCCGTGGCGCGCCTGGGCGCGACTGTCACCGGCATCGACCAGACCGGCAAGCCCGTCGAGACCCGCGTCGTCACCGAGCGCGCGCTGACGCTCTATCTGAACGCGCAGGAGATCGTCACCATGATGACGATCGGCGATCATCCCGATGCGCTGGCGCTCGGCTATCTGCTCAACCAGAACATGCTGAAGCGCGGCGATATCGTCGAGGCTGTCGACTATGACGAAGAGCTCGAGGTCGTCGTGGTGCGCACGCCCGCGCGGACCAATTTCGAGGAGAAGCTGAAGAAGAAGACGCTGACCTCCGGTTGCGCGCAGGGCACCGCCTTTGGCGACCTGATGGAGGCGATCGACGAGATCGCATTGCCGAAAGCCGAACTGCGCACGAGCTGGCTCTACGCCCTGACGAAGAAGATCAACACGACGCCCTCGCTTTATCTGGAGGCCGGCGCGATCCATGGCTGCGTGCTCTGCGAGGGCGACCGGCCGCTGGTCTATATGGAGGATGTCGGCCGCCACAACGCGGTGGACAAGGTCGCCGGCTGGATGTTCCGCAATGATGTCGATCTCTCGAAGATGATCTTCTACACCACCGGCCGGCTGACCTCGGAGATGGTGATCAAGACCGTGCGCATGGGCATCCCCGTGCTGATCTCGCGCTCGGGCTTTACGGAGTGGGGCGTGGAGCTGGCGCGGAAAGCCGGGCTGACGCTGATCGGCCGGGCGCGGGGAAAGCGCTTCGTGGCGCTGGCGGGGGAAGGGAATATCGTTTTCGACGCGGATGTCGATGCGGTCGAAGAGGAGGATGGCAAGAGCCGGCGCAAGGGGGCGGGTGGGGATGACTGATTCCCCTTGTCATTCCGGGGCTTCGCGCAGCGAAGAACCCGGAACCCACGACCGGGCTCGCCCCCGAAAGATGCCTGTCCGACCGTGCTCGCCCCGTCGTGGGTTCCGGGTTCGCTGCTGCGCAGCGTCCCGGAATGACAGGGGAGGGCGCTCATGACACCTCCCACCCTCGGCCTGCTCCTCGCCGGCGGGCTCGCCCGGCGCATGGGCGGCGGCGATAAGCCGCTGCGGATGATCGCCGGCCGCACCATCCTCGCCCATGTGATCGACCGGCTTGAGCCCCAATGCGAAGGCCTGCTGATCAACGCCAATGGCGATCCGGCGCGCTTTGACGCTTATGAACTCCCGGTTGTCGCCGACAGCGTGCCGGACTTCGCCGGGCCGCTCGCCGGCATCCTCGCCGGGCTCGACTGGATGGCGGAGAACCGGCCGGAACTCGGCTGGCTCGTCAGCGTCGCGGCCGACACGCCTTTCATCCCGCGCGATCTCGTCGCAAGAATGCACGAGGCCCGCGCGGCGGCGGATGCCCCGCTCGCCTGCGCGGCTTCGGGCGGCTGGACACACCCCGTCATCGGGCTCTGGCCGGTTGGTCTCCGCGCCGATCTGCGCCATGCGCTAACCGTCGAGGACGAGCGCAAGATCGACCGCTGGACGGCGCGCCACGGCTGCGCGTCCGCCGAGTGGCCGACGGAGCCGGCCGATCCCTTCTTCAACGCCAACAGACCCGAGGATATCGCGGAGGCGGAGCGGCTTTTCGTCTCGCTCGGCGGCGCTTGATCCACACGCTGCGCCTCGCTATCTCTCATGCGCATAAGAAGAACTTATCAGCACCGCTTTTGGGGGAAGACCATGAAGTCATTCGTCGTTGCCGTCGTGTTTGCCATCGTCGCCGCCTTTGGCGCGAGCCTCGTGCTCAACGACGTGTTCCAGAAGCCCGTCGAGCAGGCCTATTCGACCGGCGGCGTCAGGCTCTGACGCTGGGCTGTTCTCGTCATGGCGAGCGCAGCGAAGCAATCCAGAGGTCGGCGAGACGCTGGATTGCTTCGCTGCGCTCGCAATGACGGCGACTACTCGATCACGATCCGCGGCGCGGCCCTGACTGCGCCGCCTGCCAGCCCGGCCATCACCTGCCGCGCGATCATCAGATAAGCCTTGGCGTGGGCTGAATCCGGGTCGCTCGCGACGATCGGCCGGCCGCCATCCGACGTCTCGCGGATCGGCATGGCGAGCGGGATCTCGCCCAAAAACGGCACGCCCTGCCGCTCTGCCTCGTGCCGCGCCCCGCCATGCGCAAAAATGTCCGAGCGCGTGCCGCATTCCGGGCAGATGAAATAGCTCATGTTCTCAACGATGCCGAGGATCGGCACCTCGACCTTGCGGAACATCGCCACGCCGCGCCGCGCATCGAGCAGAGCGAGGTCCTGCGGCGTCGAGACGATCACCGCGCCGGCGAGCGGCGTCTGCTGAGCCATCGTCAGCTGCGCATCGCCGGTGCCCGGGGGCATGTCGACCACGAGCACGTCGAGCTCGCCCCAGGCGACCTCGCGCAGCATCTGGGTGATGGCCGAGATCACCATCGGCCCGCGCCAGATCATCGGCGTCTCCTCGTCGATCAGGAAGCCGATCGACATGATCCTCAGCCCGTAGGCCTCCATCGGCGCGAGCGTGCGGCCTTGGACCAGACGCGGCTTGCCGGTGATTCCGAAGATCTTCGGCACTGAGGGCCCATAGATGTCGGCGTCGAGCACGCCGACGCGTAAGCCCAGCGTCGCCAGCGCGACCGCGAGATTGGCGGTTGTGGTCGACTTGCCGACGCCGCCCTTGCCGCTGGCGACCGCGATGATCTGCTTCACGCCGGGAATGCCGGCGGCCTTGGGCGTCGGCCCGCCGGGGCCGGGCGCCGGGCGTTGCGCCTGGGCCCGTGCCTGCGCGGCGGCTGATGTCGGGGCCTTGTCCGCGGTCAGCCCGACCAGAACCTGCGTCACGCCGGGCAGGCCCGAAACCGCGCTCTCGGCCGCCTTGCGCACCGGCTCCATCGCGGCGGCCTCGGTGGCGTCGATGCCGATGGCGAAGATCACCTTGCCGCCATCGACGAGGATGTTGGCGACGCGGCCCGACGCCGTCAGCGATTGCCCGCTCGCCGGCAATTTCACCAGTTCGAGCGCGCGCAGGATGTCGGATTCGCTGACGGCCACGGCGGCTGCTCCATGCGCCGCGCTGTCAGGACGCGGCCTTGCGGATGTGGAAGACGAGCACCTCGCCATCGCTGTGGCTGTGCTCGATCGTGTCGCCGGTTTCGCGCATCAGGTTGGGAATGTCGATAGCGGCCATCGCATCGGTGCATTCCACGACGAACAGCGCGCCGGGCGCTGCGCTTTTCAGCGCCTTGCGCACGCGCAAGGCGGGCAAGGGGCATTTCAGGCCGCGGAGGTTGAGGGGGGTGGGGGACATGGGAGTACGCAGTGTTTGGGGAGCCTGGCGCGGGGAACCCCTCTCCCGGAGGGAGAGGGGCAGGGGTGAGGGGAAGGCCCGCCAACCAGTTGCGCGAAACCTATCCGCGCCCCGGTTCAGGTAAATCTCGAAACGTCCGTCACCCCACCCCTGCCCCTCTCCTTACAGGAGAGGGGTTCCTCGCGCTTGTTTCTCGCAGCGGGATGCTGTTCTACGCCGCCTTCGCCGCCCCGTAATAGCTCTCGCCCGTCTTGGCCATCCGCTTCAACTGGCGGTTCGGCTTGAAGCGCTCGCCATGCTTTTTTGCCAGCCCTTCGCAGAGCTTCACGAAGGCGGCGGCGCCCATATTGTCGATATAGCTCAGCGTGCCGCCGCTATAAGGCGCGAAGCCGAAGCCGATGATCGAGCCGACATCGGCCTCGCGTGGGTCGGTGACGACGCCCTCCTCATAGGTGCGCGCGGCTTCCAGCGCCTGCGTCACCAGGAGGCGGTGCTTGAGCTCCGCCATGTCGACCTTTTCGGGATCGATGCGGTTCGTCGTCAGCTCGGCCAGTCCCGGCCAGAGCCGCTTCGGCCCGGCTTCCGGATAATCGTAGAAGCCCTTCTTGTTCTTCCGCCCAAGGCGGCCATGCTTCTCGACCATGTCCGACAGTAATTTTTCCTGCGCCGGATCGACCGAGCCCTCGCCGAGCTGCACCTTGGTGGCCTTCAGCACCTTGTACGCCAGATCGACGGCGACCTCGTCGTTGAGCGACAAAGGCCCGACCGGCATGCCGGCCTGCTTGCCCGCCTGCTCGATCATCGCTGGCGGCACGCCCTCCATCAGCATGAGGTGCCCCTCGCGGATGTAGTTGCCGACGCAGCGATTGGCATAGAAGCCGCGCGTGTCGTTGACGACGATCGGCGTCTTCTTGATGGCGCGAACGAAGTCGAGCGCCAAAGCGAGCGCCTTCTTGCCGGTCTTCTTGGCCATGATGATCTCGACCAGCAGCATCTTCTCGACCGGCGAGAAGAAATGCACGCCGATGAAGTTCTTCGGCCGCTGCGAGTGCTCGGCGAGCCCCGTGATCGGCAGCGTCGAGGTGTTGGAGCCGAAGATGGTCTTGGGGCCCACGGCCGCCTCGACCTTGGCGATGACCTCGGCCTTGACCTTCGGGTCCTCGAACACGGCTTCCACGATCAGGTCGCAGCCCTTCAGCGCCGCGTAATCGGCGGTCGCCGTGATGCGGCCGAGCAGGGCATCGCGGTCGGCGGTCTTGGCGCGGCCCTTCATGATCTGGTCGGAGACCAGCTTGTGCGAATAGGCCTTGCCCTTGTCGGCGGCCTCCTGGTCGCGGTCGACCAGCACGACGTCCAGCCCGTTCTGGGCCGAGACATAGGCGATGCCGGCGCCCATGAAACCCGCGCCGACGATGCCGACCTTCTTCAGCTTGGATGCGGGAAGATCGGCCGGGCGGCGCGCGCCTTTGTTGAGCTCCTGCATCGAGACGAAGAGCGAGCGGATCATCGAGGCCGCCTCCTTCGTCCGCAGGATCTTCGCGAAATAGCGGCTCTCGACCTTCAGGCCGAGATCGATCGGCAGTTGCAGCCCCTCATAGACCGCCGAGAGAATCGCGCGGGCGGCCGGGTAGTTGTCGTTGGTCTCGCGACGGTAGATCGCATTGGCCGGCGGCCAGATCTGCATGCCGGCCGGCGAATGGACCTTGTTGGAGGGCAGTTTGAAGCCCTTCTGGTCCCAGGGCGCGGTCGCGGCCGGATTGGCCTTGAGCCAGTCCTTCGCGTTCTGGACGATGTCGGCGCGGGGCGTGACAGCGTGGACGAGGCCGGTGTTGCGGGCGGGAAGCGCCTTCACCTGCTCGCCCTTGAACATCATCTGGAGCGCGTCGCCGGTCTGCATCAGCCGCGCCACGCGCTGCGTGCCGCCGGCTCCCGGGAACAGTCCCACCTTGATCTCGGGCAGGCCGACGCGTGTCGAGGCGTCGTCCGAGGCGACGCGATACTGGCAGGCGAGAGCGAGCTCGAACGCCCCGCCGAGGCAGACGCCATGGATCGCGGCGGCGAAGGGTTTCCCGCAGGTCTCCAACTTGCGATAGAGCAGCGAGAGCTTGCGGCTCTCGTCGAAAAAGGTCTGCATCGCGACCTGTTCGCCCTTATCCTTGGCGAGACCGACATAGAGGTCGCGCAGGCCCTGCAGCATGGTCAGGTCCGCGCCGCCGGAAAACGCTTCCTTGCCGGAGGTGATGACGCAGCCCTTGATGGTCTCGTCCGAGGCCACCTTGTCGATGATGGCGTCGAGCTCGGCCATCAGCTCGGGCGTGATGACGTTCATCGAGCGGCCGGGCATGTCCCAGGTCGCGGTCGCGATGCCATCGGTGTCGGTCTCGAAGCGGAAATTGGTGAGGTTCATGGTCGTTCTCCTCAAACCCGCTCGATGATGGTGGCCACGCCCATGCCGGCCGCCACGCACAAGGTCACCAGCGCCGTGGTCTTGTTCGTCCGCTCCAGCTCGTCGAGCACGGTGCCCAGGATCATCGCCCCGGTCGCCCCGAGCGGATGGCCCATCGCGATCGCGCCGCCATTGACGTTCAAAATCTCATCGTCGATGTCGAAGGCCTGCTGGAAACGCAGCACGACCGAGGAAAACGCCTCGTTCAACTCGAACAGGTCGATGTCCTTCGTCGTCATGCCGGCCTTGTTCAGCACAAGCTCAGTGACGTCGACCGGGCCGGTCAGCATCAGCGCGAGATCGGAGCCGACTGTCGCGAAGGCGCGGATGCGGGCGCGGGGTTTCAGACCCGCGGCCTTGCCGCCCTTCTTCGAGCCGACCAGGACGGCCGCTGCGCCATCGACGATGCCGGACGAGTTGCCGGCATGGTGGACATGGTTGACGAACTCGACATCCGGGTGCGCTGCGGTCGCGACCGCGTCGAAGCCGCCCATCTCGCCCATCTGGACGAAGGAGGCCTTCAGCGCGGCGAGCGCCTGCATGTCGGTGTTGGGGCGGATCGTCTCGTCGCGGTCGAGGATGATCAGGCCGTTGACGTCGGTGACCGGGATCACCGAGTTCTTGAAATGCCCGGCCTGCCAGGCGGCGGCTGCGCGCTTGTGCGAGCGCACGGCGTAGGCGTCGACATCGTCGCGGGAGAAGCCGTATTTCGTGGCGATCAGGTCGGCCGAGATGCCCTGCGGCATGAAATAGGTGTCGATCGCCACGGACGGATCGACCGCGATGCCGAAGCCCGAAGCGCCCATGCCGACGCGGGACATGCTCTCGACGCCGCCGCCGATCGCCAGCTCCTTCTGGCCCGACATCACCTGCGCGGCCGCGAAATTCACAGCATCCAGCCCCGAGGCGCAGAAGCGGTTGATCTGGATGCCCGGCACCTCCTTGCCGTAGCCGGCCTTGAGCGCGACCGTGCGGGCGATGTCCGCGCCGGCCTCGCCGACCGGATCGACGCAGCCGAAGACGACGTCCTCGACCAGCTTCGGCTCGAAACCGCCGCGCTCCTTCAGCGCGCGAAGCGTCGTGGTGCCGAGCTCGATCGCGGTGACCTCGTGCAAAGAGCCGTCGGCCTTGCCCTTGCCGCGCGGCGTGCGGACATGGTCGTAGATGAATGCGTCTGCCATCAGGGGCCTCCCGGGTCGTATTCTTTTCGATTGAGCCTAGCCGTCATTGCGAGCCGAGCGAAGCATTCCGGAGCAGCGTGCTCGACGTCGCCTGGATCGCTTTGCTGCGCCCGCAATGACGATGAGTTGTCAGAACTGGTCCGCGCTCAGCGCCATGGTCGAATCCGAACCGCTCGTGATCCGGGCCAGATGCGCCGCCGTCTCCGGCAGGCTCCGCTCCATGAAGAAGCGCGCCGTCGCCAGCTTGGTGTTCATCCGCTCGGTCGAACCGTTCGCACCGGCTTTCAGCTTGTCCTGCGCGACCTTCGCCATCTTCGCCCACATGTAGCCGAGCGAGACGAGGCCGAGCAGATGCATGTAGTCGGTCGCGCCGGCGCCGGCATTGTCGGGCTTGGCGAGCGCGTTCTGCATGAACCACATCGTCGCCTGCTGGAGATGGTTGAGCGAGGCCGCAAGCGGGGTCAGAAGCGGCTTCAGCGCCTCGTCCTCGCCATTCTCCTTCAGGAAGCCGCCGACCTCGTTGAAGAAGGCCATGATGGCGCGGCCGCCGTCGCGGCCGAGCTTGCGGCCGACGAGGTCCATCGCCTGCACGCCGTTGGCGCCCTCGTAGATCATAGCGATGCGGGCGTCGCGGACGAACTGCTCCATGCCCCATTCGGCGATGTAACCATGGCCGCCATACATCTGCTGGGCCTTGACCGCATTGTCGAAGCCGACATCGGTGAGGACGCCCTTGAGCACCGGCGTCATCAGGCCGAGCTGGTCGTCGGCGGCCTGGCGCTCGGCGGCGTCGCCCGAGCGATGGGCGATGTCGGACTTGATCGCGTTCCAGAGCACGAAGGCGCGTGCCGCCTCATTGAAGGCCTTGATCGACATCAGCGTGCGGCGCACGTCGGGATGGACGATGATCGGGTCGGCTGCCTTGGCAGGCTCCTTCGCGCCGGTCAGCGCCCGGCCCTGGATGCGGTCCTTCGCATAGGCGACGGCGTTCTGGTAGGCGACCTCGGACTGGGCCAGCCCCTGGATCGCGACGCCGAGCCTTGCCTCGTTCATCATCACGAACATGGCGTTGAGGCCCTTGTTCTCCGTGCCGATGAGCCAGCCCTTCGCCCCGTCATAGTTCATGACGCAGGTGGCGTTGCCGTGAATGCCCATCTTGTGCTCGATCGAGCCGCAGGAGACGTGGTTGTTCTCGCCGACGGAGCCGTCCGCACCGATCGCGTTGCGCGGCACGACGAAGAGCGAGATGCCCTTGACGCCGGCCGGCGCGCCCTCGATCCGCGCCAGCACGAGATGGATGATGTTCTCGGTGATGTCCTGCTCGCCGGCCGAGATGAAGATCTTGGTGCCGGTGATGGCGTAGGAGCCGTCGCCATTGGGAACAGCCTTGGTCTTGATCAGGCCGAGATCGGTGCCGCAATGCGGCTCGGTCAGGTTCATGGTGCCCGACCAGACGCCCTCGATCATCTTCGGGATATAGGTGCGCTTCTGCTCGTCGGAGCCATGCACGTAGAGCGCCGCGATCGCGCCCATGGTCAGGCCGGGATACATCGCGAACGCCATGTTCGCCGAGGAGGCGAACTCGTTCATCACCGCGCCCAGCGTGTAGGGCAGACCCTGCCCGCCATAGTCCGGGTCCATGGCGAGGCCTATCCAGCCGCCCTGCGCATAGGCCTCGTGCGCGGCCTTGAAGCCCTTCGGCGTGGTGACCCTGCCGTCGGAGTGCCGCGTGCAGCCTTCCTGGTCGCCCGAGAGGTTGAGCGGCTGGAGCACCTCCTCGCAGAGCTTCGCGCCTTCGCCGAGCACGGCCTCGACCACGTCCGGCGTCGCATCGGCGAAGCCCGGCAGGTTGTTGTAGCGTTCGATGTTGAAGACGTCGTTCAGCAGGAACAGCGTGTCTTCGACGGGCGCCTTGTAGACCGGCATCGCATCCTCCCTCGGTGATCTCGACGTGTTCTGGCGAGGAACCGCGCGGCCGGTCGTAGCCGGTGGCGTCCTCGATAGTTCATATATAAACTATTTGACGTTCAGGGCAAGAGGGTATGCCCGCCCTTCGATGCTGCCGGTCATCATCGCCCCGTCGCCGCCAAAGCAAAAGGCCCCGGACGCATGTCCGGGGCCTTTATTGCGAAGCTGACAGGGAGCCCGGCGCAAGATCGCGCCCGACGCTAGCTCAGGCCTTGGTCAGCCGGCCCAGCGTGGCTTCGAGTTCGGCGATGGCGCCCTCGATCTCGCTGCGCTGGCTGCGCAGCAGGTCGAGTTGCTCGACGATCTGGTCGCGGCTGAGCTGGAGGCCGCCGACGGAGGCCGAATCGGCCGCATCGTCGGTCAGGCCCTTCTCCTCATTGGCGAGCATGGCGCGGATTTCGACAAGGGTGAAGCCAAGCTGCTTGCCCTTCAGGATCAGCGCGAGGCGCGCCTTGTCGCGGCCCGAATAGATCCGCGTCAGGCCAGAGCGGCTGGGAGCGAGCAGGCCGCGCGACTCGTAAAAGCGCAGCGTGCGCAGCGTCACGCCGAAATCGCGGGCGAGGTCGCTGATGGTGAAGCCGCCCGAGAGGTCCCGCTCGGCTGCGGGGGCTATGGAGGCTTTCGAGGAGGTGGAAGAGCGGCTGTCCTGATTCGAGGCGGCCGCCAGAGCAAAGCTGTGGCGCGTCATAATGATGGTATCCTTGGGGTGAGAGCTCGGTGGCCGGCAACGATGGCGGCCATGTTCCGTTGGGTGAGCACATAAGCGAGACGCTGTCCTAGCGTCAGGTAATGAGCCCGTTTCCGGGGGCAAATTACGGTTATGTGACGCCTTCGGTTGCGCGGGCTGGCCGTGCGCTTGCGCCGTTCGCAAAAAATTAACCCGTCCGGCGGCCGATCTTAACCGCCTGTTTACCATGGCTGCCAAAAGTCAGCGCTGCGGATCGGCGTTTCGTCAGCGGCAACCTAATCTTCACGGATGGTCGAATTCGCAGGGAAGGCAGCGGCAAGCAGGGGCCTGCGCTTCTCCCAACAGGAACCGGCCCCGTAGGCGAGCGTTGACATGGCCACGAGCTTGCCCTGGAGCGTCAAGGGCGTCGATCCCCGGACCCGTGACGCCGCGAAGGCGGCGGCGCGCCGCGCCGGCATGACGCTGGGCGAATGGCTCGACCACAAGATCCGCGACGAATCGCAAGGCGCGTCCTCCGATGCGCCGGAGCAGCTCGACATCGCCGCTCTGTCCGAGCGGCTGGCGCGGCTCTCGCAAGGCCAGATGGAGACCTCGTCGCAGGCTGCCGTCAGCGCGGCGCCAGCTCGGTCCGAGCCCGCGCAGCACGATATCGAGGCCGTTATCTCGCAGGCCGCCGCCACGGAGAGGCTGACGCGCGAATCCAGCGCCAGGACGGCAGGCGCGCTCGATTCGATCGCGCGCTGGATCGAGAACACCGAGCAACGGATGACCGCGAGCGAACGCGCCGCCGCCGAGCGGCAGGAGCGCGCCACCACCGTCATCGCCGACGCGATCAAGACGATGGGCGAGCGGCTCGTCGATGTCGAACGCAAGACGGTCGAGGCCCAGCGCAAGCCTGCTCAGGCGGAACCTGCCAGGGGCGAGCCCGCCCGCGCGCCGCGTCTCGCCTTCAGCCGGGACGGGCTGGCCGCCGCCGTCACCGACATCCGCACGCGTCAGCGCGCGCTCGACGCTGACCGCATGCCGCAAGCTGCCATGTCTCATGCCGCCCAGCGCGCAGCCTTGCCGGAGGCGCGCGTCGCCGCGCTGCGGCAGGACCTGCGCGATCTCAGCGCCCGCATCGTCCCGGCCGCCCAGCCGGCCGAGCCGTCCTGGCGGCAGGCGACGGCCGCCGCTTATGCTGCGCCTGCCGCCGCCTATCAGCCGGCCGGCAACCCGATCGAGCAGATGATCGCCGATCTTGGTGCGCGGCTCGACCGCCTCGACCGCCGCGACGGCCTCGATCCCGTGCTCAAGCCGCTGGCCCGCATCGAATCGGAAATGGCAAGGCTGGCGCAGGACCGCGCCGGCGACAGCTATCAGCGCGTCGAACTGGAGATCGCCCATCTCGCGGCCAAGGTCGATGCGCTGGCCGCGCGCGGCGGCGACCGTTCGCTTCTCGCCCCGGTGATGCGCGACATCGGCGAATTGCGCGACATGATGGCGGCCTCCACCGGCGATCAGCGGCTGGAGGATGTCTCCCACCAGATCGCCGCGCTGTCATTCGAGCTTGGTCGCCTGCGCGACACCCAGCCGGACGGACGCGAAATGCGCAGCCTGGCGCTGGCGATCGAAGATGTGCGCGACGCCATCATGGCCGACCGCGCCCAGGACCGCGCCCATGGCGGCCACGCTGATCCCGCGCCGATGAACGCGCTTGCCCGCCAGATCGAAGGGCTCGCCAGCCGCATCGACGCGCTGCCGACGATGCGTCCCGAACTGATCGACGCGCAGGCCGAGCAGCTTGCAGCCCGCATCGCCGAGATGGACCTGACCGGACGAGGCGTCTCGGATGATCTGTCGCGGCGGATCGAAACCTTGGTGGGCAGGCTCGAAAGCCTCGCCGAGCGCCAGCCGGGCGGGCTTGAGGGGCGTCTGGACGCCCTCCAGCAGCGCATCGAGACATTGGTCGAGCAGGGCCCGCAGGCCGTCACGCGCCAGATCGCGGCATTGGCCGACCGGATCGAGACGCTCGCCGCCTCCAGCAATCTGGGCCAGGTCGTCCATGACGGCGGCGCGGTGCAGGTCGCCCGGGTCGACCTTCGCCCCGTCGAGGACATGCTGCGCAATCTCGCCGACAAGATCGACGAGGCCGGCCGACCTGGCGCGGATTCGGATGCATTCGACGCGCTTGAGCAACAGATCTCCGGCCTCGCCGCGCGGCTCGACCAGGCCGCCGCCACCCGCTCAGCCGAAAGCGGCATCGAGCGCACGCTGCAGGACCTGGTCGGCCATCTCCAGACCCTACGCGAGGAGACCACGCAGGCCGTGCAGCGCGCCGCGAGCGCCTCGAAGGGCGCGCCCGCCAGCGGCATCGCGGAACTGAGCAGTCTGGTCACCGGCCTGCGCGACACCCATGTCTCGTCCGGCCGCCAGACCCAGGATGCGATCGGCGCCGTTCACCAGACGCTGGAGACGGTGATCTCGCGGCTCGCCAGCCTCGAGGCCGATCTCGCCGCCGACCGCCAGAACGCCGCGCCCCGCACGCCGATGCCGCCGCGCGCCTCCGCCCAGCCGCTAAGCCGCCCGCCGGCGACGCCCAAGGCTCGCGATCTGACGCCGCAGGATGTCGGCGCACGCGATCTGGACGGGCCGGAGCCGATGGTCGCCGCCGAACGCATCGTTGCCGATCGTCTGCCGCGCACGGACGCCGCGCCGGCCGTCTCGCTCGATCTGCCGCTGGAGCCCGGCTCCGGCCGTCCGCGGACCGAGGCCATGGCGGCGTCCGGACAGGATCCGCAGGCGATCCGCCAGAACCTCATCGCCGCCGCGCGCCGCTCGGCCAAGGCGGCGACCGACGCCGCGGCCGCCGCGCCCGCACCTGCAGCCGAGACGCCCAAGACCGGCAGCCGGCTCAAGGAGATCATGGAGAAGCGCAAGCGGCCGATCCTGCTCGGTCTCGCCGCGATCGTGCTGGCCATCGGCACGACCCATGTCGTGACCGGCGCGCTCAAGGGCGGCAAGACCCAGCCCCAGCCCCAGCCTGCGGTCGCGACGCCGACGATCGAACCGTCATCGGCCGCAGTGCCGGAGGCTCCGGCGGCCGACAAGACCAAGGATCAGAGCTCGGCGCTGGCGCCGGCCCCCGCCGTCGCGCCGGCCGCTCCCTCGCTTGCGATCGCGGGTCCGACGCTTGCGGCCACCGCAGCGCCTGAAGTGACGGGCTCGACGGCGCAAGGCGTGACGATGCCGCCCTTGCCTGCCGCACCGGAGCCGGTGCAGCAGGCGACGAATATCGGCGATCTGCCGGCCGGGCTCGGCGGCGCGGGCGTCCGCAAGGCGGCGCTCGCCGGAGATGCGCGGGCCGTCTACGAACTCGCCGCACGCGCCGCCGACGGACCGGGCGCGGCGCGCGACACCAAGGTCGCCTTGCGCCTGTTCGAGCGCGCAGCCGTCGCCGGGCTGACCCCGGCGCAGTTCCGCCTCGGCAACATGTTCGAGAAGGGCATCGGCACGCCGCGCGACATCGCGCTCGCCCGGGTCTGGTACACCCGCGCCGCCGAGCGCGGCAACGCCAAGGCGATGCACAATCTCGCCGTGCTCCATGCCGAGGGGATTTCCGGCAAGCCCGATTATGCGACGGCGACCGAGTGGTTCCGCAAGGCGGCCGAACTCGGCGTCCGCGACAGCCAGTACAATCTGGCGATCCTGCTCGGACGCGGGCTCGGCGTGGCCGCCGATCTCGGCCAGTCCTATCTCTGGTTCGCGGTCGCGGCCGGCCAGGGCGACGAGGACGCGGCCAAGAAGCGCGACGAGGTCGCGCTGCGCCTGACGCCGGCCGATCTCGCGACCGCGAAGCTGTCGGCCGAGCGCTGGCGGCCGGCTCCCCTCAAGGCGGAGGCCAACGAGGTCGTCCCGCCGGCCAAGGGCTGGGACGAAACCCCGACGGCGGCCAACAGGAAGCCCGCCAAACCGCCGGCCCGGAGCTGAGCCGGCCCGGCTCAGCATTCCGTCATGGTTTCGACGCCTTGAGCGTTCATCACGACGCCGTGGCGCGTCGTCCAACGCCCGTTCTCGCGACGTAAGGATTTGTCTAACCGGATTGGTGCAATCTGGAACGACAGGACGTCAGGCGCCGATTCCGGCGCGCGAGGATTGCGGGTGCAAATCTATCTTCCCATCGCGGAGCTGCCGATCAGCATCCTGATGGTGCTGGGATTGTCGGGCGCGGTCGGCTTCATTTCTGGCCTGTTCGGCGTTGGCGGCGGCTTCCTGCTGACGCCGCTCCTGATCTTCCTCGACATTCCCCCTGCAGTGGCGGTCGCCACCGTGGCCGCGCAGGTCGCCGGCTCCTCGATGACCGGCGTCCTGACCTATTGGCGCAGACGCGCGCTCGATCTCAAGCTCGGTGGGGTGCTCGTCGTCGGCGGCATCGTCGGCACCGTGCTCGGCGTGCTCTTCTTCAATTCCATGCGGCGTCTCGGCCAGCTCGAACTGGTCATCAACCTGTCCTATGTGACGCTGTTCACCATCATCGGCGGGTTGATGCTCTACGACGCCATCCGCTCCGCCCTGCGCGTCCGCGCCGGCCAGCCCGGGCGTCTGCGGCGGCAGGCCGGGACGCACCCGCCCTGGATGGGCCTGCCCTGGCGGGTACGATTCCATCGCTCGCGGCTCTACGCCAGCGTCATCCCGATCGCGGGTCTGGCGGTGGTGATCGGCTTCATCGGCGCTGTGCTCGGCGTCGGCGGCGGCTTCATCCTCGTGCCGGCGCTGATCTACTTCTTCCGCATACCGACGGCGGTCGTGGTCGGCACATCGCTCTTCCAAATTCTCGTGACGATGACCGGTGCGACGATGCTGCACGCGGTCACCAACCAGTCGGTCGATATCATCCTCGCTACGCTGCTGCTCATCGGCGGCGTTATCGGCGCGCAGTTCGGCGGGCGCGCGGCGCGCAATCTCAACGTCGAATCGTTCCGTCTGCTGCTGGCGCTGCTGATCCTCTCCGTCGGCCTGCGCTTCGTCATCGAACTCGTCGTGCCGCCGAGCGAGCCGTTTTCGGTCGTCCTGCCGGAGAGCGCGCGATGAGCCGGCGTCTCCTCATTCTGGCGATGTTCCTGCTGACGGCGTTGGCTCCCGCCCGGGCCGAGACGCTGATCGTCTCGATTTCGAGCCACCAGATCCAGATCACCTCGAACTACACCGGCGACCAGCTCACCGTCTTCGGCCTCGTCGAGCGCGACGGGCGCACCGCCTCGCGCGGCGACCCCTATGACCTCGTGATCACCGTGCGCGGGCCGCGCCGCATGCTGCTGGTGCGCGAGAAGGAGCGGCTCGGTCCGATCTGGATCAACCGGACGCAACGCCGCTTTCCCGATAGCCCGGTGTTTCTTTCGGTGTCGAGCAATCGCCCTCTCAGCGAGATTCTGAGCCCCGACACCGCGCTGCGGGAGCGCATCGGGCTCGCCAATGCGGACCGGCCGCCGCCGCTCTCGTTCGATGTCGATGCGCCGCTGGCGCGCTTCCAGGCGGGCATGATCAGGATGCTTGAGGAGAAGGGACTCTATGCCGAGAACGAGCGCGGCGTGACCTTCCTCTCCGGCACGCTGTTCAGCGCGCCGATCGAGGTGCCGGCGACCGCGCCGACCGGACCCTACGAGATCGACATCGTGCTCTATTCGGGTGGCGTGCCGCTGGCGCGCCAATCGACCAATTTCGAGGTGGTCAAGACCGGCCTCGAGCAGGGACTGGCGACGGGGGCCCATGAGCGGTCGTTCCTCTACGGACTCGCAACCGTTGCGCTGGCGCTGCTGCTCGGCTGGCTGGCGAGCGTCGTGTTCAGGCGCGACTGAGCGTCGCCGTGGCGTATGCCTCGCGCGGCGTTTATAGCCTTGCGGGACAGCCACCGCCCCGCTCCCGCGAAAGCCGCCCATGTCCGACAAGACGATCCCGCTTCCGGCGCTGCTGCTGGGCGCCGCCGGGCTGATCCCGTTCGTGGCGGGGGCATCCGCGCTGACCTTGCAATTGCCGCTGCCGGTCCTCGGAGGGGGCGAGGGGCTGGCGCGGCTCGTGATGATCTACGGGGTCGCGATCCTGTCCTTCCTCGGAGGGGTGCGCTGGGGCATCGCGCTCGGTTTCGAGGACAGACGGATGGCGGCGCGCGATTTCGTCGTCTCGGTCGTTCCCGCGCTTGTCGGCTGGGGCGCCGCCATGCTGGCGCCGCCTACGGCGCTTTGGGTTTTGTGCGGGGCGTTCGTGCTGCTCGGCCTGCTCGATTACGGGCTCATCTGCCGTTATGTCGCGCCGGAATGGTATGGCCGGCTGCGGCTCGCTTTGTCCGCAGTCGCGGCGACCGCGCTCGGCGTCGCCGCGTCCGCCGCAGCCTGACGGCCGTTTCAGCCGAGCAGCCCGTCATAGGCGTAGAAGGGCGCGAGCGTGCCCTCCGCGATCGCCGTCCAGTCATCTGCCAGTTCGACCAGACCGTCCGTCCGGGTGAGCGAGGTCAGGACGCCGGCTCCGTCCTGCGGATGCTTGCGGGCGACCATGACGCCGTCCGCGCCGCCCGAAAGCGAGACGCGGACATATTCTCGCCGGCCCTCCTTCTTGCGGTAGGGGAAGCCGAGCCTGACCAGCAATGCGGCCGGGGCGCGGTGCTTTGTCCCGGCGAGCCGCGCCAGCAGCGGGCGGGCGACGAAGGCGAAGGTGACGAACACCGCGACCGGGTTGCCCGGCAGGCCGACGAACGGCGTGGGTCCCAGAGGTGCTTTGCCGATGACGCCCATCGCGACAGGGCGGCCGGGCTTGATGCCGATCCGCCAGAAATCGAGCGAGCCGGCCCGGGCCAGCGCCGTCTTGACGTGGTCCTCCTCGCCGGTGGAGACGCCGCCGGAGGTCAGGATCAGGTCGCAGAGGCCGGCCGCCTCGCCGAGCCGGCGCGCGAGGCTGTCGGGCTCGTCGCGCAGGATGCCGAGATCGAGAACCTCGGCGCCGGTCCGCGCCACCATCGCAGCGAGCAGGCTGCGGTTGGCGTCGTAGATCCCGGCCGGCCCGAGCGGCTGGCCGGGCTCGGTCAACTCGTCGCCGGTCGAGAAGATCGCGACGCGCGGCCGCCGGCGCACCACGACCTGTGTCCGGCCGAGCGCCGCCAGCAAAGCGAGATCCTGCGGCCGCAGGCGATGCCCGGTTGCGAAGGCCTGCTCGCCCGCCGCGATGTCCTCGCCGGCAGGCCGCGCATTCGCGCCTCGTTTCAGGCCGGCCGGCAGGCACACGAAGCCGCTCTCGACCGCGACGTCCTCCTGCATGAAGACCGTGTCCGCGTCGGCGGGCATCGGCGCGCCGGTGAAGACGCGCACCGCCACGCCTGCGGTGGCGAAGCCGGCGGCGTCAGCGCCCGCGGCGATCCGGCCGGCCAGCGCAAGCCTGGTCTCTCCGGTCGGGGCGAGGTCGGCGAAGCGCACCGCATAACCGTCGACGGCCGAATTGGCGAAGGGAGGCAGGTCGAGGCCGGCCACGATCGTCTCGGCGAGCACACGGCCATCAGCCAGCCCGAGCGCGAGCGTCTCCGTGCCGGTCACGGGCGCGGCCAGCTCGGAGGCGCGGGCGCTCGCCTGCTCGACGCTCATCAGCGGTCCGCCGAAGGCCTCGTCGTCGCGGCTCAACTGCGCCATGGCGGCCTCACGCGTCCGCCAGCCGCGCCAGCACGGTGGCCAGCGGCTCGGCATGTTCCAGCGCGGCGTCCGCGATGGCGGCGACATCATCGATCCCGATTACGGGCCGGCCGGCCCCCGGAAAGTCGAGATCGCTGGCGACGGCCCGGATGGTGGGATCGCCGGGATGCAGCGGCGGCTTGCCGTTGGCGGCGCGATGAACCTCGATCTTGGCGTGCGAGGCACGTTTGAAGCCCTCGACAATGACCAGATCGACCGGGGACAGCCGCCCCAGCAGATCGGCGAGGCTCGCCTCCGGCTCGCTCCGCAACTCGCGCATCAGCGCCCAGCGCCGCTCCGAGGAGATCAGCACCTCGCGCGCGCCGGCCTCGCGATGGGCGTAGGAATCCTTGCCCGGCGTGTCGAGATCGAAGGCGTGATGGGCGTGCTTCAGCGTCGAGACCGAGATGCCGCGACGGCCGAGTTCCGGGATGAGGCGCGTCAGTAGCGTTGTCTTGCCCGCGCCGCTCCATCCCGCCAGACCAATCACGCGCATCGAAAGCCTTCATCGGAAACAAAACCGGGCGCTTGCGCGCCCGGCTGTCATCTTTCAGTTTGCCCCGCGCGGTCAAGCCGGGCGGGGCAGGGAGAGGGTTATTCCGCCGGCTGGAGCTTGCCGCCGGGAACATGCCCCTTCTGCATCTCCTCGGCGACCCAGAGCGAATGATGCTCCTTGGCCCAGTTGAGATCGACCTCGCCGGAGCCCATCGCGTCGAACGCACCCTCCATGCCGATCGAGCCGATATAGATGTGCGCGAGGATGACCGCGACCATCACCATCGAGACGACGCCGTGGACGACGTTCCAGAACTGCAGGTTCAGGACGCCGCCGGCGAAGGCCGGGAACAGCAGATAGACGCCCGACACCGACAGCGCCGCGCCGCCGAGCACGACAGACCAGAAGATCACCTTCTGACCGCCATTGAAGCGTTTGGCCGGGGGATGGCCCTTGCCGATGATGCCGCCGCCTGCCGCAAACCAGCGCAGATCGGTCGCGCCGGGAATGTTGTCCTTGATCCAGACGACGAGCATCAGCGCGATGCCGAGCATGAACGGCCAGGCGAGATAGTTGTGCGACCACTTCGCCACGATCGACACGTTGGTGAAGGCCTGCGGCCCGATCAGCGGCAGCAGCACGGCCTTGCCGAAGGTGACGTTCAGCCCCGACAGCGCCAGCACGATGAAGCAGGCGGCCGTCAGCCAGTGCATGAAGCGCTCGAAGGCGTTGAACCGCGTCAGCGTGCGCCCGGCCGGCCCGGCCTCGATCTTGATGCGGCCGCGAACGAGGTAGAACACCGTCAGCAACAGCAGCATGCCGATGACCGCGATCGCGCCGATCCGGAACATCGTGCCCTGGTGGAAGGCCCGCCATTCGCGGCCGGCAGGCCGCTCCAGCGTCGCCGCCTTGCCGTCGGGGATCGTGATGCGGCCCTGGAGTTCGGCCGACGGATTGCCCTTCAGCGCGTCGAGGAACTGCTGTTCCTTGACGGCGTTGGCGGTCGGGTTGACCTGCTGGGCAAGCGCCGGGGCTGCCGGCAGGGCGGCGAAGGCCAGGAGCAGGCCAAGCGCCAGGAAACGAAGGTGAGCGCCGAGACGCATGGGCGAAATCCTCTCGCGAGATGAACCGGATAACGAGGCAAGGGGGGAACGCAGCGCGCCCTTCGGCGACGCCACGCCCAGTTCCCCACGCTCTCAGATCGCGATCGTTTCCTTGTAGGCGGTCTGCCAACCCCAGGCGCCGGAGCCGTAGCCGCGCTTGACCACACGCTCCTTGTAGATCTGGGCGATGATCTCGCCGTCGCCGGCGAGCAGCGACTTGGTCGAGCACATCTCGGCGCAGAGCGGCAGCTTGCCCTCCGCCAGACGGTTCGAGCCGTATTTCTGGAACTCGGCCGGCGAGAGATCCGCCTCGGGGCCGCCCGAGCAATAGGTGCACTTGTCCATCTTGCCGCGCGAACCGAAGTTGCCGACCTTGGGATATTGCGGCGCGCCGAAGGGACAGGCGTAGAAGCAATAGCCACAGCCGATGCAGAGATCCTTGGAGTGCAGCACCACGGCGTCGGCCGTGGTGTAGAAGCAATCGACCGGGCAGACGGCGGCGCAGGGCGCGTCCGTGCAATGCATGCAGGCCATCGAGACCGAACGCTCGCCGGGCTTGCCGTCATTGATCGTGACGACTCGGCGGCGGTTGATGCCCCAAGGCACCTCGTTCTCGTTCTTGCAGGCGGTGACGCAGGCGTTGCATTCGATGCAGCGGTCAGCGTCGCAGAGGAATTTCATACGGGCCATGGTTCAGTTCCTCTTCACGCCGCAGCGATCTGGCAAAGCGTGACCTTGCCTTCGTGCATCGCAGTCACGGGGTCGTAGCCATAGGTGGTGACGATGTTGACCGACTCGCCGAGCACGATCGGGTCGGTGCCCTTCGGGTAGTTCCCGCGCTGGTCTTGGCCTTGGTAGAAGCCGCCGAAGTGGAACGGCATGAAGGCCACGCCCTTGCCGACGCGCTCTGTCACCAGCGCCTTGACGCGGGCTTTCGAGCCGTTCTCGGGGCCCGACACCCAGACGAAGGCGCCGTCCCGGATACCGCGCTCGCTTGCGTCCGCGGGGTTGATCTCGACGAACATGTCCTGCTGCAGTTCGGCCAGCCACTTGTTCGAGCGGGTCTCTTCGCCGCCGCCCTCATATTCGACGAGGCGGCCCGAGGTCAGCACGATCGGGAACGACTTGGCGACGCCCTTCTCGACCGCGGCCTTCTGCACCGAGGTGTGCAGGTTGGGGATGCGCAGCGTGCGCTCGTCGGGACGGGCCGGCCATTTGGCGACGAGATCGACGCGCGGCGAGTAGATCGGCTCGCGATGGACCGGAACGGGGTCAGGCAGGTTCCAGGCGTTGGCGCGGGCCTTGCCGTTGCCATAGGGCACGCAGCCATGCTCGAGCGCGACGCGCTGAATGCCGCCCGAGAGGTCGTTCGCCCAGTTCACGGCGTCGATATTGTTGCCGCCGATCCAGGAAATCGTCGCGATCTCGGCCGGCGTCAGGTCCTTGTCCCAGCCGAGTTTCTTCAGCGAGCCCATGGTGAACTCGGGATACCCGTCCTTGATCTCCGAATTCAGCGAGTAGGAGCCGTTCTCCGCCAGCAGCGTGTCGTTGACCTTGCTGCCATCGGCGAGCGTGCGCTCGCGGGTCAGGCCGAAGCGCGGACGGAAGGTGCCGCCGCCGTTCTTCGCTTCCAGCGAGGTGTTGTAGAGAATGTGGGTGCCGGGATGCTTGAATTCCGGCGTGCCCCAGCACGGCCATGGCAAGCCGTAATAGTCGTTGGCGACGGGCGAGCCGGCCGCGCCGCGCAAGGAGACCAGGTCGAACTTGTCCTGGTTGGCCATGTGCAGCTTAAGGCGCTCCGGCGACTGGCCGGTATAACCGGTCGACCAGCCGCCCCTGTTGATCTCGCGCAGGATCGATTCAGGGCTTGGCTCGGCCCCGAACTTGCCCTGCACCATCTCATAGGGCTTGAACATCGGCTCGGCGAAGCCGAGCTTCTGGGCGAGCCTGTAGATGATCCAGTAGTCATTGGCGGATTCGAAGATCGGATCGACGACCTTCTCGCCCCATTGCACCGAGCGGTTGGAGCAGGTGCGCGAGCCCGAGCACTCGAACTGCGTCGCGGCCGGCAGCAGATAGGTGCCGTTCTTGCGCTGGCCGAGCGAGACGAAGTTGGTCGGATGCGGATCGGCGACGACCAGCAGTTCGAGCTTCTCCAGACCCTTCACGGCATCGGGCATGCGCGGGATGGTGTTGCCGCCATGGCCCATGACGATCATGGCCTTGAGGTTGTCCTTCTGATCGACCTGTTCGGCCGGCAGGTTGGCGGCATCGAACCAGCGGGTCGAGGTGTGGCCGGAGGTCTCCATATTGGCCTTGCGGGTGCGGGCCGGACGGCCGCCCTTGGCCGGAACCTCGTCGAAGCGCGTGACGAAATAGTCGTAATCGACGTTCCAGACGCGGGCCCAATGCCGCCAGGCGCCCTCGACCAGCCCGTAATAGCAAGGCAGATTCGAGATATCGAGGCCGAAATCGGTCGCGCCCTGCACGTTGCAGTGGCCGCGGAAGATGTTGGCGCCGTTGCCCATGCCGCCGACATTGCCGGTGGCCAGCAACAGGTTGCAGATGGCGCGGACATTGGCCGTGCCGACCGAGTGCTGGGTCACGCCCATGCACCAGATGAAGGTGGCGGGTTTGACCTTGGCGAAGGTCTCCGCGGCGCGCTTGAGCTGCGCCTCGGGCACGCCGGTGATGTCCTCGACCGTCTTGGGGTCGTATTTCTCGACCTCCTTGCGGACGTCGTCCATCCCGTGCACGCGGGCGGCGAGGAAGTCCTTGTCCTCCCAGCCGTTCTTGAAGATGTGCCACATCATGCCCCAGATCACCGCGATGTCGGTGCCCGAGCGGATGCGGATGTAGTCGGTGGCGTGGGCGGCGGTGCGGGTCAGGCGCGGGTCGAAGACGATGACGTTGGCGCGCTGGACCTCCTTGCCCTCAAGGATGTGCTGCATCGAGACGGGATGCGCCTCGGCGGCGTTGGACCCCATGAAGATGACGGTCTTCGAATTCCGAATGTCGTTGTAGGAATTCGTCATGGCGCCGTAGCCCCAGGTGTTCGCGACGCCGGCGACCGTGGTCGAGTGGCAGATGCGCGCCTGATGGTCGACGTTGTTGGTGCCCCAGAAGGCCGCGAACTTGCGGAACAGATACGCGCCCTCGTTGGAGAACTTGGCCGAGCCGAGCAGATAGACGGAATCCGCGCCGGACTTGGCCCGGATCTCCATCATCTTGTCGCCGATCTCGTTGATCGCGACATCCCAGGAGATGCGCTGCCACTGCCCGTCGACCAGCTTCATCGGGTACTTGATGCGGCGGTCGCCATGGGTGAGCTCGCGCACGGACGCGCCCTTGGCGCAGTGCGAGCCCCGGTTGATCGGGCTTTCCCAGGCGGGCTCCTGGCCGACCCAGACGCCGTTGGCGACCTCGGCCTTGACCGTGCAGCCGACCGAGCAATGGGTGCAGATGTTCTTGACCACCTTGGTTCCGGTCGCGGGGCCGAAGGTCGATGCCTCCGCCTTGCGGACCGAGCCGATGGTCAGCGAGCCGGCGACTGCCGCGCCGCCGGCGATGAGGCCCGAGCGCCGCAGGAAGGTGCGGCGGTCCATGACGCCCGACGACAGGCCGGCCATTGCCGCCTGAAGCTTGCCGCGCTGGATGTCGGCCGATTTGCGCTTGATGAGCATGGGATCGCGCCTCTCAGTAACGGTTCGAGCGGTAGAAGGCCTTGACGTGGTCGCTTTCCTTGTAGCGCGCCTTCGTCTCGTCCTTGCCGGGATCGACGGCCTCCGCCGGCGTCACCATGGCGGGCGCGACCGCGACGGTCGCGCCGGCGCCGAGCGCCTTGAAGAAGCTGCGGCGGTCGAAGGCCGATGCCTCGGTCCCTTTTGCCTTTTGCGACATGGTCGTTTCTCCAGCGTCGAATGCAGTCACGACGGCAGCCTCGCGGCTTCCGTCTCGATGGCGATGAACAGGCTGCCGATGCGGCCCACGGTCCGATAGAAATTGGAGGCCTTGGCGACTTCGAGATCGGCGAAGAAGCGCTCGGCCCAGGGCGCGAGATGGCGGGCGAAGAACCCGTCGGCATCGACGTCCTCGGCGACGAAGACGCCGCGCAGCAGATGCGCGGTGATGTCCATCAGGATGGCGATGTGGTCTTCCGGCTCGCCGGCGCGCTCGGCCCGCGCGATGCCGAGCTTGCCCATGTCCTCGCGCACCAGCGCCAGCGGCTTCTCGTGCAGGAAGCCGGTCAGGTAATAGGAGGCGTAGGGCAGGAGCTCGCCGCGACCGACGCCGACGAAGAGCTCGAAGAACTCGTCGCGCACCGCCTCGGGCGTCGTCTGAGCCGCGGCCTCGGCCAGCGCGATATGGGCCAACCCCAGCGGCGTGCCGTCGCCTTGCAGCCCCTGCAGCGCCGCCAGCGTCTCAGCCGTCGGCGAACGCCAGAGCAGCGCGCCGATCAGTTCGAACTCGCTGGCGCGGGCTTCGTCGATCGGGTCGATGTCGTGGGCGGCCTCGGTGTTCAACAGGATGGGCTCATGGGTTGGAGAGGCGAGGGGATAGAGGTCCGGCCGCAATTCGCTGCGCGAGACGCCCGTCAGCGCCTCCACCGAGAGCACCCGGTCGGCAGGCACCCGCTTCCAGCTTGAAATGGCCGGCTGCGACACGCCGACACTGCGGGCGAGCGCTCTCACGCCGCCGGCCGCGCCGATTGCCCTGTCGAGTGCCGGATCCCGCATGGTCCGCGTCGTTCCCCTGAGCCAACTCGCGGCGTTCGATCGCCGCTGCCGTTTTTTAGTGCAGTGATAATGAGCGCTTATCGCGTGAAAATACAACTATTCCAAACTGAATTCAGACAGGCATCGCACCACCGCCGCGTTTGCGAATCCGCACGGCCGGCGGGTCTGACGGCGCCGAATTTTGCGCTGCAGCATACACGTCATCGGCTGAAACTGCCGCTTTTTCGCCGCTTTTCGGCTCGTAGGCGGCGTCATCCGTCACCCTGACGCTCTCAGGGTCACGGTCTTCGGCCACGTCTTGTTGCAACGCGGCAACGTTTTTGCGACTTTCGTCGTAGTTCACGTTCTGGTGCGGCATGCTGTCGCCGGTTGCCTCGGCAACCATCGGATCGGGCGTTTCCGGCTTCGGCGTCTCGCCGAAGATGCCACGCACCATCGCCGCGACATCGTCCGATTCCGTCAGCGGGCCATAGCCTGGAGCGCCGCCGGGGATGTTCCATTCCAGCGCATAGTCGCGCGCCGGATTTTCGAAGCCTGCGATGAACGGGTCGCTCTCCCAGGCCCGGCGCAGCGCGGCAAGCTTCCAGCTTTCCGGCACGTTCTGCTTCAGCCAGTGTGCGACGTCGAAATCCTTGTCGATCAGATCGAGCGAGGGCGGCTCGATCATTTCGGGTTCGGGCCCGGCCTCGGCTTCGGCGGCAGGAATCTCGGCAGGCAGCGCGCCCGGCGTCTCAAGCGGCGGATCGGGGGCTGGCTTCTCCGCCGCCGCCTCGCGTTTGCGGCGCGACCAGCGCGTCAGGAAGCCGCCATCGTCCTCCCCGTCATCGCCGCGCGGAGCCATCAGCTTTCGTCTCCGCGCCGCATCCCCGGCTCCGGGCGCGGGCCGCCGCCCTTGCGCGGGTCGTGCTCCTGGCGCTTGCGCTTGATGAACTCGCGCTCGACATGGTGCGCGTCGAAGAAGGCGAGCACCTGCTCGGCGATTCCCGCCGGCATCGGCAGCGCCTCGATGATGTCGCCGACATTCTCGCAGTAATCCTCGCCCTCGAACGGGTCGGCGGTGACTCCGACCAGCTCCAGTTCCGGCTCGATGCCAGTCGGCCTCACTGCCACCCAAAGCTTGGCCCGGCCGGCCTGAAAATTCTCGCGGAAATGCGCGGTGTCGACCGAGTGCAGCGTCAGCACGGCCGGCCCCAGATAGAAGCTCGTCCGGTCCGGCTCGCGCTTCAGCTCCGTCCATGGCGCGAGCGCCGGCGGCTCGGGCAGCACGGCGATCGGCGTCCAGGCATGGTCAGCCCAGGGCGAGTCGATCCTGCGCCGTTCGACGACGATCCCGACCTCGATGTGCTGCTCGGCCATGCCGGTCTCCTCAATGCGCCAGGGCAGGGTCGGCGAGCGGCAGGCCGGCGACAAGGTTCTGCGGCTTCATCCGCAGGACTTTATCGTCCGACATCGCCATCAGCAGGTAGATCGGCGCAGCCTTCGCGGCCGGCAGCACCGGCACCTCGGCAGGCAGCGTCAGCCGGTAGAGCGCCAGCAGCCGCGAGGCCGCGTCTTCCGCCATCGTCTGCCCCTGCCAGAGCGCGTTGCCGATCGCGGTCGCCTCGGCGTCGAGCCCGACGAACCAGCGCCAATCCGCGTCCTTGACGCTCTCGACCGGCTCGATCGTCGCCTCAAAGCCATGGATTGCCCGCAGCCAGTGCCGCAAAGCTTCGCCCAGAGCCGCCCGGCCCGATGGATTGCCGCCGAGATCGAGCACCATGTCGAAGCCGTCAGAGCGCTGCCAGTAATAGTCCGCATTGGCGGGTTTCAGGATGTCGAGCGAGGTCACGGCGGGGCCGCCGAGCATGGCGAGCAGCGGCGAGGCGTGACGGTCGGCCTCGTGCCCCTCGATGATCTCGGCGTCGGCGAGCAGGATCGTGTTCTCGTGGAAGGTGACGCGCTGCGGCCGGAACAGGCATTCGGCCGCCCGCACCACGAAGGGATCCTCGACCGCATCGAGCGCGCCGCGCAGGATGACATGCACGAGCTGGTCGAGAAACAGAGGCGGGATGCCGGCGACGCCCTGGCGGATCAGCGCCGCGTATGCCGCCTCGAGCGTCGGGGCGGCGGTGAGCCGCTCGCGCCAGCCCAGCATGAAGCGCCAGTTCTCGCGCGCATCCTCGTCGGCGATGGCCGCGATCTCAGGCTCGGAGACATCCGCCTGCGGCCGATCCATCAACTTCGCATGCAGCGCGCGCTCGGCGTCACAGGCCTCCTCGGGCGGCAGCAGTTCGGGCCGCGCCAGATAGGCCTTGAGGAAGTCGTCGGTGACCGCGAGCCCGCCGCCCGCCGCGCGGTCGAGCAGGAGATGGCCGGACGTGGCCCAGAAATGCGTCATGAGGCCAAAGTCTTTCTCAAATCCTGGGTCTTTCTCAGATTCAGCAGATCGACCTCTTCGGCCGGCCCGTCCTCGCCCTCGATTTCGAGGAACTCGAAGGCGCGAAACCCTTCGGTGTCATGACTGGCACGGGGCGTCAGCGTGCGGAAGCGCTCGCGGATTTCGCCATCCTCGAGGCTGCGGTGCAAGGCCAGCAGCGTCTGCGCGGGATGGTCGCAAAGCGACGCGGCAAAGGCGATCTCGTCTTCGGCTGCCGTCCGTGCGGCGGCGAGATCGGGCGCGCCGAGCTTTTCGATGAGCTGCGCGGCAAGCTGCGCGACAGCCGCCTCGCGCTCGTCCGCGCTCGCCTCGGTCACGACCGCGAGCGTGCTCCAGCCGAAACTGCCGATCCCAAGAAAGCCGGAGCGGAAGGCGACCCGGCCCTTGGCGTCGAGCGTCTCCACCCGAGCGGGATCGAACAGGAAGGAGCCGGTGACCAGCCATTCGCCGGGCGCCGCCGCGCGGCGGAACACCAGCGTGTCGGACGGGTCGAGCCGGATGGCGCGGGGCAATTTCAGGGGGAAGTCCATGGTCAGGCTCTGCCCGTCATTGCGAGCGAAGCGAAGCAATCCAGAGGGTTCGCGCAATCCTCCTGGATTGCTTCGTCGGCTGCGCCTCCTCGCAATGACGGAAGCGCCGTCACAGCTTCGGCCCGCCGCTGTCGCGGTCGAGCCAGTCGGCGCGGGCCAGCGCCTCGACGAAGCTGCGGCGTTCGGTGCCGGCCTGCGAGGTCGCGACGAGGTCGCCGTCCGGCTCGATGCCGTGGCGGGTGCCGACCACCTTGTCCAGCCGGTCGAGCCAGCGCTTCGCGATCGCTTTCGGCCCATCGCTGTGCCACTGCGTCACGCCGAGCATCAGATGCCGCGAGAAGGATTCGATCAGATCGACCGCATCGACCTCCTCGAAACCTTCCTCTTCCATGCCGACGCCGGTCTGCCCCATCGAGAACGGGCTCATCGTCGTCGCCCGCAGCATCCCACCGAACACCAGCCAGTCCGGCACGGCGTCCTCCGCGCAGCCTTCCGGCCAGGCCAGCCGGCCGCCGCCGATCAGGCCGAGATCGTAGACCAGCGCATCGGGCCAGCGGAACAGGATCGGCCGCTCCGGCGGGCAATGCACCGCGAGCGCGTCAGCCAGCGCGTTCATGGCGAGATAATGCGCCAGCCGCGCCTCGCGCAAGGGAGCGTCCGGCTCCAGCACCACGGCAAACTCGACGATGTCGAAGCGCCGCGCCCAGACCAGCGTGGCGGCCCCGGCCTCGGCGGCGATCGTCTGCGCATGGGCGAAGGCGTCGCCCGATTCGCGCAGGGTGACGAGCGTGAAGCCGGGCGGCAGCACCGGCTCGCGCCTGAGATCGTCGGTGCGCAGCGCGCTGGCCGCCATCGCGGAAATCTCCCTGGAGCCGCGACGAAAGGCGCGGCGTTTGTTTCTTTTGAACCTCTCCAATTCCATATAAGCGTTCAAACCCGCAAGAGAGACGAAAAGACGCTCTCCCGGCATCTGCTCCCAAGGACGCGACCGCCCATGACCGACGCCGCCCGCACGCTGATCGTCTGTTCGTGCGAGGACACCATGCCGCTCGACCTTGCCGCTCTTGGCAGGGGTTGCCCGAGCGCCGACATCCGCACGGCTCGTCATCTCTGCCGCACCCAGACCGACATCGTCACCAAGCTGCTCGGCGAGAGCGACGCCATCACCATCGCCTGCACGCAGGAGGCGCCGCTCTTCGACGAACTGGCGGCCGACCACGACTACGAAGGCGAACTGGTCTTCGCCAACATCCGCGAGACCGGCGGGTGGTCGCGCGAGGCCAAGGCGGCCGGCCCCAAAATGGCGGCGCTGCTGGCGGCCGCCGCCGAGCCGATGCCCGCGATGGGGTTCACCACGCTGACCAGCAAGGGCGTGGCGCTGGTTTATGGCCGCGACGAGACTGCGATTTCCGTCGGCCAGCGCCTCGCCGAGCATCTCGACGTGACCATCCTGCTCAGCCGGCCGGGCGAGATCGCGCCGCCGCGCGTGATGGCCGTGCCGGTCCTGAAAGGCACGATCGGGGCGGCGACCGGCTGGCTCGGCGCGTTCGAGCTGACGGTCAACGACTACGCCGCCCCGCTGCCCTCGTCGCGCGCGAAACTCGTCTTCGGCGAGCCGCGGAACGGCGCGGTCTCGCAATGCGACATCGTCATCGACCTCTCGGGCGGGACGCCGCTGTTCCCGGCGGGCGACCTGCGCGCCGGCTATCTCCGGGCCGATCCGCGTGACAAGGCCGCGATCGAAAAACTGGTCGCTGATGCTAGCCATCTCGTCGGCGAGTTCGACAAGCCGCGCTATGTCCGGCTGAACGAGGACCTCTGCGCCCATGCCCGTTCGAAGAAGACGGGCTGCACCCGCTGCCTCGAACTCTGCCCGACAGGCGCTATCACGCCGAACGGTGACCATGTCGCGATCTCGGCCGAAATCTGCGCCGGCTGCGGCGCCTGCGCTGCCGTCTGCCCGACAGGCGCGGTGACCTATGCACTGCCGCCGACCGACGCGCTGCTGCGCCGCCTGCGCACGCTGCTGACCACTTACGCACAGGCCGGCGGCCGCGACGCGGTCGTGCTGCTACACGACGCCGAGCATGGCGAGCCGCTGATCGACGCGCTCGCCCGCTTCGGCGATGGGCTGCCCGCCCGCGTGCTGCCGCTGCGCGTCAACGAGATCACACAGCTCGGGTTGGAAACATACGCTGCGGCGCTCGCCTTCGGCGCTTCGGCCATCCGCGTGCTCGGCCGCGCCAAACCGAAGCACGATCTCTCGGGCCTGACGCGCAACCTCGACTACGCCAACACGCTCAGCCGAGCGCTCGGCTTCGGCGAGGGCCGGGCGGGCGTGATCGAGACCGACGACCCCGACCAACTCGCTCTGGCCCTTTCGCGGATCGCGCCTGGCCAGTCCTCCACCAGCCCCGCCCGCTTCCGGCCGATGGGCGAGGGCCGGCCGCTGCTGCGGCAGGCCGTCTCGGAACTGCACGCCGCCGCGCCGACGCCGGTGCCCGACGTCGCCATGCCCGAGCGCGCGCCCTTCGGCACCATTCATGTCGAGACGGATGGCTGCACGCTCTGCCTGGCTTGCGTCTCCGCCTGTCCGGTTCAGGCGCTTTCGGACAATCCCGAGCGCCCGACGCTCGCCTTCCAGGAGGATCTTTGCGTGCAGTGCGGGCTTTGCGCCACGACTTGCCCCGAAAAGGTGATCACGCTGGAGCCGCGCATCGATTTCGACGCCTGGAAGGGCGGCAAGCGCGTGCTGAAGCAGGAAGAGCCGTTCCACTGCATCAACTGCGCAAAACCCTTCGGCGTGCGCTCGACGATCGAGAAGATCGCGGCCAAGCTCGAAGGCAAGCACTGGATGTTTTCCGGCGCCTCGGCGCAGCGCATCTCGGTGATCAGGATGTGCGAGGATTGCCGCGTCGAGGTCGTCGTCAACGAGAGCTTCGACCCGCATCTGTCGCCGCAACGGCCGCCGGTGAGGACGACGGAGGACTATCTGCGCGAGCGGGCGGAGCGGGGCGAGGATCCGCTGCAGTAGACGGCCCAACCGGCTTTTCCGTCATGCTCGGCCCTGTGCCGAGCATCCACGTCTTGGGCGTAGGGCTCTACGAGCGAAGACGTGCATGGTCGGGACAAGCCCGACCATGACGAAAGAAGGTATCACCGCGCCGCCGTCACCTTCTCCAGCCAGTCGACCAGCGCCTGCCGGTCCTCCGCGCTGCCGATCGTCTGCTCCGGCATCTTCGTCCCCGGCGTATAGGCATTCGGCCCCACCTCGAAGAGCTTCGCCACGGTCTCCTTGCTCCAGACGATGTCCATCGTCCTGAACGCGTCGGAATAGGCGTAGCCCGGCGCGCTCGCGATCTTCCTCCCGAAAATCCCGTGCAAGGTCGGCCCCGCCCGGTTGCCGTCGGCCGGCGTCAGCGTGTGGCATGCCGCACAGGCGCGAAATACCTGCGCGCCGCGCTCGCCCTGAAACGCAGCCAGCACATCCTCTCCCGCGCGCGGCACGACCGGGCCGATATGCTCGCCGGTGACCGCGTTCCAGCGCCGCACCAGCCGATCCGCCCCGCCAGACAGCAACGTCCTGCCATCGGGCAAAAACGCCAGCGACCAGACCGGCAGCCCCGGCCCGACCAGCGTCGCCCGGATCGCGCGCGTCCGGCGCTCGATCAGCGCCACCTGACCGCGCAGGCCGCCGACTGCGATGGTCGCGCCATCCGCCGACAGCGCCAGCGCGATCAGCGGCGTCTGGCCGATGGCGATCTCGGCGCGAGCCGCGCCATTGGGGCCAAAGAGCCTGAGAATCCCGTCGGCGGCGGCGACCGCGATCTCGCCATCGGGCGCGATAACGACGCCGTTCAGCGCGGCCGGCAGCGTGATGATCCGTGCCGGCCCGTCATCAGCCGGCCAGATTCGCAAGGTCGCGTCATACCCCGAGGAGACGATAGCGCCACCGGGCGCGAAGGCGACGCCGTTGACCGGCCCCTTATGCCCCTCCAGCACGCGCGCCTTGCCATCGGCGAGTGAAACGACGCGCACTGTCTCGTCCCACGACGCCGAGGCGAGATGCCCGCCCTCGGGTGAGACGGCGATGGCGGAGACCGGCCCCTTATGGCCGTCGAGAACCCGGGCCGGCTCGGCCGCATCGCCCTGCCACAGCGCGATCCTGCCGTCTTCGGCCCCGCTAGCGAAGCCGAGCCCGTTCACCGTCGCGACCGCGTTGATCGCGCCCTGATGGAAGCGCAGCACCTTGTCGGCCGCGCCCGTCTCCAGCCGCCACAGGATCGCCGACTGGTCGAAGGAGCCGGTCATGGCGAGCCTGCCGTCGGGCGACACGGCGACGGCGCGGACCGGCCCGCCATGCCCGCGCAGCTCCTGAGCGGGGGCGGGGGAGGCGAGGACGAGAACTGCGGCCAGCGTTGCGCAAGCGGTCCTTCTCATTCAGTGAGCCACCGCCCGCACCACCCGGCGCACCTTCTCCGTAAGCTCCCCGATCTGCTCCTCCGTGATGATCAGCGGTGGGGTCAGGGCCAGCGTCTCGCCGGTGATCCGGATCATGATCCCTTCCTCGCGAAAAGCCCGGTCCATCGCCTCATAGGCGCGCTTGCCGACGCCTTCGGGGCGCGAGGCGAGGTCGATGCCGGCCACCAGCCCCAGCGTGCGGATGTCGAGCACGTTGGGCTCGTCCTTCAGCGACATGATCGCGTCGGCCCAGACCGGCTCCAGCGCCTTCGTCCGCTCGAACAGGCCCTCGTCGCGGTAGATGTCGAGCGTCGCAAGGCAGGCGGCGGCCGCCAGCGGGTGGCCGGAATAGGTGTAGCCATGGAACAACTCGATGACGTTGTCGGGGCCGTTCATGAAGGCGTCGTAGATGTGCTTGCGGCAGATCACGCCGCCCATCGGCACCGTGCCCGAGGTCACGCCCTTGGCGAAGGTGATCATGTCCGGGACGACGCCGTAGCGTTCGGCGGCGAAGGCCGTCCCGAGCCGGCCGAAGCCGGTGATGACCTCGTCGAAGATCAAAAGGATGCCATGCTTGTCGCAGATCTCGCGCAGGCGCTTGAGATAGCCTTTCGGCGGCGGCAGCACGCCGGTCGAGCCCGCCATCGGCTCGACCATGACGGCGGCGATGGTCGAGGCGTCGTGCAGGGTGACGATGCGCTCCAACTCGTCGGCGAAATGCGCGCCGTAATCCGGCTCGCCCTTGGTGAAGCGCTGCTTCTCGCGATCGTAGGTGTGCGGCATATGGTCCGCGCCGGCCAGCAGCGAGCCGAAGAATTTCCGATTGGAGACGATGCCGCCGACCGAGATGCCGCCGAAACCGACGCCGTGATAGCCGCGCTCGCGGCCGATCAGGCGGGTCTTGGAGCCCTTGCCGGAGATGTTCCAGTAGGCGATCGCGATCTTCAGCGCGGTGTCGGCGGCCTCGGAGCCCGAACCCGCGAAGAAGACATGGTCGAGGTCGCCCGGCGCCAGCGCTGCGATCCGGGCGGCCGCAGCGAACACCTTGGGATGGCCGAACTGGAAGGAGGGCGCGTAGTCGAGCTCCTCCGCCTGCGCCTGGATCGCCTCGATGATCGGCCGGCGCGCATGGCCGGCATTGCAGCACCACAGGCCCGCCGTGCCGTCCATCACCGGCTTGCCCTCCGGCGTGTAGTAGAACATCCCCTCGGCGCGGGCGATCATGCGCGGGTTCTGCTTGAACGAGCGGTTGGCCGTGAACGGCATCCAGAAGGCGTCGAGGTCGTTGGGCGTGCCCAGCGGCTTGAGGGCGGATGTCATCGGCGGCGTTCCCGGTCCAGTTAAGCGTCTCTCAACCTAACAGCACAGCAGGGACTGTAAATCGCCGGCCGGGCGGGGCATGCCTGCGCCGGCCGTGGACCAAAAGTCGCGCGACGAGACAGGTGACGTTACGTCGCGCTCGGCCTAGTCTGTCACCCGGGGGAGTGAGAAAACTGCATTGGGACCACAATGGTCGCTAGCGGCGAGACCCCGGATCGGCCCGACGAACAGGCCGCGGCGCTGATCCGCGCGGCGCTGGACCGTATTCTCGCCTCCGACGCCTTCCGCAGCGCGCCGCAACTCGCGGCTTTTCTCGGCTTCATCGTCGAGCGCAGCCTTGCCGGCCGCGCCGCCGAGTTGAAGGGTTACACCATCGCCGTCGAGGCGTTCGGCCGGTCCCCCGATTTCGATCCGCAGACGGACCCGATCGTGCGCGTCGAGGCCGGCCGGCTGCGCAAGGCGCTGGTGCAGTATTATGCCGGCGAAGGCGCGGCCGAGCCGCTCAGGATCACGATTCCGGTCGGCGGCTATGTTCCGAGCTTCCTGTCCGATGGTCCGGGCCTCGTCGCGGACGCGGAGGATCGGGCTCCGATCCCCCCCGATCCTGCGGCGGATACGTTCATGGCGTCCGCGCCGCCGGACGAGCCGGCCGGAGCGGCCGGCCGTGTCGAGACCGGGCGCGCCCGGCTCGCCATCGTCGGGCTCGTGCTGATCATCGTGATCATGGCCGTCGCGGTGGCGTCGACGCGGATCGGCCATCGCCGCGAGGCAGGCTCGCCCCCCGCCGGCGTCGCGCAGCAGACTCGGACGGCCCCGCCGCCTGCCGCCGCGCCGCCCCCCATCGATGCCGCGCCGCAGCCGGCCCATCTCCCGGTCGTCACGGTGACGGTAGGCACGCCGCGGGACGATCCCGCGCTAGCGGAGGTGATGCAGCGCTTCGCCCGGCTGCTGGTCGACGTCATGGCGCGCTTCGACGATCTGATCTCGGTCAAGGCGCTGCAGCCCGGCGCGAGCGGCGTCGAGGCCGGCGCCTATGTTTTCGAGATAAACGCCAGCCGCGTCGGCGCGGATACGGAGGGCTTCGGCCGCCTGCGTTCGGTCAGGGACGGGCGGATCGTCTGGACGACATCGACGACGCGCACCCTGAGCGGCGGCCCGGACGATCCCGAACTGCTCGAACTGGCGCGCCGGCTGGCGATCCGACTGGCCGAGCCCTTCGGCATCATCCATGCGGATTTCCGCCAATCGGCGACCTCGCCGGCGATGCGCTGCATGTTCCAGGCTTTCGACTTCCGCCGCACCATGCAGCCGGCCGAGCATCTCGCCGCCCGCGCCTGCCTCGAGGGCGTGCTCGCCAGGGATCCGGGCTTTCATCCGGCCTGGTCGCAACTGGCGCTGCTGATTCTCGACGAGCATGCGCAGGGGTTCAACCCGCTGCCCGGCCCGCCGCTCGACCGTGCGCTGAGCGCGGCGCTGACGGCGTTGCGGCTGGCCCCGTCGAGCGCACGCGCGCAGCAGGTCATGATGGACGTGCTGTTCGCCAGGGGGGCACTGGAAGACGCGATCAGGAGCGGCCGCGAGGCGCTGGCGCGCAACCCCTACGATCCCGACATCATGGCCGATCTCGGCTCGCGCTTCGTCCGGCTCAACCGGCCGGCGGAGGGGCTGCCGCTGCTCTCCCGCGCCGTGGAGCTCAGCGCCGGCCGGCCGCCCTGGTACGATTTCTACGCCTTTCTGGCGGCGCATCTGCTGGGTGCCGACAAACTGGCCGAGAGCTACGCCGCGGCCCTGGTCGCGGACCAGGGCGCGCTCAGCCTGCTTGGCCGGTCGCTCTCCGCCGCCAAAGCGAAGGACGAGATCGAACTGGCGATCTGCCTGCGCGCGCTCGCCGAAGCCGCTCCGCTCTTTGCGGTCGATCCGCGGCTGTATCTTGGCCAGAAGGGCTTCGCGCCGGAGCTGATCGACCGCGTGCTTGCCGCCCTGGGGGCCGACGCACTCGGCGCCCTGACGCGGCGATAGCGAGCCCGCCAGCGGGCTTTCCGTGAATTCCACCGCTTTCTGCGCGATTGGGTCGGCGACGTAGGCCGGGAGGCTCGCTTGACGCCTCCGGCGCAGGTAGTTTTCCAGATGTCTCTCGTGATTCGCCGCTGTCGTCCCGTCCCCTCTTGCGCGGTCGCTCTCTTGGCCCCTGTCCGCCTGAACGCCCTGCACCCACTCGCCAGCGCCGTTACCGGCCTGTCGGCCGGCGCCGTCACCGCGCTGCTTCTGCCGGGCCCGCTCGGCGGTGCGCTCGGCCTGCTGCTGGCCGGCGGCGGGCTGATCGGCTCGGCGCTGATCTCGGAGAAGCGCGCCTTGGGCCAGCGCGAGCAGGTTCTGGCGGCGATCGGCGAGGTCAAGGTCAGGCTGGCGACCAATGCGATCCGCCTTGATACGCTGGCGCGTCGCGTCGAGGAACTGCCGATGCGCGAGGCGGACGCCGCGCCTGCGCGCGCGACGCTGAACGAACTCACGGCCGAAGTCGGGCTGCTCGGCGACCTGATCCATCAGGTCGCGACCACGCTCGCCGACCATGACGCCGAATTGGCGCTGGCGCGTTCGCGCCAGCAGGCGGCGACGCCCGCGCCCGTGCCGGTGATCGACCCTGAGGCTGCGATGCGGGCGCGGATCGAGGCCAAGGCGGCCGAGCGCGAGGAGACGATGCGGCAGGCGCAGCGCCGCGCCGCCGACGAGCGCGCCGCCGTGATCAGCCAGGCGCTGTCGGAGGGCCGCGTCGAGGTCCATCTTCAGCCGATCGTGCAATTGCCCCAGCGGCGCACCCGCGGCTACGAGGCGCTGGTCAGGCTGCGTCTCGACGAGCAGACGCTGCTGCTGCCCGAACATTTCGTCAAAATCGTCGAGGAGCGCGGCTTCGGCCCGACGCTGGATGCGCTTGTGCTGACGCGCGCGCTCGCCATCGCCCGCCATCTCGGCGCCAAGGACGGGAAGCTGTTCGTCTCGTGCAATTTCAGCGCGGCGACCTGGGGCTCGGCCAAGGCGCTGTCGGCGCTGTCGCGCATTCTCGACAAGTATCGCGAGCATGCCGGCCATCTCGTCATCGAGATGCCGCAGACCGTGTTCCGGGCACTCGACCCGACGAGTCTGGGCTTTCTCGGCGCGATGTCGGCCAATGGCGTGCGCTTTGCGCTCGACCAACTCGTCGATCTCAGGCTCGATCCGGCGTCGCTGTCCGATCGCGGCGTCCGTTTCGTCAAGGCCCCGGCCGCGCTGCTGCAGGCGGACGCGGTGGGCCGCGTGGCGGCCGACATCGCCGCCAGCGATCTCTCCGCGCTGCTCGCCCGCGCATCGATTACGCTGATAGCCGACGACATCGAGGACGATCCGACGGTGGCGGACATGATCGAACTCGGCGTCGGCCTCGCGCAGGGGCTGGTCTTCTCGCCGCCGCGCCCGGTCAAGCCGGAGGTCTTCGCCGAGCCGTCGGCTGCGCCGGTTCGCGAGCCGGAGCCCGCGCCGGCCCGGCCTTCGGCCGAGGTCCTGGGTTATCCCGCGCCCGCGCCGGCCGAGGACGCAAAACCCGAGCGCTTGCCCTTCCGCTCCGTGCTGCGCCGCGCCAGCGCCTGAGCGAGCGTCTTCTTTTTGCAACCGCGAAGAGCTAAGGCTCCATGACAGCCATGGAGCCTTCCGCTTTGCCGACATCCGAGACGACGACCCAGCCTTTGACCGGCTTCGCCGGCATCGCCGACCGCTTCGATCTCTGCCTCTGCGACATCTGGGGCGTGGTCCATAATGGCGTCGCCGCCCATCGCGAGGCGGTGGAGGCGCTGCTCGCGATGCGCAAGGCGGGCGTCAGTGTCGTGCTGGTGACCAACGCGCCGCGTCCAAACGCCGAGATCAGACGCCAGCTCGACGGGTTCGGCGTGCCGGGCGACGCCTATGACGCCATCGTCACCTCGGGCGACGTCTGCCGGGGCCTCATCCGGGCGCGGGCCGGCCAGCCCGTCTACATGCTGGGGCCCGATCGCGACCTGCCGCTGATCGCCGGCCTCGACGCGCCCCGCGTCGCGCCCGATCAGGCGGCCTATGTGCTATGCACCGGTCTGTTCGACGACGAGACCGAAACCGCTCAGACCTATGCCGGGCTTCTTGCGGATTTCGCGGCGCGCGGCCTGACCCTGATCTGCGCCAATCCCGATCTGGTGGTCGAGCGTGGCGGGCGCATCGTGCCCTGCGCCGGCTCGCTGGCGCTGGCTTATGAGGAACTGGGCGGGCAGGCGATCTATGCCGGCAAGCCGCATGCGCCGATCTACGAGGCGGCGCTTGCGCTGGGCGAGGCGGCGCGCGGTTCGACGATCGATCGCGCGCGCATCTGCGGTGTCGGCGACGCCATCCGCACCGACATCGCCGGGGCCAACGCTTTTGGAGCCGCAAGCGTCATGGTGCTGGCGGGCATCCACGCCCAGGATCTCATGGAAGCGGACTGGGACCGGCGTCACGCCTGGTTCGCCGACCAGCTCCACAGGCCGCACTACGCCCTGCCCCATCTGGTGTGGTGAAGACGAGCCTCACGACGCTGAGGGCGTCGCAAAACGCGCTCCGCCGCGTCAGACGGCCTCCGGAGTAGCGTTGGCGACACCCTCAGGCGGCGCAGACGGACTCGATCTTGGTTTTTAGCGTCTGCGCGTTGAACGGCTTGACGATATAGTTGTTCACGCCGGCCTTCTTGGCGGCGATGACGTTCTCGGTCTTGGATTCGGCGGTGACGATGATGAAAGGTGTATCCGAGAGCTTTTCTTCCTCGCGAACGCGGCGCAGAAGCTCGAAGCCGGTCATCGGCTCCATGTTCCAGTCGGAGATCACGAGGCCGTACTTCTTGTCGCGCATCTTCTCGATCGCGGCCGAGCCGTCCGAGGCGTCGTCGACATTTTCGAACCCGAGCTGCTTCAGCAGGTTGCGGATGATCCGGACCATCGTCTGATAATCGTCGACCACGAGGATCGGCATGGAGGGATCGAGAGCCATTCTGGTGCTCCAAGCGTCGCGGATGCATCGCAGGCGGAAACCTGCGCGACGCCGCCTTCGCAAGGCGGCGTCCATAGGTCAACGGTCTTAGACCAGCGGCGTTTCAAAGCCGTTAATCGAAAGCCCGAGTGACGCTGGGACAAGGGGGCGGCGAGGGTGGGAACCGCGCGCCGTTCCAAAGTTCAATGGCGCGGCCGGCAGGCTCGTGAGAGGCTTCGCCGAATGCAATCGATGCGTTATGGTGGCCGCGGGCGCCCCGTTTCGCCAGTCCGGCCGGGAACGATGACGAAGACGCTCTATCAGGTCCATGCCTTCGAGGATCTGGCGCTTGGCCAGACCGAGAGCCTGATGCGCACGGTGATGGAGCGCGACGTCTCGCTCTTCGCCGACCTCTCGGGCGACGCCAATCCGATCCATCTCTGCGACCGCTATGCCGCCAACACCCGCTTCGGCCAGCGCATCGCCCATGGCATGCTGACCGCGAGCCTGGTCTCTGCGCTGCTCGGCACGAGGCTGCCCGGACCGGGCGCGGTCTATCTCTCGCAGACGCTGACCTTCCTCGCGCCCGTCAAGATCGGCGATGTCGTCACCGCGCGCGTCGAGGTGGTCGAACTCGTGGCCGAGCGCCGGCGCGCCCGGCTGTTCTGTGAATGCCTCGTCGATGGCAAGGCGGTGCTGGAGGGCGAGGCCTGGGTCGCCCTGCCGCCGTCGCGCCCGGCTTGACGCCTCCGCCGGCTTGGGGCCAAACAGCGCCGCGCGGGGCTTGAAGCCCCGGCATTCCGGACGCTGAGCCACGATGACATCCCCCGCTGACGCGATTTCGGCCGCGCCGCACACCGCCTTCGTGATCGACCTCGCCAAGCCCGTGCCCGCCAATCTGCGCGGCGCGGTGCTCGCGCTCGGCAATTTCGACGGCGTCCATCGCGGCCATGCCGAACTGGCGCGCAAGGCGGTCGAACTCGGCGAACAACTGGGCCGCCGGCCGGCCGCGCTCACCTTCGAGCCGCATCCGCGCAGCGTCTTCAGACCGGACCAGCCGGTGTTCCGGCTGACGCCACCGGCGATCAAGGCCGAGCTTCTGGCCTCGGTCGGCCTGTATACGACCTTCATCCTGCCCTTCGACCGCGACATCGCCGCGATCGAGGCAAAGGCCTTCATCGACGATCTGCTGCTCGCCACGCTCGGCGCGACAGGCCTCGTCTGCGGCTACGATTTCCATTTCGGCAAGGGCAGGGCGGGTTCGCCCGAGATGCTGCGGGATCTGTGCGAGCTGGAAGGGGTGCCCGTCGTCATCGTGCCGCCTTACGCCTTCGCCGGCGAGCCGGTCTCCTCGACGCTGGTGCGCGATGCGCTGGGGCAGGGCGACGTCGCCCGCGCCGCCGATCTGCTCGGGCGACCGTGGTTAGTGCGCGGAGCCGTCGTTCATGGCGAAAAGCGCGGCCGCGACCTCGGCTATCCCACCGCCAACATGCATCTAGCCCGCGATTGCCGGCTTGCCCATGGCGTTTATGCCGTCCGCATGCGGATCGACGGCCTCTGGCAGGACGGCGTCGCGAGCTTCGGCAGCCGCCCGACCTTCGATGACGGCCCACCGAAACTCGAGACCTTCGTCTTCGATTTTTCCGGCGATCTCTATGGCAAACAGGTCGATGTCGCCTTTGTCGCCTGGCTGCGGCCCGAGGCCAAGTTCGACACGCTCGACGCGCTGATCGTTCAGATGAACGCTGACAGCGCCGCCGCGCGCGACATCCTGCGCAAAACGCCGCCCTTCCTTCCGTAGGCTGCCTTTGCTAAAAGCGCTCCATGTCCGCTCATCGCGCCAGAACCAGATCGTCCCGGCGAATTACGGGCCCGGCCGCCGCCTCGCGCTAGACAAGCGCGGGCGCCAGCGCAGGCCGGGATGACATAAAGCCTTCCCCATTCCATCACGGACTTAAGCGCCGCGCCACCGCAGATGGCCCGCTCGTCCATTGCCCGAGCCGGACGACATGACCGACAAGCCAGCCGAGACGATCGACTATTCCAGCACCCTGTTCCTGCCCCAGACCGAGTTTCCGATGCGGGCAGGCCTGCCGCAGCGCGAGCCCGAACTGCTGGCGCGCTGGGCCAGGATCGACCTCTACCGCAAGCTGCGCGAGGCGGCTGCCGGCCGCGACCGCTTCATCCTGCATGACGGGCCGCCCTATGCGAACGGCAACATCCATATCGGCCATGCGCTCAACAAGGTGCTTAAGGATCTCGTCGCGCGCTCGCAGCAGATGCTCGGCTTCGACTCCAACTACGTGCCGGGCTGGGACTGCCACGGCCTGCCGATCGAGTGGAAGATCGAGGAGCAGTACCGCGCCAAGGGGCTGAACAAGGACGACGTGCCGGTCGTCGAGTTCCGGAAAGAGTGCCGCGCCTTCGCCGAGCACTGGGTTTCGGTGCAGCGCGAGGAGTTCAAGCGGCTGGGCGTCGAGGGCGACTGGGACGATCCCTACCTGACCATGGCCTATGGGGCCGAGGCGCAGATCGCCCGCGAGATCATGAAATTCGCCGAGACAGGGCAGCTCTATCGCGGCTCCAAGCCGGTGATGTGGTCGGTCGTCGAGAAGACCGCGCTGGCCGAGGCGGAGGTCGAGTATGAGGAGCACACGAGCGATACGGTGTTCGTGGCGTTTCCGGTAAAGACACCGTTGTCTAGCTTGGACGCTGGCAACGACGACGCATCGCCGGCCGACATCTCCGATGCATCGATTGTGATCTGGACGACTACCCCGTGGACCATGCCCGGCAACCGAGCAATCTCATACTCAGACCGCATTGAGTATGGCCTTTACGAGGTTACCGAGGCCGCATCAGACAACTGGGCGAAGGTCGGCTCGGCATACATCGTTGCCGACAAGCTAGCTGACAGCATGTTCAAGGCTGCTCGCGTAGGCTCTTACAAGCGCATTGGCAGCGTAAATCCATCGGTCTTCGACGGAATGCGCTGCAGCCATCCGCTAGCAAATGGGCTGCTACTGAGCACCTCCGGTGAGATGGTTCAGGCGAGCTCGATCGCAGCTTATCAGTTTGACGTCCCACTGTTGAATGGCGACCACGTCACCGACGAGGCCGGAACGGGCTTCGTCCACACCGCGCCTGGCCATGGCCGCGAAGACTTCGACATTTGGATGGCCAACAAGCGTGAGCTGGAGCATCCGGAGGGTGGCGAAGAGCCCATCGACACGCACATCCCCTACACCGTCGACGCCGATGGCCGCTTCACCAAGGACGCGCCGGGCTTCGAGGGTGCGCAGGTCATCACCGACAAGGGCGAGAAGGGCGACGCCAACGAGGCCGTCATCAAGGCGCTCGCCGCCTCCGGCAACCTCGTCGCGCGCGGCCGCCTCAAGCACCAGTACCCGCATAGCTGGCGCTCGAAGAAGCCGGTCATCTTCCGCAACACGCCGCAATGGTTCATCGCCATGGACAAGGGCGTGGATGCGCTCGGCAACCGCACCCTGCGCGAGGTCGCGCTCGGCGCGATCAAGGATACCCAATGGGTCCCCGCCGCCGGCGAGAACCGCATCAATGGCATGATCGCCAACCGCCCGGACTGGGTGGTGTCGCGCCAGCGCGCCTGGGGCGTGCCGATCACCGTCTTCGTCGAGAAGGAGACCGGCGCGATCCTGGTCGACGCGAAGGTCAACACGGCAATAGCCGAGGCCTTCGAGGCGGAAGGGGCCGACGCCTGGTTCACCGACACCGACGGCGCGCGCTTCCTGAAACCCTTCGGCTATGACCCTGCGAACTACGAGCGCGTGACCGACGTGCTCGACGTCTGGTTCGATTCGGGCTCGACCCACGCGTTCACGCTGGAGAAGCGGGCCGATCTGCGCGCCCGCCGGCGCGGCGACGGCGGCAACGACCGCGTGATGTATCTCGAAGGTTCCGACCAGCATCGCGGCTGGTTCCATTCCTCGCTGCTGGAAAGCTGCGGCACGCGCGGCCGCGCGCCCTATGACATCGTGCTGACGCACGGCTTCTGCCTCGACGAGAAGGGCGAGAAGATGTCGAAGTCGAAGGGCAACGTCACCGCACCGCAGGACATCATCAAGGATTCAGGGGCCGACATCCTGCGCCTCTGGGTCGCGGCGGCGGACTATTCCGACGATCTGCGCATCGGCAAGGAAATCCTGAAAACCTTCGTCGAGACCTATCGCAAGCTGCGCAACACGACGCGCTGGATGCTCGGCACGCTCGCCCATTTTAGCGAGGACATCCGCGTCGCCGAGGCGCAGACCATGCCGGAGCTGGAGCGGCTGATGCTGCACCGGCTGGCCGAACTCGGGCCCCAGGTCGAGGAGGCCTACGCGACCTACGACTACAAGAAGGTCGTGAACCTGCTCTCGCAGTTCATGAACACCGAGCTCTCGGCCTTCTATTTCGACATCCGCAAGGACGCGCTCTATTGCGATCCCCTGTCGAGCCATGTCCGCAAGAGCGCGCTGACCGTGGTCGATCACCTGTTTTCCTGCCTCGCCACCTGGCTCGCGCCGATCCTCGTCTTCACCACGGAAGAGGCCTGGCTCGAGCGCTATCCGGAGCAGAAGAGCCTCGACGGCTCGGTCCATCTCGAACTCTTCGCCAAGGCTCCCGAAGCTTGGCTCGATCCCGAGCTCGCCGAGCGCTGGGGAAAAATCCGGAAAGTCCGCCGCGTCGTCACCGGCGCGCTCGAACTGGAGCGCGCCGCCAAGCGGCTGGGCTCCTCGCTCGAAGCCGCGCCGGAGGTCTTCGTCAGCGATCCCGACCTGTTCGCGGCGCTCTCGGGAGCCGATCTCGCCGAGATCAGCATCACCTCAGGCGTCGTGGTCAGGAACGGCGAAGGCACGGCCGAGGCTTTCCGGCTGCCGGATGTGCCCGGCGTCGCGGTTCTGCCGGCGCGTGCCAGCGGCGTGAAATGCGCCCGCTCGTGGAAGTATTTCGACCCCGCGACCGCCGACCCGGACTGGCCGGCGGTGACGCCGCGCGATGCCAAGGCGCTGCGCGAACTCGGAACGCGCGCGGCATGAACCCCACCCGACGCCTCGGCCTCGCCATCGTCGTGATCGTCTTCGCGCTCGATCAGGCGAGCAAGCTCTGGCTGTTGTTTTCGGTCGGCCTTGCCGAGAACGGCCCCTTTTCCGTGCTGCCTTTCATGGATATCGTGTTGGCCTGGAACCGGGGCATCTCCTACGGGCTGTTCCAGCAATACAGCGATCTCGGGCGCTGGGGACTGGTCGCGATCTCCTTCATCGCCGCGGTCTGGCTCGGGCGCTGGATGTGGCGCGAGCCGCGCCGGCTGACCGTCGTCGCGCTGGCGCTGATCATCGGCGGCGCGCTCGGCAACGGCGTCGATCGCGCGGTCTACGGCGCGGTCGTCGACTTCGTCCACCTGCATTGGGGCCGCTTTAGCTGGTACATCTTCAACGTTGCCGATGCGGCCATCGTTGTCGGGGTCGCCGCGCTCCTGTATGAATCGTTCCGCCCGGCTGCTAAGGCTGCGAGCTGAAAAGCGGACTTCGCCATCGTTTCGCCGCGCGCATGCGATTGAGACGCAGGGCCAAGGATCGTCCAAGGGAGATTACCAGATGGCAAATCGCGCTTCGCGTGTTCTGCTCGCCGGCGGCCTGCTGATTGCGGCGCAGCCCGCCTTCGCCCAGGAAGGCCTGCTCTTCAAGAACATCATGGAAGGCGTCATCGGCAAGCGCGGCGGCGAGGACATCGAGTATCGCGAGCGCCCGCCGCTGGTCGTTCCGCCCGGCTCGGCCCTGCCGCGCCCGCAGGAGCCCGCCAGCGCCCGCACCGCCGCTTGGCCCAACGACCCCGACGTCGCGCGTCGCAGGGAGGCCGCCGAGGCGCGCATCCTGCCCTTCACCGAAAGCGAGAAGACGCGCAACAACGCCTGGCTGAACCAGACCGAGCTTCGTCGCGGCCCGGCGGCGCGCGCCACGGGCCGCCCGGTCGTGGTCGAGGAACTCAGCAACTCCAACAACCAGATCGAGCCGATCCGCCGCGCCAAGGAGGAGGCCGCCCGCCGTGGCCAGGAGGATCTGGCGCAGCTCAACTACGGCTCCGAGCCGCCGCGCCGCCTGCTGACCGAGCCGCCGGTCGGCTACCGCCGCCCCGCAGGCTCCGCCCCGGTCGGCCCCGGCCAGAGCGGCCCGCAGGAGGACAAGCAGGCCGTCGGCCAGCGCGAATTCCTGATCGGCACGACGCCGCTGCAATAGGCTGGCCTGCGCGTCCGCTATCGGCCCCCCGCGCCTCTGGCGCGAGGGCGTTCGCAGCCCTATTTCGCATGATGCGCCGGCCCCGGCGTGTCCGCCATCAGGAGACGGCGCAAGGTGAACATGCATTCGCGTCCGAGCCAGGCCGCCCAGCCCGTGGAATCCTTCCGGCTGGAGAACGGGCTGGCCGTTGTCGTCGTTCCCGACCGGCGCGCTCCCGTCGTCACCCACATGGTCTGGTATCGCAACGGCTCCGCCGACGATCCGGCGGGCAAGTCCGGCATCGCCCATTTTCTCGAACATCTGATGTTCAAGGGCACGGCCAAATGGCCGGCGGGCGAATTCTCCAAGATCGTCGCCGGTTTCGGCGGGCAGGAGAACGCCTTCACCTCCTTCGACTACACCGCCTATTTCCAGCGCGTTCCGAAGCAGCACCTGCGCGCCATGATGGATTACGAGGCCGACCGGATGACCGGCCTCGCCTTCGAGGAGAGCGTCGTCGGGCCCGAGCGCGACGTGGTGCTCGAAGAGCGTAAGATGCGCGTCGATTCCGACCCGGCCGCCCAGCTCGGCGAGGAGTTCTCCTCGGCGCTGTTCGTGCATCACCCTTACGGCACGCCGATCATCGGCTGGGAGCACGAGATCGAAGGTCTCGATCGGCAGGACGCCTTCGCCTATTACCAGCGCTTCTACACGCCCGCAAACGCGATCCTTGTGGTCGCCGGCGACACCGACGCGGCCGAGGTGCGCGCTCTGGCCGAGGCGAGCTACGGCGCGATACCCGCGCGCGGCGAGATGCCGGTTCGCAAGCGGCCGGCCGAGCCCGATCCGCGCGCCGCGCGCCGCGTCGCATTGTCCGACCCGCGCGTGCATCAGCCCTCGCTCAGGCGCGGCTGGCTGACGCCGACCTACAATGCGGGCGAGCGGACAGAGGTGTTCGCGCTGGAGATCGCAGCCGAGATCCTCGGCGGCGGCACGACCTCGCGGCTCTATCGCAGCCTCTGCGTCGAGCAGGAGATCGCGGCGGGGGCCAGCGCCTATTTCATGGGTTCGATGGTCGATCGCGCCGCCTTCCAGATCTCGGTCAGTCCGCGTCCGGGTGTCGGGATGGACGTGCTGGAGGCCGGGCTTGACGCGGCGCTGGCGCTCTTTCTCGCCGAGGGGCCGAGCGAGATCGAACTCACGCGCGCTAAAACGCGCCTGATCGCCGAGACGATCTTCGCGCGCGACAACCAGTCCTCGCTGGCGCGCACCTTCGGTGCGTCGCTTGCCGTGGGCGAGACGGTCGAGGACGTACTCGCCTGGCCGGACCGGATCGAGACCGTCACCCGCAACGCCGTCATCGAGGCCGTGCGCCGCTATCTCAGGCCCGACCGCTCGGTCACCGGCCTCTTGCTGCCGGCGGCCTGATCCGATTCAAGCCTGCCTCTCAATCTTCGTGGGGCGGCCATGATCGCCGCCGACAGGAACTCCCCATGAACGCGCCGATCGCCACTCCGCTCGCCGCCATCGCCGGCCCCTCCGTCACCGTGCAGAAGGTGCGCGGCGCCTGCGGCGTCGAGGCCTGGCTGGTCGAGGAGCACAGCCTGCCGCTGATCGCGCTCGACTTCGCCTTCGACGGCGGCGCGACGCGCGATCCCGACAACGCCGCCGGCTCAGCCTATCTCGTCTCCGGCCTGCTCGACGAGGGTGCGGGCGATCTCGACGCCGAGGCGTTTCAAGGCACGATGGCCGACCACGCCATCAATCTCGGCTTCGAGGCGCGCCGCGACGATTTCCACGGCCATCTCCAGACGCTCTCGCGCCATCGCGACACGGCCTTCGACCTGCTGGCGTTGGCGCTGCAGAAGCCGCGCTTCGACGCCGACGCCGTGGCGCGGGTGAAGGCGCAGGTCGTCGCCGGGCTGCAGCGTCAGGCACAGAACCCCGACACGCTCTGCCGCAACGCGCTCTATGCGACGGCCTTTCCCGGCCACGCCTACGGCCGCCCCGAGAAAGGCGATATCGACAGCGTCTCGCGGCTCGAGGCTGTCGGGCTGAAGGGGCTCTCGCGCGAACTCCTGTCGCGGGCGGGGCTCAAGCTCGTCGTGGTCGGCGATATTACGGCCAGCGAACTGGCCCAGCGCATCGACGCGATCTTCGGCGCGCTCCCCGAAGGCAGCCCCCGCCGGCTGCCAGCCGAGCCGCTGCCGATCCATGGGCTCGGCGAGACGCAGGTGATCGACCTCGACGTGCCGCAGACCGTGCTGCGCTTCGTCGCGCCCGGGCCGATGCGCAACGACCCCGATTTCATCGCGGCCAGCGTGCTGAACCACATCCTCGGCGGCTCGGCCTTCACCTCGCGCCTGTTCATGGAAGTGCGCGAAAAGCGCGGCCTGGCTTACGGCGTCTCCTCCAGCCTGCTGCCGATGCGCGAAAGCGCCATGGTGGTTGGCGGCACCTCGACCCGCAACGACCGCGTCGCCGAATCGCTCAAGGTCATCCGCGAGGAGATGACGAAGCTCGCCGAGGAGGGCCCGACCGAGCACGAGGTCGAGGAGGCCAAGCGCTACATCATCGGATCGTATCCGCTGCGCTTCGACACCTCGCCCAAGATCGCGTCGGAACTGCTCGGGCTTGCGATCTACGGTTTCGAGCCGGAGTTCCTGAGCGAGCGCAACCGGCTCTTTGCCGAGGTCACGCTGGCCGACGTCAAGCGGGTCGGCAAACGCCTGTTTGGCGATCCGCGGCTTCTGGTGCAGGCCGTGGGCCGGCCGGTCGGGCTGGTGTGAACTCCTGCCGTCATTGCGAGCGCAGCGAAGCAATCCAGAGGTTTGCGTGAAACGCTGGATTGCTTCGCTGCGCTCGCAATGACGGTGATGGTCGTGTTCAATATCAACTTCTGATTTCCATCCGACAGGCCCCCCATGCTCAATCAGACCTTCGATCTCGCGCTTGAATCCGGCGTCGGCCAGGGCGGCATTCCCGACGCGGCTTTCGAGCAGGCATTGGCCGACCTCGCGCCGGCGCTCGCTCGCCTGAAGGCGCAGGCCGATGACGGCTCGCTGCCGCTGCTCGGCCTGCCCGCCGAGACCGCAGACCTCGGCCCGGTCCAGGCCGCCGCCGCACGCCTGAAAGACGGCGCGAGCGACATCCTCGTGCTCGGCACCGGCGGCTCATCGCTCGGCGGGCAGACGCTGGCGCAGCTCGCCGATTACGGCATCGCTGGCCTGTCGCGTTTCGCCCCCGAGCCGCGCGTGCATTTTATCGATAATCTCGACCCCGACACCTACCAGCGCCTGCTCTCGAAACTGCCGCTGGAGACGACTAAGTTCGTCGCGATCTCGAAATCCGGCGGCACCGGCGAAACCCTGCTCCAGAGCATCGCTGCAATCACCGCGATGCGCAGCGTGGGGCTTTCCGACGCCGAGATCGGCAAGCGCTTCCAGGGCCTGTCCGAGCCCGCGATCCCCGGCAAGCTGCACCCGCTCAGGGCGCTGCTGGAGCCGCTGGGCGTGCCGTTCCTCGAACATCATACCGGCGTCGGCGGGCGCTATTCCGTTCTGACCAATTGCGGCCTGCTGCCGGCGGCGGTGCTTGGTCTGGATATCAAGGCGCTGCGGGCCGGCGCGGCCAGGGCGCTTGCCCCCGTGCTCGCCGGCGAGAGCGTGCGCGAGACGCCCGCCGCGCTCGGCGCTGCGCTCCATCTCGCTGCCATGCGCTCGGGAAAGGGCATCGCCGTGCTGATGCCCTATGCCGACAAGCTCGGTCTGCTGACGCGCTGGTGGGTCCAGCTCTGGGCCGAGAGCCTTGGCAAGGACGGACAGGGCACGCAGCCGGTCTCGGCGCTCGGGCCCGTCGACCAGCATTCGCAGCAGCAGCTTTATCTCGCAGGCCCCAAGGACAAGTTCTTCACGGTCATCACCGTCGGCGCGAAGGGCAAGGGCCCGGCGATCGATGCGAATCTGGCGGGCCAGATCGGCCAGCAGGATTTTGCCGGGAAAACGATCGGCGATCTCGTCGCGGCGCAGGGGATCGCGATGATCGACACCTTCGCCCGAAACGGCTGCGCGGTGCGCCGCTTCCATCTCGACGCTATCGACGAGACCATCCATGGCGAATTGCTGATGCATTTCATGCTGGAGACGATCCTGACCGGCTACGCCATGGGCGTGGATCCCTTCGACCAGCCGGCGGTCGAGGAGGCGAAACTGCTCGCCAAACGCTATCTTGCCGAGGGGCGCAGTTGAGCGAATCGGCTACGAAAGAAGCCGGCGTCGTCTTTTTCGTCATGGTCGGGCTTGTCCCGACCATCCACGTCTTCGTTCGTCGAGCGCCATGACGAAGAGGTGGATGCTCGGCGTAAGGCCGAGCATGACGGAGATGGTGCAGCTAACGATCCCAGCCAGCGAATCGAGCGCCATGACCGTCCGCCGCCTCGATCCCGTCCTCGTCGACCGCATCGCCGCCGGTGAGGTGATCGAGCGGCCGGCCGCGGCCGTGAAGGAACTGGTCGAGAACGCCATCGACGCCGGCGCGCGCGCGATCGCCGTCACCATCGCGGCCGGGGGACGCGAACTGATCCGCGTCGTCGATGACGGGGCGGGCATGTCGCCCGACGATCTCGAGCTTGCGGTCGAGCGCCACGCCACCTCCAAGCTCCCCGATGGCGACCTCTTCGCCATCCAGTCGCTCGGCTTCCGCGGCGAGGCATTGCCCTCGATCGGCTCGGTCGCACGCCTCTCGATCACGACCCGTCGCGCCGACGCAGCCCAAGGTTCGGCCCTCGTCGTCGAGGCCGGCGATAAGGGCGTCGTTCGCCCCGCCGCCGCCGCCGTCGGCACCCGCATCGAGGTCGCTGATCTCTTTGCCTTCACCCCGGCGCGGCTGAAATTCCTCAAGAGCGACCGGGCCGAGGCGGGCGCGGTCTCCGAGATGCTGCGCCGTCTCGCCATCGCGCATCCCGCCATCCGCTTCAGCCTCGACGGCGACCACGTCACAGGCTTCGACTGGCCAGCGGAGCCGCTCGGTGAGGACGGGCAGTTGCGTCGGCTTGCCCGCGCGCTCGGGCGCGACTTCCCCGAGAACGCGCTGAGGCTGGAGGCCGCACGCGAAGGCTTCGCCATCAGCGGCTTCGCCGGCCTGCCGACCTTTCATCGCGGCACCTCGGCGGGCGTGCATCTGGCGGTGAACGGCCGCCCAGTGCGCGACAGGCTGCTGCTCTCGGCCGTGCGCGGGGCCTATGCCGATGTCGTGCCCTCGGATCGGCATCCGGTGCTCTTCCTCGACGTGGCCTGCGAGCCTTGTCTGGTCGACGTCAACGTCCATCCCGCCAAGAGCGAGGTCCGCTTCCGCGACCCCGCTTTGGTGCGCGGCCTCGTCGTCTCCGGGCTGAAGGCCGCGCTCGCCCAGGCCGGCCACCGCGCCACGACGACGGGCGGCGCGCGCACGCTGGAGGCGTTCCGCGCCGTCTTCGCCGGCAATGGTCAAAGCGCGAACGTGCAGCGCCCGCAGCTTGCCGACGCGCCCGGTTGGGCCGCTCCGTCTGCCGGGTTCGGTGAACGCTCGCAGGCCGGCTTCGCCGCCTTCGCGACGCCCTCGGCTGACATCCGCGCCGACTTGGCCGAGCCAGCCTCCGATGCGCTCGACCGTCCGCTCGGCGCGGCCCGTGCGCAGCTGCACGAGACCTACATCGTCGCGCAGACTCGTGAAGGCGTGGTCATCGTCGATCAGCACGCCGCCCATGAGCGGCTGGTCTATGAACGCCTCAAGGCCGAGCGCGCCAAAGCCGGCATCGCCCGCCAGCCGCTGCTGCTCCCCGAGGTGGTCGAGCTCGACCCCGTCGATGCCGACCGGCTCAACGGGGCCTCCGATGAACTCGCGACGCTCGGCCTCGTCATCGAGCCCTTCGGCCCCGGCGCGGTGCTGGTGCGCGAGGCCCCGAGCCAGCTTGCCGGCGGCAATCTCCAGCGCCTCGTCCGCGATGTCGCCGACGCGTTGGCTGAGCACGGCACGGCAGGCTCGCTGGAGCGCCGTCTCGACCATGTGCTGGCGACCATGGCCTGCCACAACTCGGTCCGCGCCGGCCGCCGCCTGCGCCCGCAGGAGATGGACGCGCTGTTGCGCGAGATGGAAGTCACGCCCAATTCCGGCCAGTGCAACCATGGCCGGCCGACCTATGTCGAGCTGAAGCTGAGCGACATCGAGCGGCTGTTCGGGAGAAGGTGAGGCGAGTGCGACACTGGATCGTCGACAACGCACCGTCAGGTCTCGGATCCCCCAATGTTGCGTCGGCCTACGCCGCCCGCAGCAACACCACCTGCGTCTCGCCATAGGCCCGCTGTTCCAGCACCTCGAACCCCTCCGGCATCGCCACCGCGACGCCGGCAGCCTCCTCCAGCACCACCAGCGCGCCGGCCTCCAGCCAGCCGCCGTCGCGCGCCGAGGCCAGCGCCTTTTCGCCCAGCCCCTTGCGATAGGGCGGGTCGCAGAAGACGAGCCTGAAGGGCGCCATCGGGCCGATCGGCCCGAGCTTTGTCGCGTCGCGCCGGAAGACGCGGCTATGGCCGGCGACGCCGAGCGCCATCTGGTTCTCGCGGATCAGCCCGCGCGCCTCCGTCCCGTCGTCGACAAGCAGCGCGAATTCCGCGCCGCGCGAGAGCGCCTCGAACGCCATCGCCCCGGTGCCGGCGAAAAGATCGAGCACGCGCGCCCCCTCGACGACGTCGTCATAGGCATGCGCCAGCACGTTGAACAGCGATTCGCGCAACCGGTCCGAGGTCGGCCGGATGGTCCCGATCCCCGGTTTCGGGCTGGCCAAGGGCTGCAGATTCCGACGCGACCGGCCGGGTAATCCAATAATTAACCGGCCACTGT
>LSIB01000030.1 GCA_001556025.1 Rhizobiales bacterium CCH3-A5
TGGGCCTATGCGCCTCAGCCGCTCAAGGCCGTGGCCTGAGAACACCGCTTACGGTCAATCCGATGCCGAACGCCGAAATCGTCATGCGTCAGCTGCCGGCATGGTTCGATCACTACAACCGGCTTCACCCGCACAAGGCGCTGGGATACCGTTCACCGCGAGAGTTCATCGCAGACCGTTCAATCGCGGAGGACGTGTCCGGTCTTTGAGGGGCAACAACACCCCGATCCTGGTTGAGCGCAAGGCTCCGGCAGAGTTTGTGAGCCGTAGGTTCCTAACGACAACTTTGAAATATTGAACGACATCGTTCGAATTAAAAAGCGAATTTCCGGCTCGTTTTCACGCAACGAATCGTCTTCTATTTGAATATTGACATGATTTAATTTAAATCTTTCCTCAATATCGCTTGTGCCGTTGCCAGAGCATCGGAAGACCTGCCCGTGTCATCGATGACGAGATGGCAGCTTATCGCATCGAGACCTGAGGTGATGGTCCAGACATGGAGGTAATGCACCGCCGTTACGGCGGGAAGCTCCAAGAGACGCTTCTCGATTAGCGCCACGTTGACCTCGGGCGGTGTGCCTTCGAGGAATATGTGGATCGACGAGGGTCCATCCCGTCAGCAAAACTACAACTGCTGCAACGATGACGCCCAGGGAGCCCAGCATGTCGCTCAGCACCTCGAAATAGGCGCCCTTCACGTTGATGCTCTCGGACGCCCCCCAAAGCAGCTTCATACTGATTAGATTAGCGTATCAGATTGATCATCAAGACCGCTGTTGCACCGATCACGCATCCAGACACGCCAAACCATAACTGTCGCCGCCTCTGAGCCTGCCGTGTTACCGCCCCGTCGACGATTCCCGCCAGGTGCATCCGCTCACGCTTCAACGCATCGGCCTCATCCCGCATCACCCGCGCCGCATCGGCGAATGCGTCGGCCCCGGCGCGTCCGATCGCCCGGCCATGCTGCTCGGGCGTCATCTTCAACGCCGGATGGTCCTGGATCGCGACTATCCGCGCCTCGACCTGGGTCAGCACCTTTACGACGGCGCCCAGCGTCGGTGTGTAGTCCGTCGCCCGCGTCGCGCCTTCGACAATAGCCGGCAGCGCCTCGACGGCCTGGCGCAAGGTCGCGACCTCCGCCTGCAGCGCGGCAAACGCCAACGCCGCATCGTCCTCGCCGGGCTCGATCCGATCGTCGTCCGTCACGCTCACCGCTCCATGCCCTTGTCGCGCTCGCGGACGTGCTTCTCGGCATCGGGTTCGCGCGCCGCCTTACCCTGATCCGTCTTGCCAGCACCAGCCTCCAAGCCCCGCTCGGAAGCTTCTCGTTGCACCTGACGCTGCCGCTCACGATCCATGCCGGCAACGAGCTGCGCAGCTCGCGCTGGCCCGCTCAGCTCCACCATGGCGCGCTGGCTCAGGCTCTCATGTTTGAGCACGGCGGCCATCTCCTGCGTCGACCCCGGCCGAACCTTGTCCATGGCCGCCCTGGCGCTCCGCAGCGCCAGCTTCTGATGCTCGAGAACCGGCAGATCGGCAGCGCGCATGCGAGCGGCGTCCTGATAGGCTTTCGCATACCCCTCGACAGCCGCCAAAAGCTGTACGCGGGCCGCTGCGGAGCCTGACGCAGGCGCAGCCGGGCCGTCGCCGCCCTTCCAATCTGAAATCGCGCCATCGCGCTCCCGGGCCTCACCGGGCCCTCCCCTGAGTTTGAGCCCGGCAAACATGCTCCGCTTTGCCGCCGGCGTCTCCACGCTGGCGTTGGCGCGATCACCACCATCTCCGCCAGCGACGCGCTCCTGTGCCTGGCCACGCTCGCCACGCCGATCGACAGCTCGACCCCCAGCGTCGGGATCCCTCCCGAGATCTGCACGCTGCTTTTCGCCAGCCTTGTCCTGCCGCCCCTGCCCGCCGGCGGCACGCTCCACCTCGATCTCGCTCTTCACCCCGAAGCGCTCGGCGATCCCGCGCCGCTCGGCAAACCCCTGCGCATAGTCGAGCGTGGTCTCCTTCGAACCGTCGCCGCCGAGCCGGGCCGACAGTAATTCCATTCCACCCTTGAACTCGTCCCGACCGGCATAGAGCGTCGCCTGATCACGATGGCGCGTCATCGACACATAGGTGAGATGCCGGTCCATCGTCCCCGACGCCATGACGAACGACCGATCCACGGTCGCTCCCTGGGTCTTATGGATTGTCGTCGCATAGCCATGGTCGATCGCCGCGTAGCTGTCGGTCGAGACCGTCACATTGCGCTCCTCGCCATTGCGCCCCTTGCCGTCGAGCTTGGCCGCGATCCGGCTCTCCTCCACCGACGCCACGGTCCCAAGCATGCCGTTCTTCACCCCGAGTTCGCGATTGTTCTCCAGGAACACGACCCGATCGCCGGGCGCGAAGGACCGTTTGCCGTAATTGGTTTCGAACACCCGCTCGCGGCCAAGCCGACCTTGCTCCCCCTCCCCGCGCGCCAGCTCGCCGGCCTCCTGACGCGCCGCGCGGATATCGGCATTGAGCGCCCGGACATCGACCCGCCGATGCGCCATCGCGACGCGCGAGCCCTCGGGCCGCTCAGTGGCGTCCGCCATATAGTCGGCGACGATCGCCGCCCGCGCCGCGTCCCGCGTTTCGCTGAACCGAACCCCGCCACGTTCGGCATAAGCAGAAAGCCCCTCACCCGTCCTGTGCCGGGCAAAATCGCCGGACGCCTCACGCTGCCAGTCCTCGCGCTGCCGGCGGATGTCCTGCAGCTCGGCGAACCCGACCCGCTCCGCGATCGCGCGGAACGGCGCGCCGGCCCCGATCGCCTGCAACTGCTCCTGATCCCCAACCAGAACGATCTTCGCGCCGGTGCGCTCGGCCTCGGAGACGAACCGCGCAAGCTGGCGCGACCCGACCATGCCGGCCTCGTCGATCACCATGACGTCTTTGGGACCAAGCTCGCCGCGACCGGCCTTCCAGCCATGCTCCCACGACGCCAACGTCCGCGAACCGATCCCTGACGCCTCCTCCAGCCCCTCGGCCGCCTTGCCCGACAACGTCGCGCCATGGACCGCATAGCCCTGCCGCTCCCAGGCGTCGCGCGCGGCTGCCAGCATCGTGCTCTTGCCGGCGCCGGCCAGCCCGACCACGACGGCGATCTGCTCCCCGCCGGTGACGTGCTCCACCGCCCGCCGCTGCTCGCCGCTCAGACCAGCCCGGTCGATCGCAGCATCCCGATCGGATTCCGACAGAGCCCCGCGCGCCACCTGGCCCGCCGTGTCAGCCGCAACCCCGCGCCGGATTGCACCATCCTGCACGGCAAGCGCCGCATCGACATGTGCCCCATCGACACCGTGCAATCGCGCCTCGCTCATCCGCACAGCCCCGGCCGCCATGCCACGCTCGAGCGCAATCATTTCCTTGGTCGAATATTTGGCCAGCGTGATCTCGCCGTTCTGATCGACCCGCTCCGCCTGAAGCTCGACCAGGGCATCCGACGCCATCACCTTGGCGAACGCCGCCTGGAACGCATCAGGCTGGTCAATCGAGCGATGCAGCGCCCGGGCCACATCATGGCGATCGAATACGCTCTTTTCGCCCGTGATCAGCGTCAGAACCTGTTCGGGCTTCTCCGCGATCAGATCGGCATTGCGACGCGCAGCATCCCCGTCCAGCCGGGTTCGCGACACCTCAACCCCTCTTCGCTCCATCTGGGTGGCGAACACCCCCATATGCTCGGTCGGCTCGATCTCCAGCCCGCGCTCCTGATGCGAGCGATGATCGATCCGGACATCATGACCTGCCGCCGCCAGCCGCTCGTTGGCGACCTGCTCCCACGACTGGCGGATCTCGCGCATCTGCATCGAGGAGGTCGGCAGCCCCTGCGACAGAAGCCACTTGTTCTCCCGCTCGATCGAGGTCTTGTCCAAGAACCCTTCCGACCCGACAGCCCGAACTGTCATCAGCAGATGGGCATGATGGTTGCGCACATCGGTCTCGCCATGCGGCGAATGGATCGCGACATCGACCGCCGTCCCATAGCGATCGGCCAGTCCCTGCGCGAACATTCGCGTCGCCTCCAGTCGCTCTTCCGCATTCAGCTCATGCGGCAAGGCAATCTCGAACTCACGCGCCACCCGGGCATCTTTCCGACCCTCAGCCGCCTCGGCCGCATTCCACAATGTCGCCCGATCTTTCGCCCATTCAGCATCCGACCCACGCGGCAACACAATCTCCGTATGCTCCACCCCGCCGCGCCGGGTAAAATCATGCGTGATGCCATCGCGCTCGTTGGTCAGCCGTTCGCCAGCGCGATAGGCCGCAGCTGCGACTGCGCTGCGGCCGGCACCACGGCTGATCGGCTTCATGCTGAGATGGTAGATCGCCAATTCG
>LSIB01000031.1 GCA_001556025.1 Rhizobiales bacterium CCH3-A5
CCGCTTCCTCGCCGGCGAGGCCCTCGGCCTCGATCTGCTCGGCCTCCTCGAGCCCCAGCAGCAACTGATCGACCGGCAGGCTCTCGGCCCGGCGCCCGAAGCGATGGCGCTGCAATTCCTTGATGATCTGGCGCAGCCGCTCGTTCTCGGCGCGCTCTTCCGCGAGCATCGCCCGAAGCGCGATCGGATCGCTGGTCAGTGGGTTGGCCGCGTTGCTCACGAAGCCGATTCAATCATGGATTACAGT
>LSIB01000032.1 GCA_001556025.1 Rhizobiales bacterium CCH3-A5
TCCTGTATCAGTTCGCCGGTGACTTACACCACCTTCCAGGCGCGCGATCTCGGTGGCGACACCGCCGACCTGTTCCAGCGCGCGGCGCATGACGCCTTCGAGCGCTTCAAGCCCGCCGCCATGCTGGTCGGCGCCTCCTGCACCGGCGAACTGATACAGGACGATCCGGCGGGGCTGGCGCGCGCGCTCGGCCTGCCGATCCCGGTGATACCGCTCGAATTGCCCTCCTATCAGCGCAAGGAGAACTGGGGCGCGGCCGAGACCTTCTACCAGCTCGTGCGCAACCTCGCCGGTCCGCACATGCCCAAGCCCGGCGTGGCCCGGCCGGCACGCGAGGCGGGGCAACGCCCGAGTTGCAACATTCTCGGCCCGACCGCGCTGGGCTTCCGCCACCGCGACGACGTCCGCGCCGTCAAGGAGCTGCTGGCGAGCCTCGGCGTCGACGTCAACGTCACCGCGCCCTGGCAGGCGAGCGCAGCCGACATCGCGAAACTCGGCCAGGCCGATTTCAACGTCGTGCTCTATCCCGAGATCGCGGGCCTCGCCGCGCAATGGCTCAAGCGCTCCTTTGGCCAGCCGGTCGTCGCCAGCGTGCCGATCGGCGTCGGCGCGACGCGCGATTTCATCACCGAGGTGGCGCGGCTCGCCAATGTCGACGCCACCGCCGTGCTCGCCGACGAGACCTCGCGCCTGCCATGGTACTCGCGCTCGGTCGACTCGACCTATCTCACCGGCAAGCGCGTCTTCATCTTCGGCGACGCGACGCATGCGATTGCGGCCGCCCGCATCGCCAGCGAGGAACTCGGCTTCAAGGTCGTCGGCCTCGGCACTTACTCTCGCGAACTTGCCCGCGACGTGCGCGATGCGGCCCAGCGGCTCGGGCTCGAGGCGCTGATCAGCGACGATTACCTCGAGGTCGAGGCAGCCTGCGCCGCGCTGCAGCCGGAGCTGGTGCTCGGTACGCAGATGGAGCGCCACATCGCCAAGCGCCTCGGCATCCCCTGCGCGGTGATCTCGGCTCCGGTCCATGTCCAGGATTTCCCGGCGCGCTACTCGCCGCAGATGGGTTTCGAGGGTGCCAACGTCATTTTCGACTCATGGGTCCATCCGCTGATGATGGGCCTGGAAGAGCATCTGCTCGGCATGTTCCGCGACGATTTCGAGTTCCACGACGGAGCAGGCTCGTCGCATCTCGGGCATGGCGCGAAGCCACGTCCCACCCAAACCCCTCATCCTGAAGGGGCCGCAATAGCGGCCATCTCGAAGGGTGGTTCAGAGGGCGCTGGAGCATCCTTTGAGATACAGCCTTCGGCTGCTCCTCAGGGCGAGGGCGTTCTGGTGGCGGACAAGCCGATCGTCCTCACCTGGGCCGCCGAGGCCGAACTCGAACTCAAGAAAATCCCCTTCTTCGTCCGCGGCAAGGCGCGGCGCAACACGGAGACATACGCAGGCGAACGCGGAATCAGCCCGATCACGGTGGAGACGCTTTACGATGCCAAAGCCCATTTCGGCCGCTAATCCGACCCCGATCCGGGTCGTGATCGTGACGCTCGACAGGCACCTGTCCAGCGCCGTCGATCGCGCGGCGCAGACGCTTCGCCGCGACCTGCCCGGCCTGACGCTCTCGCTCCACGCCGCCGCCGAATGGGGCGAGAACCCCTCGTCGCTGGCAGATGCGCGCGCCGATATCGAGCGCGCCGACATCGTCGTCGCCAACATGCTGTTCATGGATGACCACATCCAGATGATCGCACCGACGCTCAGGGCGCGCCGCGAGACCTGCGACGCCATGCTCTGCGCCATGTCGGCTGGCGAGGTCGTCAAGCTGACGAAGCTCGGCGGTTGGCGCATGGACGCGCCGGAGACCGGCATGATGGCGCTGCTGAAGCGCCTGCGCGGCGCCAAGAAGCCGGGCGGCAACGCCGGCGCGCAGCAGCTCGCCATGCTCAAGCGCCTGCCGCAGATCCTGCGCTTCATCCCCGGCAAGGCGCAGGATGTCCGCGCCTATTTTCTCGGCCTGCAGTACTTCCTCTCCGGCTCCGAGGCCAATGTCGTCAGCATGGTCCGGCTGCTGGTCGACCGTTACGCCGACGGTCCGCGCCGGGTTTTGCGCGGCACGGTCAAGGCCGCCGCGCCGGTGCATTATCCCGATCTCGGAATCTATCATCCGCGCCTGCCCGGCCGGATGTCGGAGCGCACTGAGGCGCTGCCGAGAGTCGCAGGCGCGCGCGGCACGGTCGGCGTGCTGGTGATGCGCTCCTATCTGCTGGCCGGCAACACCGCCCATTACGACGCCGTCATCGCCGCCTTCGAAGCCAAGGGCCTGAACGTGATCCCGGCCTTCTCCGGTGGGCTCGATGCGCGCCCGGCCGTGGACGCCTTCTTCAAGCGGGACGGCCGCTCCGTCATCGACGCGCTGGTCTCGCTCACCGGCTTCTCGCTGGTCGGCGGGCCGGCCTATAACGACGCCTCCGCCGCCGACGCCATGCTGTCGGGGCTCGACGTGCCCTATATCGCCGCACAGGCGATCGAGTTCCAGAGCCTGGAGCAGTGGAACGCCTCGGATCGTGGGCTGATGCCGGTCGAGGCAACGATGATGGTCGCGATACCCGAACTCGACGGCGCGACCGGCCCGATGGTCTTTGGCGGGCGCTCCGAGAACGAGGCGGGCGAAAGCCGGGCCGACATGCGCCCGGATATCGAGCGCGTCGCCATGCTGGCCGCCCGTGTGGCGAAGCTCGTCGCCCTGCGCAAGACCGCAGTCGCGCAGCGCAAGCTCGCCATCGTGCTGTTCAACTTCCCGCCCAATGCCGGCAATACCGGCACGGCGGCGTTCCTGGCGGTGTTCGAATCCCTGTTCAACACGCTGAAAGGTCTGGCCAAGGCCGGCTACTCGGTCGAGGTTCCAGCCTCGGTCGATGCGCTGCGCGACGCTATCCTGCACGGCAACGCCGCCCGCTTCGGCGCGGACGCCAATGTCCATGCCCGCATCAACGTCAACGATCATGTCCGGCGCGAGCGGCATCTGTCCGAGATCGAGGCGCAATGGGGCCCCGCGCCCGGCCGCCAGCAGAGCGACGGCTCATCGCTCCATGTGCTCGGCCGGGAATTCGGCAACGTCTTCGTCGGTATCCAGCCCGGCTTCGGCTATGAAGGCGATCCGATGCGGCTGCTCTTCGAGAAGGGCTTTGCGCCGACGCACGCTTTCTCGGCCTTCTACCGCTATCTGCGCGAGGACTTCTCCGCCAACGCCGTGCTGCATTTCGGCACCCATGGCGCGCTTGAGTTCATGCCCGGCAAGCAGGTCGGCCTGACCGCGCAATGCTGGCCCGATCGGCTGATCGGCGATCTGCCCAATATCTATCTCTACGCCGCCAACAACCCCTCCGAGGGCACCATCGCCAAGCGCCGCTCGGCCGCGACGCTGGTCAGCTACATGACGCCGCCGGTGGCAAGCGCCGGGCTCTATCGCGGGCTGATCGAACTCAAGGCCTCGCTGGAGCGCTGGCGGCAGCCGGGCGGGGAGAACGAAAGCGCCGATCTCAGCCAGCTGATCCAGGCGCAGGCGGCGGCGGTCGATCTCGCGTCGGCCGAGCCGTCCTGGGGCAACGACGCGGCCACGATGATCGCCACGCTGACCAATGCCGTGCTCGAACTCGAATACACGCTGATCCCGCATGGGCTGCACGTCGTCGGCAACAAGCATACCGTCGCCGAGAAGGTCGATACCCTGCTGGCCGTCGCCGAGGCTTCGCATGGCCAGAAGCCTGCACGCGATGTGGTCGAGGCGTTGGCGACCGGCGCGGCGACCGTGGCTTCGCTGTCCAACGATGCGTTCCAGCAGGCGATGTTCGCCGAACTTGCCCGCACCGGCGAGATGATCGACCGCGACAGCGAGATCGAAGGCCTGCTGACCGCGCTCGACGGCCGCTTCGTCAAGCCTGCGCCCGGCGGCGACCTGCTGCGCACCCCGGCAATCCTGCCGACGGGGCGCAACCTGCACGGCTTCGACCCGTTCCGCATTCCCTCGGCCTTCGCGATGAGTGATGGCGCGAAACAGGCCGACCGGCTGCTCGCCCGCCATATCGAGGGCGGCAACGCGCTGCCCTCCTCGATCGCGATCGTGCTTTGGGGCACCGACAATCTGAAGAGCGAGGGCGGCCCGATCGCGCAGGCGCTCGCGCTGATGGGCGCGAGGCCGCGCTTCGACGGCTATGGCCGGCTTTGCGGCGCGGAACTCGTCTCACTGGAAGACCTCGGCCGTCCGCGCATCGACGTGGTGATGACGCTGTCGGGCATCTTTCGCGATCTGCTACCGTTGCAGACCCGGCTTCTCGCGGAGGCCGCTTTGATGGCCGCTCAGGCCGACGAGCCGATCGAGCAGAACTATCTGCGCCGCAACGCGCTGGCCTATCAGGCCCAGCATGGCTGCGATCTGGAGACCGCGGCGCTGCGCGTCTTCTCAAACGCTGACGGCACCTATGGAGCCAACGTCAACCACCTGATCGAGAACAGCCGCTGGGACGACGAGGACGAGCTGGCCGAGACCTATTCGCGCCGCAAGAGTTTTGCCTACGGCGTCTCGGGCAAGCCGGTGCAGCAGAAGGAGCTTCTGGGCACGATCTTCGCCGGTGTCGAGCTGGCCTATCAGAATCTCGAATCCGTCGAGCTCGGCGTCACCACGATCGACCAGTATTTCGACACGCTCGGCGGCATCTCGCGCGCCGTGAAGCGCGCCGGCGGCTCCTCGGTCCCGGTCTATATCGGGGACCAGACGCGCGGCGAGGGCACGGTGCGCACGCTCTCCGAGCAGGTCTCGCTGGAGACCCGCACCCGCATGCTCAACCCGAAATGGTACGAGGGCATGCTCAAGCACGGCTATGAGGGCGTGCGCCAGATCGAGCACCATGTCGCCAACACCATGGGCTGGTCGGCCACCACCGGCGCGGTGCAGCCCTGGGTGTTCCAGCAGACCGCTCAGACTTTTCTGCTCGATCCGGTGATGCGCGAGCGGCTCGCCGCGCTGAACCCGACCGCGTCCGCGAAGCTCGCGAACCGGCTGATCGAAGCCCAACAGCGCAAATACTGGCAGCCAGACGAGGCGACGCTGAACGCGTTGCGGCTCGCCGGAGAGGAGCTGGAAGACCGGCTCGAAGGCATAGGTGTGGAGGCCGCAGCATGACGACCCTTTTCCAGCATCCGGGCCTGCCGAACTATGCGCGCAAAGCCCCGCCGCCTCCGGGCGAGGACGGCGAAGGCTCCGTCCAGGTCCAGCTCGACCAGCTCATGGGCGTTGAGAGCACCAAGGTTTTCGCCGTGTACGGCAAGGGCGGCATCGGCAAGTCGACGACCTCGTCCAACCTTTCCGTCGCCTTCTCGCGGATGGGCAAGCGCGTGCTCCAGATCGGCTGCGACCCCAAGCACGATTCGACCTTCACCCTGACCAAGAAGCTGATGCCGACGGTCATCGACGTGCTGGAGACCGTGAACTTCCATTCGGAAGAGCTCCGCGTCGAGGATTTCTGCTTCGAGGGCTATGGCGGCGTGATGTGCGTCGAGGCCGGCGGGCCGCCGGCCGGCACCGGCTGCGGCGGCTACGTCGTCGGCCAGACGGTGAAGCTCCTGAAGGAGCACCACCTCTTGGAAGACACCGACGTGGTGATCTTCGACGTGCTCGGCGACGTCGTCTGCGGCGGCTTCGCGGCCCCGCTCCAGCATGCCGAGCGCGCCGTCATCGTCACCGCCAATGATTTCGACTCGATCTTCGCGATGAACCGCATCGTCGCCGCGATCAAGGCGAAGTCGAAGAATTACGAGGTCCGCGTCGGCGGCGTCATCGCCAACCGCTCGGCCGGCACGGACGAGATCGACCGCTTCAACGCCGCTACCGGCCTGAAGCGCCTCGCCCATTTCCCCGACCTCGACGCGATCCGCCGCTCGCGGCTGAAGAAGGCGACGCTGTTCGAGATGGGCGATGCGCCCGAGGTTCTGGCGGTGCAGCGCGAATATCTCAACCTCGCCGAGCAGCTCTGGGCCGGCGGCCCGGCGCTCGACGCGCGCCCGATGAAGGACCGCGAGATCTTCGATTTCCTGGGGTATGAGTGATGTCCGACGCGACCTACGCCCAGCGCCGCAGCGAATTGAAGACCTATTTCGACCGCACGGCGGTCGAGGCCTGGTCGAAGCTGACCTCGGACGCGCCGGTCAGCGGCATTCGCGCCACGGTGCGGGCCGGGCGTGACGCCATGCGCGAGACTCTGTTGTCATGGCTGCCCGACGACCTGCGCGGCGCGCGCATCCTCGACGCGGGTTGCGGCACCGGCGCGCTCGCCGTCGCCTGCGCGCTGCGCGGCGCGAATGTCGTCGCGATCGACCTCTCGCCGACGCTGGTCGCGCTGGCGCAGGACCGCGCGCCGCGCGACATGCAGGGCGGCTCGATCTCCTTCCGCTCCGGCGACATGCTCGATGCCGGCCTGGGCCGCTTCGACCATGTCGTGGCGATGGATTCGCTGATCCACTATCAGGCCGCCGACATCGTGCGCGTCCTCTCGGCGCTGGCGGCGCGGACCGCGTCCTCGCTGCTGATCACCCACGCCCCGCGCACGCCGGCGCTGGCGCTGATGCACATTGTCGGCCGCGCCTTCCCACGCTCCGACCGCGCGCCCGCGATCGAGCCGGTCAGCGAAGTCACGCTGGCGCGCGGGATCGCCGCCGAGCCCGCGCTGGCGGGCTGGCGGCCGGCGCGAACGCGGCGGATTTCGAGCGCCTTCTACAAGTCGCAGGCTCTGGAGCTTGTCGCCAGATGAACCCGGTCTCGGCAGCTTTGGTGAAAGGCATGACGCGGATCGGTCCGCGCTGGCTGCCCTTTGCCGATGCGGCCTCGCCGGACCTGCCGCTCGGGCGCATTCTCAGGCTGTCGCTGTTTCAGATCTCGGTCGGCATGGCGACCGTCCTTCTGGTCGGAACGCTCAACCGGGTGATGATCGTCGAGCTCAATGTCCCGGCCTGGGTCGTGGCGCTGATGGTCTCGCTCCCCTTCCTGTTCGCGCCCTTCCGCGCGCTGGTCGGCTTCAAATCGGACACCCACCGCTCTGTGCTGGGCTGGCGGCGCGTTCCTTACATCTGGTTCGGCTCGCTGATGCAGTTCGGCGGGCTCGCCATCATGCCCTTCGCGCTGCTGGTCCTGTCGGGGGACGGCGTCGGGCCGGTCTGGATCGGGCAGGCGGGCGCTGCGCTCGCCTTCCTCCTGGTCGGGGCCGGCCTCCACACCACGCAGACGGCAGGGCTCGCGCTTGCGACGGACCTTGCCACGCCCGCCACCCGCGCCCGCGTCGTCGCGCTGCTTTATGTGACGCTGCTGGTCGGCATGGTGCTGTCGGGGCTCGCCTTCGCCTGGCTGCTCAGTGATTTCTCGCCCCTGCGCCTGATTCAGGTCGTGCAGGGCGCAGCCGTGGTCACCATGGCGCTGAACGTCGTCGCGCTCTGGAAGCAGGAGGCGCGCAATCCGGCCCTGACGCGCCCGGACGTGGCTCGCCCGGCCTTCCGCGCGGCGTTGTCGGCTTTCGCGTCCGACCGGCGGCGGCTGCGCTTCCTCGTCGCGGTCGGGCTCGGCACCGCCGCCTTCAACATGCAGGACATCATCCTGGAGCCTTTTGGCGCGCAGGTGCTGAATCTGAGCGTGTCCGGCACCACGATCCTGACCGCCTTGCTCGCGGCCGGTTCGCTCGCCGCCTTCGTACTGGCGGCGCGCGCGCTGGCGGCGGGAGTCGATCCCTACCGGCTGGCGGCGCTCGGCGTCGTCGCCGGGCTCGTCGCCTTCCCTTGCGTGATTTTTGCCGGCGCGATCGACGCCGCTCATCTCTTCCGCTTCGGCGTCGTGCTGATCGGTTTTGGTGGCGGCCTCTTCGCCGTCTCGACGCTGACCACCGCCATGGCGATCGAGAGCGGCGGGCTGCACGGGCTCGCGGTCGGCATCTGGGGCGCGGTGCAGGCTAGCGCGGCCGGCCTCGCCATAGCGGCGGGCGGCGCCCTGCGCGATCTCGTTGCCATGCTCGCAGCAAGAGGCTCGCTCGGCCCCGCCTTCGCCGACCCATCCGTCGCCTACAGCGTCGTCTACCATGTCGAGATCGCGCTGCTCTTCGCCACGCTCGTCGCCATCGGCCCGCTTGTCCGCAGCGCCGATGTCGTGAGCGCTACCCCGTCAACCCGCTTCGGCCTCGCGGAATTTCCGAGCTGACAGCCTTCAGGAGGGCTCCCCAATGCGTGAAATCATGGGCTATATCGACGTCGCCCAAGTCGCGATCTGGCTGTTCTGGATCTTCTTCGCCGGCTTGATCGTGTATCTCCAGCGCGAGACCCAGCGCGAGGGCTACCCGCTCGAGCACGATACCAAACCGGGCAAGTTTTTCGCCAACCGGCTCATCTTCTATCCCGAGCCCAAGACCTTCGCGCTCTCCAACGGGCAACGCATCCAGGCACCCAATGGCATCGGCGACGCCCGGCCGGTTCCGGGCACGCCGACCGCCCGTTTCCCCGGCGCGCCGCTGCAGCCGACCTCGGCCAATCCGATGCTGGACTCGATCGGGCCGGGCTCCTGGGCCGAGCGCGCCGACATGCCCGACATGACCTATGACAACCACCTCAAGATCGTGCCTGTCCGCGTCGCCACCGGCTACGGCGTCTCCAGCGGGCCCGATCCGCGCGGCTTCGACGTGGTCGGCGCCGACCGCAAGGTGGCAGGCAAGGTCATCGATCTCTGGGTCGATCGCTCGGAATGCATCATCCGCTATTTCGAGGTCGCGCTCGACAGCGGCCGCAACGTCCTGCTGCCGAACACCTTCTGCGACATTACGGCGGGCACCCGGCCGGGCGTCGGGCGGGTCTTCGTCGATGCGCTGCTGGCGCACCAGTTCGCCGATGTGCCGGGCACGCGCACGCCCGACGCGGTGACGAGGCTCGAGGAAGAGAAGATCTGCGCCTATTACGGCGCGGGCACGCTCTACGCCACGCCGCTGCGTGCGGAGCCGCTGCTATGAGCCGGGACGAAAACCACGACGATTTCGCCTTCGAGCCGGTTGCGGGCCTGCCGGAGATGCCCCCGCAAGGCGAACGCATCCTCTGGCAGGGCGCGCCAGACTGGCGCGGCCTCGCCTGGCGCGCCTTCCACGTCCGCGAGGTGACATTCTACTTCGCGGCGCTGGTTGTAGCCCAGCCGTTGCTGGCGCTGATTCAGGGCTCTGCCCTGATCGGCTCGGTCAAGCCGATGCTCTGGGTCGCGGCGGCAGGTGCGGTCGCCATTGGCGCGCTCTGCCTGCTCGGCTGGCTCTCGGCGCGCGGCACTGTCTACACCATCACCAGCCGGCGTCTGGTGATGCGCTTCGGCGTCGCCTTGCCAATGACGGTCAACCTGCCCTTCGCCGTCATCGCCGGCGCGGGCCTCAGGCTCTCCCGCGGCGGCCATGGCGACTTGCCCGTCGCGATCGTACCGGGCGAGAAGGTGTCCTACGCCGTCCTCTGGCCGCATGTGAGGCCGTGGCGCCTGTCCAGACCCGAGCCGATGCTGCGCGCGGTTCCCGACGCCGCGACCGTGGCCGGCATCCTCGGACGCGCGCTCGCAACCCATGCCGGAACGCCGATCCGCGTCGCGCCTGCGCAGGCTAGCAACGACCAGCGCCTGCCGGCCGGCATGGCCGCCGCGGGCTGAGGAGGACCCAGCCATGACCGACGCTACGCTCCAGACGCAGGGCCCCGCCGTCAGCGGCTCGCCGCCGCGCTGGAGCCTGCTCGGCATGGCCCTGCTCGTGCTGGCGACGATCGGCGTCGCCGGCCTGGCGCGCCAGACCGGCATCGGCGCGACCGGCATTCCCGAAAGCCCAACGCTGGCGCAGATCGAGCTGCGCTTCGAGGACCGCGCCGACGGCTCCGCCGTGGTGCGCGACATGAGGGGCGCGGAGCTGGCGACGCTCGCGGTCAGCCAGGATGGCTTCATCCGCGGCGCGATGCGCAGCCTGACGCGGCAGCGGCAGATCGCCGGCATCGGCCAGGAACAGCCGTTCCGGCTGGAGCGCCGGGAAAATGGTCGGTTGAGCTTGAGCGATCCGACGACTGGGGGCAGGATCGAGCTGGACGCCTTCGGACCGAGCAATTCCGCCGCCTTCGCGCGGTTCCTGCCCGCCCGCGAGACGCGTCCATGACCGATCTCTCGTTGACGGACCACGCAATGGCCGAGCCGAAGCAGTTTGACGTCCCCTGCACCATCGAGGTCTCGCATACCTTTGACAGCCTGCACGCCCATTGCGTGCTCGATGGCGACATCAAGATCCGCCCGGGCGATGAGGTCGTCGTCCATGGCGAGCCGATTAAGGTTCCCTATGGCGAGGTGCAGACCTTCCGCCGCGTCGCTACCGTCAAACGCGCGAGTTGGCTGGAGCAGGTCTGGACGAAAATCTCCGGACGTGCCGAATTCATGGAGCTGCTCGAATTCAGCTTCTCGGAAAGGACCAAGCTATGACAGCCGCGACCATGCAGGTCGGCGCGATGCGCGCGGCCCCCAACGAATCCACCCGCATGGCCCAGCAGGACACGCTGCTGACGCCGCGCTTCTACACCACCGATTTCGAGGAACTCGACAGGGTCGATGTCTCGTCGGTGCGCGAGGAATGGGATGCGCTGATCGCCGAGATGAAAAGCGACCCTAACAAGGGCCACTTCACCCGCAACGCCGAATGGAAGCTCGAACTGGAGAAGATCCCCGAGCCGTTGCGCAAGGAGTTCATCGACTTTCTGATCTCATCGCTGACGGCCGAATTCTCGGGCTGCGTGCTCTATGCCGAGATGAGGAAGCGCGGCAAGAACCCCGACATCTGCGAGCTGTTCAAATATATGAGCCGCGACGAGGCCCGCCATGCCGGCTTCATCAACGACGCACTGAAGGAATTCCACATCGGCGTCGATCTCGGCTTCCTGACCAAGGCCAAGAAATACACCTTCTTCAAGCCGAAATTCATCTTCTACGCGACCTATCTTTCCGAGAAGATCGGCTATGCCCGCTACATCACCATCTATCGCCACCTGGAGAAAAACCCGGACAAGTGCTTCCACCCGATCTTCAAATGGTTCCGCGAGTGGTGCAATGACGAGTTCCGCCATGGCGAGGCCTTCTCGCTGCTGATGCGGGCCAATCCGCATCTGCTCACCGGCGGCAACAAGCTCTGGGTGCGGTTCTTCCTGCTGGCGGTCTACGCGACCATGTATGTGCGCGACCATGTCCGCCCCGAGTTCCACAAGGCGCTGCAGATCGACCCGACGGAATACGACTACGAGGTCTTCCGCATCACCTCGGAAATCTCGAAGCAGTGCTTCCCCGTGGTGCTCGACACCGACAACCCGAAGTTCCGCGCCGGGCTGGAGCGGGTGCGAACCTTAAGCCTCAAGATCGCCGAGGCGGCCGAGAAGGGCCAGACGCTGCGCAAGCTCGGTTACCAGGCGCAGGTCGGGGCGACGCTGGCGCGGCTCTACCTGATGCCGACGATCAAGAACGACCTCCCCGCCACGAGCCGGCTCCAGCCGGCCTACTGAAAGGGATCAGCGCCTTGACCGCCTATGGCCTGCCGATCGTCGCGACACTGTTCGCCTGGTGGTTTTCCACCGGGGCGATCCTGTATCTCGACGGTCTGCCGCGGCGGACCTTTCGCTGGAGCTTTGGAACCGCCTCGCTGATCGCGGTCGCGGCGCTCTGGGGTCTTGCGGCGACCGCCGAGCAGACCGGCGCGTCGGGCGCCTATCTCGCCGTGCTCTGCGCCGTTCTGCTCTGGGGCTGGAACGAGATGGCCTTCCTGTTCGGCTATCTCACCGGCCCGCGCCGCGAGCCCTGCCCGCAAGGCGCCACGGGCTTCGCCCGCTTTGCCTACGCGACGCGCGCGATCCTGCATCACGAGCTGGCGCTGCTGGCCTGCCTGCTGCTCGTCGCCGCGCTGACCTGGGGCGGGGCCAATCCCTTCGGCCTGATGACCTTCGCCCTGCTCTTCGCGATGCGGCTCTCGACCAAGCTCAACATCTATCTCGGGGTGCCCAACACCACGGTCGAATTCCTGCCCGCGCACCTTGGCTATCTGAAGAGCTATTTCCGGCAGAAGCCGATGAACCTGCTCTTCCCGTTTTCCGTGACGCTGGCGACGCTGCTGACCGCCTGGCTCGTCCACAAGGCGGTCCTGGCCGATCCGGCGCTCGCGACGGGTTTCGTGCTGGTTGCGACGCTGGCTGCGCTCGGCGTCATCGAGCACTGGTTCCTCGTGGTGCCGCTGCCGGTCGCCGATTTGTGGTCATGGGGCCTGCGCTCGCATGACCGCGCTGCACCGCAATCCGCGCCGCGGACGGCCTCGCCGCCTGTCCGTATCGTGCCCGAACCCGCGACACCGCGTGCCATTTCACCTTCGTCTTTGGTTGCGTAGGACTGACGAGATCCGCAAGGAGGCTGCCGATGGACTTTGAGAACTTCTTCCGCCGGGAACTCGACGGTCTGCACAAGGAAGGCCGCTATCGCGTCTTCGCCGATCTCGAGCGCAAGGCCGGGCAGTTCCCGCGCGCGACGTTCCATGGCGAGAGCGGCCCGCGCGAGGTCACCGTCTGGTGCTCCAACGACTATCTCGGCATGGGGCAGCACCCCGACGTGCTCGCCGCAATGCATGCAGCCCTCGACGGCTGTGGCGCCGGCGCCGGCGGCACCCGCAACATCGGCGGCACGAACCACTACCATGTGCTGCTGGAGCAGGAACTCGCCGATCTGCACGGCAAGGAATCGGCCCTGCTGTTCAACTCCGGCTACATGTCGAACTGGGCTTCGCTCTCGACCTTCGCCGCGCGCATCCCCGGCTGCGTGGTGCTCACGGACGGGCTGAACCACGCCTCGATGATCGAGGGCATCCGCCACAGCAGAGCCGACAAGGTCGTCTTCCAGCACAACGACCCCGACGATCTGCGCCGCAAGCTGCAGGCGATCGACCCGCGCCGGCCCAAGCTGATCGCCTTCGAGTCGGTCTATTCGATGGATGGGGACATCGCCCCGATCGCCGAATTCTGCGATCTCGCCGACGAGTTCGGCGCGATGACCTATATCGACGAGGTCCATGCCGTCGGCCTCTATGGCGATCGCGGCGGCGGCGTCACCGAACGCGACGGCGTCGCCCACCGCATCAACGTGATCGAGGGCACGCTCGCCAAGGGTTTCGGCATCATGGGCGGCTACATCGCGGCCTCCGCCGCGACCTGCGACTTCATCCGCAGCTTCGCCTCCGGCTTCATCTTCTCGACCTCGCTGCCGCCGGCTCTGGCGGCGGGCGCGCTCGCCTCGATCCGCCATCTGAAGACCAGCCAGTCGGAGCGCGCCGGACAGCAGGCCCGCGTCGCGGCGGTCAGGGCGCGGCTCGATGCCATCGGCATCCCGCATCTGCCCAATCCCAGCCATATCGTGCCGGTGATGGTCGGCGATCCGGTGCTGTGCAAGCGCATCAGCGACGAGTTGCTGGAGCGCTTCGACATCTATGTCCAGCCGATCAACTATCCGACCGTGCCGCGCGGTACGGAGCGCTTGCGCATCACGCCCGGCCCGCTGCATACCGACGCCGACATCGACCATCTGGTCGGTGCGCTGACGGCGATCTGGGGACAGGTGGGACTGAAGCTCGCGGCTTAGTCCAAACGGCTTTTGCCGACCATCCACGTCTTCGTTCGTCGGGCTCTACGCCCAAGAGGTCGATGCTCGCCACAAGGGCGAGCATGACGGGTAGGATCAAGCCGCGGCCAGCGCCTGCGCCAGATCGGCGATCAGGTCGTCGGGGTGCTCCAGCCCGATCGACAGCCGGACGAGCCCGTCGCCGACGCCCATGCTGGCACGCACTTCGGGAGAAAAGCGCTGATGCGTCGTCGTCGCCGGGTGGACGATCAGGCTCTTGGCGTCGCCGAGATTGTTGGAGATCCGGATCAGCCTGCAGGCGTTGAGCACGCGGAAGACGGCCTCCTTCCCGCCAGCGACTTCGAAGGCGATCAGCGTGGACGGTCCGCTCATCTGCCGCGCGATGATTTCGGCCTGCGGATGGTCGGCCCGGCCCGGAAAAACGACCTTCGGCAGGCCCGGCTCCCGGCAGAGCCAGTCGGCGACGATGGCCGCGCTTTGCGCCTGCCGCCCGACCCGAAGCGGCAGCGTCTCAAGCGCCTTCAGCATCACCCAGGCGTTGAAGGGTGACATCGCCGGCCCGGTCTGGCGCAGATAGGTCTGGATATGCGTTGCGATGAACTCTTCCGAGCCGAGGATCAGCCCGCCCAGACATCGCCCCTGCCCGTCGATGTGCTTGGTCGCGGAATAGACGACGCAATCGGCGCCCAGTTCGAGCGGACGCTGGAACATCGGCGTGGCGAAGACATTGTCGACCACAAGCGTCGCGCCAATCTCTTTGGCCAGCGCGGCAACGGCCGCGATGTCGATCACCTCCAGCGTCGGATTGGCCGGGCTCTCGAGGAAGAAAACCTTGGTATTGGGGCGCACCGCCGCGCGCCAGGCCGCGATGTCGGTCCCATCGACCAGAGTCGACTCGACGCCGTAGCGCGGCAGATGCTCCTCGACGACATAGCGGCAGGAGCCGAACAGCGCCTGGGCCGCCACGACATGGTCGCCCGCGCGCGTCAGCCCCATCAGCGCCGCGGTGACGGCAGCCATACCGGTCGCGGTGGCGCGGCAGGCCTCCGCGCCCTCGAAGGCCGCCATGCGAGCCTCCAGCATGGCAACGGTCGGGTTCGAGAAGCGGGCGTACTGGAAGCCCGGATCCTTGTTGAGGAAGCGCGCTTCGCATTGTTCGGCGCTGTCGTAGACATGGCCCTGCGTCAGGAATAGCGCCTCGGAGGTCTCGCCGAACTGCGAGCGCAGCGTGCCGGCGTGAACAAGCCGCGTCTCGGGGCGCAGCCGCGCCATCTCGTCCTTCGACACCGACATTACCCATTCCGATCGTTCGATATAACGGATAGAGGGATTATCAGTTTCGCATTCGTTCGTAAAGACGAACGAATTTCCTTTCGAAGAAACTCAGCGCGGTGACCGCTCGCTCCCAAGCGGCGCGAGGAACCCCGCAAGATCGTTGGTGACGTAGTGCACATGGCCGGCCTCGATCGCGGCCTGCTCCCAGGCTTCGCGAAACGGGTCGGGCGTTTTGGGGATGATCAGCACCGTCTTCATGCCGAGCGCGCTCGGCGCGATCAGGTTCTTTTCGATGTCCTCGAACATCGCCGCCCGGCCGGGGTCGACGCCATGCTTGGCCAGGAAATTCTCATAGGTTGCGCGCTCGGGCTTGGGCACGAAGCCGGCATGGACGATGTCGAAGATGTCCTCGAAATGATGCAGGATGCCGAGCTTGCCGGCGACATTGCGGGCATGACCGACCGACCCGTTGGTCAGGATCAGCTTGCGGCCGGGCAGGGCGGCGATCGCCTCGCCCAGCGCCGGGTCCGGCTCCAGCAGCGACAGATCGATGTCATGGGCGAAGTCGAGGAAGACGTCGGGGTCGATCCGGTACTCGGTCATCAGCCCGTTCAGCGTCGTGCCGTAGCGATGGTAGTAGTATTGCCGCAGCGCATAGGACGAGAGTCCGTCGAGGCCGAAGAGCTCCTGCAGGAACAGCGTGATGCGCTCGTTGACCTGCGGCCAGACCCGGCTCTCATGCGAATAGAGCGTGTTGTCGAGGTCGAAGACCCAGTGATCGACATGCGCGAACGCCTCCGGCCGGAGCGGCGGCGCGGCGACGGGGCTGGCGGCATGCGTATCGGCGTGCGAGTTCATGAGCGTCCGGAGATGGCTCGGCAAAGACTGACATGCAAGTCCTCTGCTAAGCCTTAACTCTCCCCGGTCGCCCTCGGATCAATTGATGGCGGCGATCACCGCATCGACATCCGTGACGACGCAGACATTCTGCAGCGCATAGTTGACCGAGGCCGCGTGCCATTCGGCGTTCATCGTCGAGCAGGCGTCCTCCGGCACGAGCATGAAATAGCCCTTGTCCGCGCCCGTGCGCGCCGTGTGCTCGATCGACATGTTGGTCCAGGCCCCCGTGACGATGACGACGTCGCGCCCCAGCGCCTTCAGCACCGTCTCCAGCCTTGTGCCCTCCCAGGCGCTCATGCGGCTCTTCTCGACGACATGGTCGCCGCCTTGCGCCTCCAGCCCCGGCACGGGCGCGCAGCCCCATGTGCCGCGCACCATCGCCTTGGCGTCGGCCAGACCCTCGAACAGCGGCGCGTTCATGGTGACGCCGGGTGCGCCGGGCTCGACCACGAACCAGACATGGATCACCGGAATGCCGCGCGACCGCGCGGCCTGCCCAAGCCGCGCGGCGTTGGCGATGGCGTTCTGCTGCCGGCAGTGCTCCGGCGAGCCCGACGAGGCGAAGGCCCCGCCATCCATCACGACGTCGTTCTGCATATCCTGAACGATCAGCGCGCAGCGCGCGGGATCGAGCCGGTAGCCGCTCGCCGCCTTGTTTGCGCCGCTGGCCGCAACCGTCGCGGCGGGCCTGACGTCAGAGACCGGCCGTGGGGCCGCGTCGCTCCGGCCGCGCTCGCCGCCGCCAGCGTTCATATAGGGTTCGCGGCGTGGGCCGATCCTGGTCTCCACCGCATAGAGCGAATGCGTCGCGGTGAGGAACAGCGTGCGCCAGTCCGGCCCGCCCCAGGTCAGGTTGCCGACGAGTTCCGGCACGCGCAATTTGCCGATCAGCTCGCCCTTGATCGTATAGACCCAGACGCCGCCGGGCCCGCAGACCCAGACATTGCCCTGTGCGTCGCATTTCATCCCGTCGGGCACGCCGGGCTCGGACCCGACGATGCCCGAGGCGAAGATGCGCCCGGGCCCCAACCGCCCGTCGGGCAGGATCGGGAAGACGCGGATGTTGTGCTGCACCGTGTCGTTGACGAAGAGCCGGTCCTCCGTCGGGCAGAAGCACAGGCCGTTGGGCTGGTCGAAGAGATAGCGATCGACCAGAAGCTGCGGCTCGCCGCCGCCCGGTGGAATGCGATAGACGCCCTGGAAGCCGAGCTGGCGCGGCCGCTCGACGCCGAAGACCGGCATGCGGCCATACCAGGGATCGGAGAAGTAGATCGATCCGTCGGACTTCACCACCACGTCGTTGGGGCTGTTGAGTTCCATGCCCTCGAAATGCGAGGCCAGCACCTCGCGCCGCCCGTCGGGCCGTTCGCGGATGAGCGACGAGGTGGCATGCTCGCAGACGATCAGGTTGAGGTCCGCGTCATAGGTCATGCCGTTGCATTTGTTGGCCGGCCGCTTGACCTCCCGCACGCCACCCTTGTCCCAGCGGCGGCGGACGTCGCCGGGCATGTCGGAAAACAGCAGATGCTGTTCGCGCGGATGCCAGACCGGGCCCTCGCAGAACTCGAAGCCCGAGCCGAGCTGGCGCACCGGCGCCCAGAGATCGACGCACTCCTCGAACGCAGGACGGATGGCGACATGAGTGGTCATCGACGAACCCTCACGCCGCGAACCAGTTGCGCGCCGGCAGCGACTGCACCACCGGGCCCGGCACCGCCATGTCCATCCGGCCTACGACCTGGCCATGGGCGATCTTGGCCGGCTTGTCGTGGACCGGCAGCAGGAACGCGCCCGCCGAAAGCAGCTTCTTGATCGCCGCCTTTTCATGGCGCTTCGAGACGCCGTGATTGCCGGTGGTGCGCGGCTCGTTGAAGCTGATCTCGTGGAAGGGCGTCACGATCTGGTCGTTGAAGTCGTAGATCACGTCGCCGCAGATGATCGCCCGGCCTTCCGCCGTGTCGACATGCACGTTCATCGAGCCTTCGGTATGCGCGCCGGCCGCCTCCAGATAGCAGCCGGGGAACAGCTCGATCATTCCCGACAGTTCCAGATCCTCGAAGCGCAGCGCGTCGCGCGTGTGCAGCCGGTCGATCAGATGTTTGATGTCGGGCGCAGGATACTGTGTGTGAATCGGCGTGCAAAAGGTTGCCATCTTTCTCGGTGATCGGCTTCCAAACGG
>LSIB01000033.1 GCA_001556025.1 Rhizobiales bacterium CCH3-A5
TCCAACATCGCCCCTCAGCTCACCAGCTGAAAGGTGCTCTCAGAGCACCGCTTACGGATGAGCGGTTCTTCTTCGCGCTGCATCACACGCCGGAAAAAGCAGAGATGCTTGACGGCGTCTGCCATCTTCCGCTTCCGCCAGGGTTCAGCGGATCCACCGTCTGGAATACGCGGTATGTCGAATGCCTGCTGGCCGGCAAGCCGTGGACGCCGGAAGAGGCACGAGTCACCGGCGTCGTCTGCCGATGGCGGTCGGGCGACACTGGCATCGTCGTGCTGCGGGTAGAATATCTGCGGAGTTGGTTGCTCAATGCCGCCAACGAGATGGCGCTAAGAGGGCACATCTAGACTGGTCGGCGAGCACTGTTCGGGAGATAGATCAGCTAGTGAGCGAGACCTGGCCGGGCGCGGCGCGTCGGACGAACATGTAGGCAGCGGCCTCGACGAGGAAAAAGCACCGCAACCTGACGATCATGAGCGCTGAAAAATCGATGTCCCGCTCGCCGTTGACGAGGCTCTGCATCGACGAGATGTCCTCTTGGCTCGGCCGAACCGGAAAGCTGGGATGGGAGTGCCACTCGCCGAGATAGTTGAAGCGTTTGAAATCGGAGCCGGTCCTGCTAAAGAAGCCTTCGAGAGCTTCCGCATGATGTTCAGGGCTGCGGACGAAATGAGCAGGCGTTCCGGTCTTGTCGTCGACGGAGAAGTCGACGATTCGAAAATGATCCGGTGCGACTTGCTCACCCATGAGGATGCCGCCGATCTCGCGCCGGCCGGCGCGTCTCAGACATTTGCGAAGCCGAGCCCGCTGGTTACTTGGAAGACTGATCGTGACCATCGAACGCCGTGGGTATGAGTTCGCGCAGCAGGGCAAGGCTCTCTGCGACAGAGGCGGGGTCCTGTTCGACCTTCCAGGGATCCGAGCCGGTCAGTTCGATCGGCCACGTCTCGAACGGCTGGGAGAAAATCCAGGCTGCGCGTAGGCCGATCGCATAGGCCGGCGCGGGAAAAGCGCTGACCTCTGGACGCGTGAGCACGTCGGTCGCTAAGCGTGCCAAATGGCCTGCGATGATGGCCACTTCCGCATCGTCGGCCACAAGTGGGCCGCCGGTCGCCGTCGGCGCCGCGTATGGGGCCGAGAAGCTGGCGAGCGGGGCGGGTACGCCGTGGCCGTTGCACCAGGCGTTGATCTGATTGCGAGCCGCCTGCGGTTCCGGCTCATGGCCTGACCGAACGCGCGCCACGAGGCCGCCGATGCCACCGGCAAAGACCTCGCCCCAGACGAACGGTTTCAAGCTTTCCTTCGCGACCGCAGCGCAGAAGTTGAAGCAATGGGCGTCGGCGGTCGCGTCGATGATGACGTCACAGGCGCGCAACGCCGACATCACCGAGTCAGTCGAATCGGCGCTTTCCTGGCCGCCCAGCGCGACGCGTCGCACTTTAACGTCGATTGTTCCTGCAATCTCGATGAGGCGGCTGCGGACTGCGTCGACCTTGTGAACGCCGGCGGCCCCGGCGCCGAGCTCGTTTCGCACGAGGTTTGCGGCGAACATGACGTCGTCATCAACGAGAGTAAACTTGCGCACCCCTGCGCGCGCCAGCATCGCGGCGAGTTTGGAGCCAAGCGAGCCGCACCCCACGATGCCGACGCTCTTTTCGGAAAGGACGGCATAATCGTCCGGGAGCCGGCTGCCGGCGGCGACCTTCAGAATCCGAGAGCGACCGAAGTAGCGCTTCTGGCTGCCGTCATAGGCGTAGAAATGTGCGATCTCGGTGTCGGACGCCAGCACCAGGTCCATCTCGCCGCTATCGGCGAGCGCCTGCTCGCGGAGCGTTTCCAATCCGAGACCACCGAGCAGCTCTGCGATGCTCACCTGTGTCGCGGCCGGCATGGCGGCCGCCTGCGGCAGTCGAATGGCATGGCCTCGTTTCGTCGTCTCACGGATGCCCGCTGGCCAGGCGCGCGCATCTGCGACGCCATCGATCTCGGCGATCGTCACGGTGAAGGTTTCCGCGTGATGCTTTTCGGCAATGCCGATCTCGATCGACTGACCGGCTTCGATCGCCTTCACGCGCTCTTCGATCGGTAGCGTCAGCAGGAAGCGGAAGTATGAGCCGCGGACGCTTTGGCCGAGCGAAACAGCGTGCGCAGATGGCAGTTCGGGACCGTCGACATCGCGCTCGCCGGCGATCAGCCGACGTGCGCTTTCGATCATCATCGCCCCGGTGATCGTCGTCTCCCAATTGTCGGCGCGATATTCGAGGCAAAGATTTCCGCCGGCGCCGTACTGATGGATCGAGAGGCGGCTGCCGTCTCGGGGAACGACGATGGGCGGGGCATTGGGGTGGAATTCCGCATAAGTCATTGTGAGCGGAATGCTGTCACCGTTGTGTTCGATCTCGAAGTCGACGGCGAACGCGGCACCCTCCGAAAGATACCAGCGCACGCCTCTAAGCCAGTTCACGCGCTCGGCGAGATCAGCGACGCTCTGGCGCTCGGCTCGCGCCCTTGCCGGGGTTTCGAGCCACCAGATCATTCCGCGCCGCCGAACCCCTGGGGCTTGGTCGGAACTCGGCTTCTGTCCGGAAAGGAGAGACCTGCGCTGGCCGGCGCCACCGATGCGGTTTTCAGCAGCGGGGATCGCGTCGGCGGCTGGCGGCGGCGTGCCGCGCGATCGGCAAGCGGACCGCCGACGCCGCGACCGACCGTCTCGGTGATCACCGTCCTGTCGCTCGAACGGGCTGCCTCGGCGAATTCCGTCCTGGCCTTCTGCAGCCACTCGGCAAAGGCGGTCGCCCGCTCAGGATGTTCCGCCCATTTGTCGGCGAAGTTTTCGAGTGGATCGGTCGGGTTCGGGATCCAGTACCGGTTGTCGTGCCACAGGATGTGCTTGTCCATGCCTGCGAGAATGACCGCCAGCGCTTCGCCGATCGTCTCTTCGCCATTGTAGGAATGCGCGGCGAGCGTGGTGATGATGACGGAGATCGGCCGGTCTTCTTTGCGACCCTCAAAGGTGTGGTCCCTGTGCCGCTTGAGGATCATGACCGCGGCCTGAAGGGGGGTGCGGACTTTGTAGTCCGGGATATCTGCAGATTCCGACGCGACCGGCCGGGTAATCCAATAATTAACCGGCCACTGTTC
>LSIB01000034.1 GCA_001556025.1 Rhizobiales bacterium CCH3-A5
TGGCGCGCGCCTCGATCCAGCGCCCGATCAGGATCAGGGTCACGATCACCGCGCTCGCCTCGAAATAGGTGTATTCGGTCCCGTCCGGCAACAGGCCGGGCATGAAGGTCGCGACGCTCGAATAGAGGAAGGCCGCGGTCGTGCCGAGCGCCACCAGCGAGTTCATGTCCGGAGCGCCACGCAGCAGCGCCGGCCACCCCTTGCGGATGAAGCGCTGGCCGGGCACCGCCATCACGAAGCCGGCGAGCAGGAACGACAGCACCTTGATGTTGAACTCGCCGATCCGGCCGGCAAGAAAATGGTGCAGCGTCTCGGACATGTGCATGCCCATCTCGAAGACGAGCAGCGGCAGGGTGGCGAGCGCCGCCAGGACGACGTCACGGCGCAACCCCGAGAGTTCGGTTTCCCGGGCCTGACGTTCGCGGTCGGCGGTATCGACCGCATTCCGGATCGGTTCGGCCTCGTAGCCGGCGGCGGAGACTGCCTCGACGAGCGAGGGCGCCATCTCCGGCCCGCCCAGCACGCGCACGGATGCACGCGAGGTCGCCAGATTGACGGCTGCGTCGAGGACGCCTGGCACCGCCTTGAGCGCACGCTCGACTCGCCCGACGCAGGAGGCGCAGGTCATGCCGGAGACACTCAACTCGACGACGCTCTCCCTCGGCTCGTAGCCCACCTTGCGGATGGCCGCGTCAATGGCCGCCGTCTCGACCCTGCCGGACGAGAGGGCGACGTGCGCCCGCTGCGTCGCCAGGTTCACCGAGACGCCACCGACGCCCTCGACCCCTGCGATCGCCCGCTCCACGCGGCCGACGCATGAGGCGCAGCTCATTCCCTCGACAGGAAAATCCAATTGAATGCCGTGTGAGGCCGGGTTTCTGGCCATCGTTGCAGTCGACATGACGTGTCTCCGAACTGTGATGGCAAGGGATATGGTGCTTCCCATAATGGTAAGGTCAAGCGCTATTGGAGCGTTCGCAGAAAAATTCTTCGGACGCGTCGAGACAGCGAAAAAAGCCTCTTGACCTTACCACTGTGGAAAGCCGCAGCCTCCTTCTCACCCGCACATCAACAGGAGGCTTCAGCCATGTGCTCGTGCCAGCAACATTCCAATTCCACATCCGAAACCGTCGCGACCCCATCGCCGGGTGGACTCAATTTCCGCGTTGATGACATGACCTGCGGCCACTGTGCCGGCACGATCAAGAAGGCGATCGAGACGACCCTGCCTGGCACCACCGTCGATGCCGATCCGGCCTCCAAGCTCGTGAACGTGACGGGCTTCGGCGACTATGCCGCCATCAAGGCGATCGTGACCGGCGCTGGCTACACGCCAAGCGCCGCGCCCGTCGCAGCCTGAGCGAAATCCGGGGGCAGAAAGCGGCACGAGGTCGTCTGACCTACGCAAGCCGCTCGTCCCGCAACAGAGGGGATTGTCATGAAGAGCATCATTCTGGCCGCGCTTGCTCTTGCGGGCGCGGCCGCCCTCCCGGCGGAAGCCGCCGAGGGCGATACCGTCAAGGCCATCAGGACCCGAGGCGAACTGCTCTGCGGCGTCTCGACAGGCGTCTCGACAGGCATGTCAACACTGGACAACCAAGGCAACTGGAAGGGGATGGAGGTTGAGTTCTGCCGGGGTTTGGCCGCTGCGATCCTCGGTGACGCCAGTAAGGTGAAGTTCGTCCCACTCGAGTTCCGGGTCGCCTTCACGACGCTGCAGTCCGGCGCCGCCGACATCCTGGCGCGCACGGCGACATGGAGCTACTCGCGCGACGCCTCGCTCAACCTCGATTGGGGCGGCGTCTACATGTATGATGGTCAAGGCTTTATGGTCGCGAAGAAGCTCGGCGCCAAGAGCGGCAAGGACCTGAACGGCGCGTCGATCTGCGTCTCGGCCGGCACCACGTCGGAGCTGAACCTCGCCGACTATTTCCGCTCCAACGGCATGAAATACACCGTCATCACCGGATCGACCCGAGAGCAGAACCAGCAGAGCCTGGAGTCGGGCCGGTGCGACGCCTACTCAAACGAGCGCGGCGGCCTGGCGGCGAGCCGAACGGCGATGAAGAACCCCGACGACTGGGTGATCCTGCCGGACGTCTTCTCCAAGGAGCCGCTCGGGCCGACGCTTCGTCAGGATGACGCCCGATTCCGCGATATCGTGGCCTGGACCCTCAACATCATCATCGCCGCCGAGGAATTCGGCGTGACGAAGGCGAATGTCGCCGAACAGGCGGCCAGTTCGACCAACCCGGAAGTCCAGCGCATGCTCGGCAAGACGGGCGAGTTCGGCAAGATGCTCGGGATGGAGCAGGACTGGGCCGTAAAAGTCATCGCGGCAACGGGCAATTATGGCGAGCTCTACGAGAGCAACCTCGGTTCGGGCAGCCCGATCAAGCTCGATCGCGGCCTAAACTCGCTGTGGAGCAAGGGCGGGCTGCTCTACAGCCCGCCTTTCCGGTGAACGAGGTGCGGCGGCTCACCCCGCCGCACCGCCTCCTGGAGCTGCGGTCATGACATCGACCGGGTTGAGTGCGCCACAGATCGCGGCACGGCCGGTAACGCTCGGTCGAAAGCTGACAGGGCGACAGCGCCGCCATATCCTCTACCAAGCGGCGTTTCTGCTCGTGCTTTGCGCCTTGCTATGGCTCGCCTGGCGCAATGTCGAGGCCAACCTTGCCGTGCGCAAGCTCGCGCTCGGCTTCGCCTTCCTGCGACAGGAAGCCGGCTTCGGCATCTCCTTCAGCATCATCCCCTATGCGGAAACCGATACCTATTTGCGGGTTTTCCTCGTCGGCCTGTCGAACACGCTCCTCGTTGCCTTGCTCGGCATCATCGCGGCGACGCTTCTTGGCTTCGCGATCGGCATCGCGCGCCTCTCGCCGAACTGGGCGGTGGCGAAGGCTGCGCTTGTCTATGTCGAGACGGTCCGCAACCTGCCCCTCCTTCTGCATGTCCTGATCTGGTACAACGTCGTGATCAGGTCGCTGCCGCCCTCCCGGCAAGCCGTCAACCTGCTCGACGCCGTCTTCTTGAGCAACCGCGGCATCTTTGTCCCGTCGCTGGAAACGAGCCTGGGTTGGGAGACGTTCGCGCTGTTGGTAGGCGGAGCGGTTGCCGCGATCGCAGGCATCCTTCGCCGCGCCCGACGCCGGCGCGAGGAGACCGGACAGCCGACGCGTGTGGTGATCCCGATCGTCTTTATCTTGGCCGGCGCACTGCTCCTTGTCGCTGGATGGGGCCAACTCCGCGTGAGCTGGCCGGCGCTGCAGGGGTTCAACTTTTCCGGCGGCATGGCGTTGTCGCCAGAGCTAGCGGCGCTGGTCGTGGCGCTGGCCGTCTACAACGCCTCCTTCATTGCGGAACTGGTGCGCGGCTCGATCGAGGCCATCGGCAAGGGCCAGCGCGAAGCGGCCGCGGCGCTGGGGCTCGACCGCGGCAGGATTTTGAAGCTGGTGATCATCCCACAGGCGATGCGCGTGCTCGTCCCACCGCTGACGAACCAGTATCTGCATCTCGTTAAGGCGTCGTCGCTGGCGACCGTCATCGGCTATCCGGACCTCGTCAACGTCTTCGTTGGCACGAGCCTCAACCAGACCGGCCGGGCGATCGAGATCATGGCGATGACAATGGCCGTATACCTCGTGCTCAGTCTGGCCATCACGGGACTTAGCAACTTGCAGTCCCGCCGCCTGAGGCTCGTTGAGCGATGACTGCGCTGGTGAACTCAAGCCGCGTCGAGCAGAGCCCGGCTTCTGCTTCCCTGAGAAGCCAACTCGCCTGGGCGCGCGCCAATCTGTTCGCTCGGCCGATCGACGTGCTGCTGACATCGACGATCGCCGCAGCCGCTGTCGCGCTGATCTGGGCGATCGTCCCATGGGCGTTCATCGACGCGGTCTGGATCGGCGAGAACCGCGCCGCCTGCCGGCCGGATGCCGCCTGCTGGGCCTTCATCGTCAACCGTGGCGGCCAGTTCCTCTATGGCTTCTACCCTCAGCCGGAACGCTGGCGCGTGAACGCCGTATTTTTGATCTTCGCAGTATCGGTCTTCTTGCTGCTGCGGCGCGACACCCCAGGCAAGCGGGTCGTTGCCTTCTTTCTCCTCCTTGTGTTCCCCATCCTCGGCTATGTCCTGCTCCACGGCGGCGTGGCGGGGCTGTCGCGCGTGACGACCGATAAATGGGGCGGGCTTTCGCTAACGCTTCTTCTCGGCGTCGCCGGAATCGTCGTGTCGTTCCCAATCGCGATCGTGCTGGCGCTGGGTCGGCAGAGCGAAATGCCGCTGTTTCGCTGGGCGAGCATCGCCTACATCGAGATCTGCCGCGGACTGCCGCTCATCGCCGTGCTGTTCATGGCGCGGATCCTTCTACCTTACGCCTTTCCGGTTGGCTCCGAGTTCGATCCCCTCGCGCTCGCGGTCACCGGCATCATCCTGTTCGAAAGCGCCTATCTCGCGGAAGTGTTCCGAGGAGGCTTCCAAGCGATCCCGAAGGGTCAGGCCGAAGCGGCCGCCGCGATCGGGTTCGGCTACTGGCGGACCGCGATCTACGTCACGCTGCCGCAGATGTTGCGCGTCGTGGTTCCCGGCGTCGTCAACAACGCTATCGCGCTGGTGAAGAACACGACGTTGGTCGTGATTCTGGGGCTCTTCGAGGTCCTGAACATCGTCGCTGCCGGCGCCGCCGATCCCGACTGGCTGGGGCTCCACGCGGAGGGCTACGTCTTCGTCGGGCTGGTCTTCTGGGGGCTCTGTTTCGCCATGTCGCGCTACAGTCAGAGCCTCGAACGCGAGCTCAAGGCGGCGGAACGGCAATGATGTCATCGTCCAGCCGCCCGCTTCTCGAGGTCTCCGGGCTGAACAAATGGTTCGGCGCTATGCAAGCTCTGCGCGACGTCGATCTGACCGTCGGGGTCGGAGAGCGCATCGTGGTCTGCGGTCCGTCCGGTTCGGGCAAGTCGACGATGGTCCGATGCATCAATGCCCTTGAACGCTACCAGAGTGGCCTGATCCGATTGGAGGGGGAGGCCATCAACGCCGATTGCGACAGCGTCTTCGGGGCGAGGCGCGCGATCGGGATGGTGTTCCAGTCGTTCAACCTCTTTCCGCATCTCAGCGTCCTCGACAACATCACGCTCGGCCCGCGCAAGCTGCTCCGGTTGCCGCGGCCCGATGCCGAGAGCGCGGCGATGATGCTGCTCTCCCAGGTCCGGATGGAGGATCAGGCGCGCAAGATGCCGTCGCAGCTCTCGGGCGGCCAGCAGCAGCGGGCCGCGATCGCGCGCGCATTGGCCATGAACCCCAAACTGATGCTGTTCGACGAGCCGACCTCGGCCTTGGACCCCGAAATGGTCAAGGAGGTTCTCGATGTCATGACGGCCTTGGCGGAAGCCGGGACGACGATGATCTGCGTGACCCACGAGATGGGCTTCGCCAAGGCCGTTGCGGACCGGATCGTGTTCATGGACCAAGGGAAGATCGTCGAGACCGCTGATCCCGCTGCGTTCTTCGCCGGCGACTGCTGCGATCGGGCACGGAGTTTTGTTGGCACCACCACCGGTCGGTCAGGCCTAGCGTCATCTTCGTGATCTGATCGGGGTTATAAACAGATGAGCAAGAAACTTCATCGACTTTCAATGCCGGTCGGCGCGCAAAAAAGTCCGCGAAAGCGGAAGGTCAACAAGACGATTCTGAGGGGGTCTCTAACAAGTTTCAAGAAACTTATCTTGTTTATGTCGTTAGCAATACTAGTATTTATTATTTTAACAAATAGATGAAAATCTAGCGCATGCCGAAGCTCATCCAGGCTGCCATGGCGACCATCATGAGATTCTCGGTCAACGACACGAAGCCGAGTGGAACCCTGCTGCTGCCCCCGACGCACGCGCACTTGATCTGGCGACGGTCGATGTAGACGGCCTTGACCACCGACGCAGCGCCGATGGTGCCGATGAAGGCCGCGACCGGAACGGAGAGCCAGGTCAGGGCTCCGGCGATCATCAGCACACCAGCCATCAGCTCGGCATACGGATAGACATAGGAGTAAGGCACCCAGCGCCGCGCCAGAAGGTCGTAGCCGAGGAACATGGTCGAGAAGCTCTCGACGTCCTGAAGCTTGAGCAGCGCCAGGATGCACATGCTGAAAGCGATGAACCACTCCAGCGAGTGCAAATCGAGAAGACGACCCGAGCTAGCCCAGTTGGCCGCGAGCGCCATCAGTGCCGCGACGGCAAAGACCCAGATAACGGGCGTATAGCTGGTCGCCCCGGGATCGGCGACGCTCAGCCCAAAGAAGCGACGCAGATCGTCGTAGCCGCCGACGCGTTGTCCGTCGATGAAGGTCTGCGGCGTGGTCTTGACGTCGTGCTCGGACTTGAAGGCGTCGGTCTCAGCCCTCGAGGTCAGCCAGCGATCTTCGACGGTGTAGCCGCGGCGGCTCAGCAGGTCCCGCGCTTTCAGCCCGAACGGGCATTCATGCTCCGGCATCACCATCCGGTAGATGGTGGCCTGACGCGCTTCACTGGTCGTCACCGCTACGTCTCCAGTGCTTTCGAGCAAGTCGTTCACTGCCGGGCCAGAAGGGCTTCCATCTGGGCGATCTCCTTGCGCTGGCTGGCGACGATGTCGCCGCACAGCGCCTTGATCTCCGGATCCGTGAGCGTCGCCTGCTCGCACATCAGGATGGCGCCCGAATGATGCGGGATCATGGCCCGAAGGAACTCGGCGTTTCCGATGCCGGCCTGCGTGCGCATGCCGACGAAGCTGAGTGCGAACACCAAGATGGCGGCCGCGCCGACCGCCAGGTTGATGCGCCGCGACGGGAACATCGAGCGCATCGAGACCAGCATGATCACCGTCATCGGCGCGACCATCATGAGGGTCATGTAGACGTTGTTCAGATTGAAACGGAAATGGGCAACCGTCGCGATCATCGTGTACATGACGAAGTACATCACAATGAAATCGAGGACGATCTCGACTGCGAGGCCGCGGTAGTGGCCTTGCTTCATGTCACCGTGATGCTCCATATCCCCAACTCCCTCATCGTGGCTTTGATCGACTGTCCAATAAGCGCGACGCTACTTCCCCTTGGTCTTCAGCCATGCGTCGATCGTGGCGATCTCTTTCTCCTGAGCGGTGACGATCTCCTGCGCCAGCTTCTTGGCCTCGGCGTCCTTGCCGTTCGCCAGCTCGACCTTGGCCATGTCAATCGCCGCCTGATGATGGCCCTTCATCTGCTTCATAAAATCGACATCGGGGTCGCCCGTGTAGGCCGGCATTCCGCTCATCATCGTCATCATCGACTGCTTGTAGCCCTTGGTGGCCGTCGAATCGGAGTTCATCGGCATCATCATCTTCATGTGCATGCCGGGGTCCATCGCCGGCTTTGACGCGGGCTGCTGGGCTGAGGCTGCAGAGATGGCGAGAGCGGATGAGAGCGCAATGAGGCTGAGACGTGTCATGGTTCTGGTTCCTTCGTTCATGTGAACTTGCCGGGCGCACGCATCGGCGCCGGTGAATTTGCTACGCCGCCATCTTCCGGCAGCTTTCGGCACATTCGCGGCAAGCCTGGACGCAAGCGTCCATATCGCCGAGGCGCTCGCATTCGCTGCCGCAGTCCGCACAGATATCGGCGCATTCGGCGCAAAGATGCTTGTGATGGGGAGAGCCGACGATGATGACATGCGCAGTGGCGCGGCATGTCTCGGAACAGGCGAGCATCAGCTTGATGTGACTAGGTTGAGCGTGTTCGCCGCCGGCTTCGAGGCAATGGCCGGTGATCATGCCGAGGCAGGTTTGGTAGCACCGTAGGCAAGCATCGATGCAGCGCTGCATTTCAGGGTCGATGTGATGCATGAACAGCCTCCTGATAGGGACGGAGGTGCTCCGGCCATGCAACGGAGACGCACTGCTCTGACGGACGTTCCCGACCGTAACAATTTGTAACATTCAGTTTCGGTAGTGATCGACGCTTGCCGAGCCATTGACTGGTAGTGGAGCTGATCTGGCGCAAGGCCCAGCGTGTCAGCAGGCGCGTCCTAGCTCTTGTCGCTGTTCGCCCAATTTGCCAGCTTACGCGTCAAGGGCGGCGGTAACCTTCGCACCGCAGCTTTCAGCCACGGGCGCCAGAAACCCGGGCTGAATAGAGATGCGATGCGCCCTCTTTCCGTCAGCGGCAACAGATAGTCATCGATGATCACGCTTCCGTCTGCATGATCGCGCTTATAGGGGTCGGCTGGGGCAAGAAGATCGAACTTCGCGCTGCCGCGGGCATACGCGCTGGCGAAGCTGTGATGAATTAGTAATCCGCCAACGCCTCCGCGCTCGTAATCGGGGTGGATCGCAATAACATGGCCGAACGTCACGCCCTTGCAGTCGAGGGCGAGGTCGATGCCAACCGTCTCGTCGGCGCAGTGGATCGTCGCAACCCGCAACGGGGATGCACCCGCAGCATCTGCGGCGAGTTCGCCGAAGAACGCTGCAAACCGTGGATCAGAGATCGTGGGTGCGATCACATCATGGCGGCGTAGCGTCGCTCGCTTCATAGCGACTGCCGCCAGAGCAAGATCTCTAGCCTCGGGGCCGGGCGCGACCATGCCGAGTACTACCCTCCCCCGTTCAGAGAGCCGCCGAAGCCTGCGGCGGTGGTTGGAGCGCTCGCGGGCGGGATATGCAGTGCTGGGCCCGTTATCTGGTCCGACACGCCTCAAGAGATCGGCGAAAACTGCCTCCTGCTCGTCGGTTTTCCATGCGCGGGCAAGTATTTCGGATCGCGCTAGTGTCGAATCAGCTCTGACTTTGCGCATCTCGAACAGATCGACGCCATGCTCTTGCAGTGCCGCTCGGCCGGCGGCGACCATAGCCGGGAGCTCCGGCCCCGGTTCGGCTATGATGTCACCGAATTGGGCTATCGGGCATCCCATGAGGCCGACGATGCCGATGCCGAACCGGCGCCGGGCAACCAACGGCCATACCATACTCAGCCGTTCGTCGCGGCGCGCGGTGACGATGAGCGGACGGTGCTGCTCGTCTAGATAGTGGTCCATCCAGTGCTGAAGCACGACATGGCTTTGAAACACCTGTTGCGGCGTGGCCGCTCGTGCGAACAATGCGTCCCATTCGGCGCGCAGCTCAAGAAAAGCCTTCCGCCCTTCAACGATTGCGAGGCTCACACCCTTGAGGTCCGATACTAGGGACGTCAAGCGCATCGGCGGAGCGTCGGCCGGCGCAGGATCGTTGCGCTCCAGCAGCGTCATTGCTTGAGCCCACCGCGCGAATGGGCGAACAGCCGCTTTGTTCCAGCTAGCGGAAAGCGTAGTAGATAGGGTGCCAACAGCAGCAAGTGGCGCGCGGCGAAGGGCGCGTCCTGTTCCACCATATGGCGGATCGCCAATATGGGAAGCGGCGCGCGCAGCGGCCTAAATGCCGGGTTCCACAGTCCTGGTGCCTCAGAACCTGGGTACATCAGCCCTATCATCCGGTTCCTAGCGAGCGAATAGAATTTATGGCCGTCCTGCACTCGCCTGAGCATCAATATGCCCTCTTCCTCGGCGCAATGCGGAAATCCGATAACAATTGTTCGAAAGTGTTCCATGCCGGCTTTCGCAGGGATGTTGTCCAGCATGTTGAAACTCGCGCGTATCAGCTTGTACACATCGGCCTCATCGCTCGCTTCGGCCCTGCAAACAGCAATCCTCGCCGTGTCGATGCGGGCCGCCTGTCGCGTAAAAGGACAGACTGCCCCAGCCCGGCCCAGGTCGTCGTTGGATGTCATCAGATAGGTCTCGATCCAGGCGACCAACTTGGCCAGCGCATCCGCGGGACCGGCATTTAGCGCGTCACTCTTGGCTTCGGAGAACGTCAAAAATTCCTGGGCAACTATGGCCATGAGGCGTCGCTCCGACTCGCATTCGCTGAAATTAGCAGAGCGGATTTACCGAAGCGTTCTACCAAGCCGCAAAATGCAGCCGATAGATCATGACACGTGGGCGACGGCTTTTGTGTGGATGCGCGAAGGTTTGAGCCAGCGAGGTTGGCGCCGGTAGTGAACGGCATTTGCGGGGTGGATGACAGCGCAGCCATTGTTGAGTGCTTGGTGACACATCGATCCGAAGGTATGGCGATCACCGCCTTTTATCAGCGACGTGCTCACCGGCTTGATTTGAGGGCTCGCGATCTCGCCGAGCCCGCCGCGCTGCTGCGTCCAACTCGCGCACCAGTTGCTCCCGCCGCGTTTCCGGATCGGGCATCTTGGCAACAAATTCCCGAACCTTCTTCGCCAGGTCCCGATCGCTTGCCTTTCCGGTCTTCTCAAGTTCCTTCGCATGAGCGAGATACTGAGCCCGGATCTTGGCCTGCCGCTCCCGAGCTTTCTGCTCCCAAGGACGCGCACCGACGACTCCCGCCTTCGCGGCGCGAACGACATCGTCCCGCGCACCCTTGTCCGTTTCGGGAACGACGCCGCGACGCCGCAGCGCCACCACCGTCCCCTTGTCGTACTTGCGCACCTTTCCCCTCGTCCGACGCGGCGTCGCCTCGGCCGCGACGCCGCGCAACCGAAGCTCGCCGGCAAATCGCTGGCGCCAGTTGGCCAGATCAGCCTTTCGTGGATTGAGGCGTTTCCCATCATAGCCCTGCGAGCGAACCGTCAGATGCACATGCGGGTGCTTGTCGTCGAGATGCTGCACGAAGACGTAGTCGTGGTTGGCTCCGAACGTATCGATCGCGAACGCTCGTACCGCATCTTTCACAGCGACCGGATCGGTCCCGGGCGGCATCGACAGGATTATGTTGACCGACACCGTGCCGTCGCGGCGCCGCTTGTCGTCGAGCGCGGTATCTTCGGTCCAACGCGACTGCAGGTCCTTGAGCCCATCCCGGCCCTGCATGAGCGAGCCCTGCTCGGTCTCCGCCGTCAGCTCGCCATTGCGCATGATGTATTCCAGATGCGACTTGAGATGCCCAGCGTCCTTGGTGCGCCCAGTGATCTTGACCATCACCTCCGGCGCACGCCCGACGATCCGCTCAAGCCGCGCTCGCATCGCCGGTGTAACGCGCTGCGGCGCTACTGGATCGGGAATATCCGCCTCGGATACGCGCGGCCGACGCACCGGTGTCTGCCAGACATAGGAGATCGGCGGCAGATCATCGAGTAGCTCTTGAGCACGCTTCCCGCTCATCACCGGCCCTCCCAATAGGTGCTGGTCCGATCGATCACGGCTTTCAATTCTCCCTGAAGCGCTTCGAGGGCAAACCGGGCGTCGTCCAGCCCGGACTTGGAGCTGCCCGCTTTCTCGACCTCCCTCGTGTTCGCAGCTCGCGCGATCTGGTTGATGTTGCCGCCGATCCGGTTCAGCTCACGCGCTATCGTCCGCAGCTCCTCGCGCTCGCCATGCGACTGCTGCGCCGGCGCGCCCAGGCGCGACCGCACTAGCGACGTGATCCATTGTGTCCGCGTCATCCCGCGCGCAGCCGCAAGCTCACTAAGCTGACGCAGCTCGCTTTCCCGGAAGCGCACCGTCACCTTCTGCGGCGCGCCGAACGCGACCGGCGCGCGCTTTGAATCCGGAGCGCCGACAGCGCCTTCGAGCAATCGTCGGATCAGCGCCGACTTGCCGCCTTCGGTCGCCGCCAAGGCTGCGAACTGCAACGCCAGCTCGTCCGAAACCCGCAACGTCAGCGTCGGCATCAAAGCTTCCTTTCACGGCCGCGAAATCAGCAACGCGCTCGACTGCGTCGCAAACCCAATTTGGCGTAATAATTCGCTGGCGGCAAGCCTATCCTGCACTAGAAAAGAACCCAAAGACTCTCCACCATCCACCTCGGTTAACGATTCGAAAAGGTGCAACCACTGCCGTATGGGAATTGCCCACCACGAACCGCCCCGCAGCGGGTCCGGGCGATCAAACAGGGGCGGCGGAAGGAGCGTGGTTCAAACCACACCCGGGAACTGACAGCAGACGGGCCCGCACTGCTCAGCCAATCAGCACGGCGTCAATCCGAAGCTCTCGAACAGGCACGTCTTCGCTGCTGCCATCATCGAAGGCAACACGAGCGCTCCCTTGTTCGGCATCCGGCCTTGCGTCGAGAACCAACTGGCCTATCCGCTTGCCAGCACGCACCCGCACGATCGCAGTGCCTTTTGTGCCCAGGACGGTCGGCGCTGTGGCTGAGCTTCGAGATGGTTTCTCGCGAACCGACGCGCGATCTTTCTCCGTCGAACGGGTATCTTTGGCCGCCTTCGCTACTGCTGTGTCGGACGCTGCGGCTGGCTCGACGGGCGACCGGACAGCGGACGCAAGCTCCCGGGCCTGCGCGTCAGTGAAGGCATGGCGCTCCTTGACGGCTCGCTCCACGTCGGATGGCTCCTGCCGCCACGCCTGGTAGAGCTCGTAGACGGCTCGGATCGAACTGGTGGCGAGCTTCTCCTGCAAGAAGCCCGGCATCTTCGGAACTGCCGCATAGCGCGACACCCAGTCACGCGGCTTGCCCAGCCGCCGAGCAACCTCAGTCTGCTTCTCACCGGCCTCAAGCCGCGCCGTTACGAAGCGAGCGATCTCGCTGGGCTTCAGATCGTCGCGCTGAATGTTCTCCACCATCTGTGCGTAAGGGCTCGCGTCAGCACCGTCCTGAACGAAGACGGGTGCCTCGACCAGTTCGGCTATCTTCGCCGCACGATAGCGCCGCGCGCCCATCACGATGATGAACCGGTCGGCCTGCACGGAGCGCCTGACCACGATCGGCTGAAGGATGCCGTCGATCCGGATCGACGCAGCAAGCTGCTGCAGTTCGTCTTCCGGAAACTCGCGACGCGGCTGATCGGGATCCTCGTCGATCAGGTCCAGCGCGACCTTGAGCGGCCGGCCATCCGACCCTCCATCCGCGGCGACATCCGCCAGGTCCTTAAAGCTCAGATCAAGCGCCATGCGATCAGCCCATCTGCTCGACGATGCGCGACAGCACGAGACGGATCTCGCGGCCGGCCTCCTGCGCCGAACGTTTCTTGAGTTTCCACACGGGCACACCCTCAGCGACCGCTTCGGCATAGCCGTCGCGCGCGACGATGTGGCCCGGGAAGACGTATTTGCCGGCCTCGCGCAGAAGCTGGTCGAGATGCGTCCGCTGGCGCGGCGACTTCGTGTTGAAGTTCGACGGCAGGAGCCCCAGAAACTTCATGTCCGACCGGCCATAGCGCTTCTGCACGCCGATCACGGTCTGGAGCAGGCCCTTCACGCCCTTCACCGAATAGTCCTCGAGATAGATCGGCGACAGCACATGGCTCGCCGCGACCAGCGCGGCCACGCTGCGCAAGCCCAACGACGGCGGTGTGTCGATGACGCAGACATCGAACGCCGCGCTCACCGAGCGGAGGTTGTCGCGGAACTGCTGGATGCCGGCGGCATCGCCGCGATCGACATCAGTGAGGGAGCTGTCAGACGCGGCGAGCGTGATCCCGTCAGCGCCACCACCGAACGGCGCCCTGCCCTGTCGAAACAGCTCGGTCGCGGTTACCTCGCCACGATGACGCTTCATCGTATCGGTGGCGTTGCCTTGGGCATCCGCGTCGATCAGCAACACGCGGCCGCCGGTTTCGGCCAGGTGCCAGGCAAGATGCACGGCGAGCGTTGTCTTGCCGACGCCGCCCTTCTGGTTGTTGATCACAATGGTCTTCATGCGAACGCGACAAGGCCCCGACAAATTCAATCGGAGCGTGTTCTGGCGGGAGATCGCGGCGATGACGTGACGGTGTGGTTCAAACCACGTCGGCGAAGGTCCATAGACGCCTGGCCTGCGCGCAGCAGAGCAAGCGCAGGCCAGGGCGACATGCAAAAAGCCGGCCCGACGCGCGTGGCGGCAGACCGGCCCTTTCGGATCGTGATGCTCAGAATGGCAGTGCGGCAAGCTCGGCGGCGTGGACCGCAGCCCAGCCCTCAACATTCGCGAAGTACCCCGTCTCCGCATCGCTGCGGTCTTGCTCGGTCAGGAATTCAAGCTCGTGCTGCGCCTCGCGCCGCTCGCGCGGCGTCAGGCAGGCATTGTTCAGTTCGGCCTTGAGTTCGGCAATCTGCTGATCGATCGGCATGCTCATGAGAACCTCCTTCGTCTCGAATGGACGAAGGCGCGCCACGCGTCGGTGGAGACCGGGTCAAGGATCGGCGAAGCCGACCGCCAGAGGCGGCGCGTGGGGGAGCCGAAATGCGCAGCATTTTGGGGGCACCGCGCGTCCTTGAGGCGGGCTCCGCCGGCCGTACCATGGCACGACCAGAGAGCCCCTCCAGCTCGCGCGGGAAGCACCAGGGCGGCTGACACGGCGCAAATGGCGCGAAGGCCAAGGTGTGGTTTGAACCAACAAATCCGGATGTCGTTGAACTACAAACCGCTGCCCGCACGTTCAGCGAGGCGGCGGTTGTTTGAATTACAATCCGCTCGCTGACGGCTCCCAAGGGTCGGCCGTGGTTTAAACCAACAAGGCGATTACGAGGTGAAAGGGCGATGTGGTTTCGCCGGGGAGGCCGTGGGTCGGGAGGATTGGCCCCGCCTCGCGGCGGGGCCATCTTGGGCTGGGGGTTCAGTTGCGGTTCGGGCGGGACCAGATGAGCTGGAGACCTTGCGTGCCTTCGACCTCGATCAGGTTGGCGTAGATGGGGGCGGGGAAGCTCGGATCGTCGAGCTTGACCGAGAGATAGTCGCGCCCCTCATCCGAGGTCTTCTGCCAGGCCGCGCCGAACTCGACAGCGCCTGCGAGGATGCGGAAGGCCGGGCCCTTCTCCGATGACCGCTCCGGGCGCACCATCTTGGCTTTGACGTTGAGGTTGAGGGTCTTGATCGTGCCGTTGAAGCCGTCGCCGTTCGAGGTGAAGCTGCCGATGATCGCCATGTCGTAATTCCTTCTGGTTGTTCGAGGCTATCGCCCATCGCGGCCTCGATGGCAGTCGAAAGACCGGAGGCGCTCGACCTGCACCCCACCGGGGCCGCAACGCAGTGGAGGACGGCCGGGAGCGGCTTTCTTGTCCCGCGAGGAATGGGACCGCAGGGCCCAGGGGAAGAAAGCCGCTCCTGGCCGTTGCAGGTGTGAGAGCGAGACGGCGCGCCAGCGACGACGGCATTCGGTCAGACATGCCCATCGAGGACGCAGTGGGACGCACGGCCCTTGGAAACAGCTGAGGAACGCATGGTGGTAGCGCCCATCAATGATTTCGAACTAGCTCCGGCATCATCGAGCTCAACCACTCATGCAGCCTTCGCGATCGAGCCAGCCTGCGGCTGAAGCCCGTGAAGATAAGCGACGGCCCGCTGTGCATGCGCCGCGGCTCCAAAGATGAAGCGCTTGTCGCTGGACAGAACCTCGAGCCAGGAGGCGAGATAGCTGGCGTGATCTGGACGCGGCTCCAGCTCCGGTACGATGCCAAGATCGGCGCAGAGGAAGCAGCTTCCGAGTTCCGCGATCAACTCCTCGCGCGCCCGCTCGCTCCGATCCTTGCCGTAGCGGCTGAGATCGCGGTTCACGCGATGCGCTGCGGCCGTCCAATGCGTCGCCTCATGGCTCAGCGTCGCGACATAGGAACCCCCATCGCGAAACGTCGCGAAAGGCGGCATCTGGATGTGATCCGTCGCGGGGGAGTAGTAGGCGCGGTCGCCGCCATGTCGGATGACGGCGCCGATCGCGGCGAAGAAGCGATCGGCATGATCGATCCGCTCGATCGGATCGCAAGTCGGTTCGGATTGATCGCGATCGTTGGCGGGCACGCCGTCGATCTGCTCGGCGTTGAAGACCGTGTAGGATTTCAGGAACGGAATCTCGCGATCGACCCTGTCGCCTGAGGCATCGGTTTCGCTTTTCTTGAAGCGGCTGGCGAAGACGACCGTCGAGCCGGTCTCGCCCTTGCGGACCGCGCCGCCAAGTTCGAGCGCCTGCTTGAACGTCATCCAGACCGGCGAGGCGAAGCCGCGCGCTGCCGCTTCAGACCAGAGCAAAAGCACGTTCATCCCGCTATAGGGCAAACCGTTGTGCC
>LSIB01000035.1 GCA_001556025.1 Rhizobiales bacterium CCH3-A5
CCCTCATGCTCCCCTCCCCGCCCCTGGAGGATTTCTTAGGCTGCCGATGCCGCAACGCTCTGCGCCTCATATGTCCCAGTCACGAAATCGACCGTCAGCGAACGGACAACTGGTTCTGGTCTGACCTCGCGGCCTTCACGCACCAGTCGGACAAGCCCATGGGCGGCAAGCTGCTGGAGCGAACGCGAGACGTTGGGCTGGGCGCGCCCGGTCAGCGCGACCACCTGCCCGATAGTCTGAGGATGTTCCCGCAGCATCACCCCGAGGAGATCGAGGGCTTCCGCCGAGAGCGCAGCCAGCATGGGAGCGGCCGGCCGTGATGTCGGGGTCGCCTCGCCTCGCGCCACCGCGCGCATCTCGTCACGAAGGGTTGCCAGGCTCGTCCATTTCATCATCATTCTCCACCTCTGTGTCCTCATCGACGAAGTCAAAAGCTACGCCCTCTTGTCGGCACGCCTGTTCGACGGCAGCGAAGAAATCGACAATGAGCTCGTCGGCTCCCTGGAAATTGTAAGGCACGAGCTCAGCAGTCCGCCGAAAGCGATGACGGTGATCGTAGGCTTGGGCCCTTGCTAAGCCGTGGGCATTATCGAAACCGAGCAGCCGGGCTTTATCCACATCATGCAGCGTGAATGAGTATTTCACGCCAA
>LSIB01000036.1 GCA_001556025.1 Rhizobiales bacterium CCH3-A5
GGAACTCGTCGCGGCGGTGCATCAGCGTGACGCGCTTCGCGATCGGCTGGAGGTTGAGCGTCCAGTCGAGCGCGGAATCGCCGCCGCCGACGATCAGGATGTCGCGGCCGCGAAAGGCTTCCATCTTGCGCACGGCGTAAAAGACTGACGAGCCCTCATAGGCCTCGATGCCGGGGATGGGCGGCTTCTTGGGCTGGAACGAGCCGCCGCCGGCGGCCACCACGACGCATTTCGCCTCGAACACCATGCCCGCATCGGTGGTCACGCGGAAGCGCGGGGCGTCGGGCGTGCCCAGAGGCTCCAGCGCCTCGATCATCTGGTTGAGGTGGAAGGTCGGGCCGAAGGGCTTGA
>LSIB01000037.1 GCA_001556025.1 Rhizobiales bacterium CCH3-A5
GGCCACGTTACTCCCTCCCCCCGCAAGCGGGGGGAGGGAGTAACGTGGCCAAGCGCGGCCCGACCTATATCTGCCAGGCCTGCGGCGCGGTCTATCACCGCTGGCAGGGCAAATGCGACGCCTGCGGCACCTGGTCCTCGCTCTCGGAAGAAGCACAAGCCGCCCCCGTCCCCGGCGCGCGTTCCTCGGGTGGCAAGCCGCGAGGCCGCGTCTTCGCGCTGGAGACGCTGAAGGGCGAGACGCAGGACGCGCCCCGTATCCGCTCAGGGATAGGCGAGCTCGACCGCGTCACGGGCGGCGGCTTCGTGCCGGGCTCGGTGCTGCTGATCGGCGGCGATCCCGGCATCGGAAAGTCGACATTGCTGATGCAGGCCTGCGCGGCGCTGGCGTTGTCCGGCCGCCGCGTCGTCTATGTCTCGGGCGAGGAATCCACCGGTCAGGTCCGGCTGCGCGCCGAGCGCATGGGGCTCAGCGCTGCGCCGGTCGACCTCGCGGCGGAGACCAATGTCGAGGACATCATCGCGACGCTCGGCCAGGGCGGGCGCCCGGCGCTGGTGGTGATCGATTCGATCCAGACCATGTGGTCGAGCGAGGTCGAGAGTGCGCCGGGCACGGTGACGCAGGTGCGCGGCTCGGCGCAGGCGCTGATCCGCTATGCCAAGGTAAGCGGCGCCTGCATGATCCTCGTCGGCCACGTCACCAAGGACGGCCAGATCGCCGGACCGCGCGTCGTCGAGCACATGGTCGACGCCGTGCTCTCTTTCGAGGGCGAGGGCGCGCATGCCTTCCGCATCCTGCGCGGCCAGAAGAACCGCTTTGGCGCTACCGACGAGATCGGCGTCTTCGAGATGACTGGAAAGGGCCTGTCGGAGGTTTCGAACCCATCGGCGCTGTTTCTCGCCGGGCGCGACCAGGCGGCGCCGGGCGCGGCCGTCTTCGCCGGCATCGAGGGCACGCGCCCGGTGCTGGTCGAGATCCAGGCGCTGGTCGCCCCGACATCGCTGGGCACTCCGCGCCGCGCCGTCGTCGGCTGGGAGACCAGCCGGCTCGCCATGGTGCTGGCCGTTCTGGAGACGCATGGCGGCTTGAGGCTCGGCCAGCACGACGTCTATCTCAATGTCGCGGGCGGTCTGCGCGTCAACGAGCCCGCCGCCGATCTCGCGGTGGCGGCGGCGCTCGTCTCCTCGCTGACCGGCGCGATCCTGCCGACCGAAGGCGTGCATTTCGGCGAGATCGCGTTGTCGGGAGCCGTGCGCCCCGTCTCGGTGACGCCGGCGCGGCTGCGCGAGGCGGCCAAGCTCGGATTCGAATCCGCGACGCTGCCAAGCGGCGGCGATCAGGGCGACGTCGCGGGCTTAAGCCTCAAGCGCGTCAGTCATGTCACGGAGCTGGTGGCGGAGATCGCAGCGCGCGCGCCCCGCAAGGTTGCGAAATGACGATGTCGCACCATTTCAAGGCCTGTGAAATCGAGATTTCATATGGGTGACGCCGCGCCTTCAAGCGCGTATAGCAAAATCCATGCGGCCAGCCCATGTCTTGCGTGGCCATTCCGACGACCATAGCGAAGCGGCTCACCTGATGCCTGTCACCATCCTCGATCTCGTCGTCATCGGCGTGGTTCTGATCTCGGCTTTGCTGGCGGCCGTGCGCGGGCTCACGCGCGAGGTGCTGGCGATCGCGTCATGGGTCGCGGCCGCCGCCGTCGCCTGGACCTTCCATCCGCAGCTTCTGCCGATCGTGAAGCAGTATATTCCCAACGAGACGATCGCGCTGATCGCGGCGATTTCCGCGCTGTTCCTGGTGACGTTGATCCTGGTCTCGCTGATCACGGCGCGGCTGTCGGATTTCGTGCTCGATTCGCGCATCGGCGCGCTCGACCGTACGCTCGGTTTCGTCTTCGGGGCGGGCCGCGGCCTGCTGCTGGCGGTGATCGGCTATCTCTTCTTCACGGCGCTGGTGCCCGAAAAGATGCAGCCGCCCTGGGCGCGGGAGGCCAAGGCCAAGCCGCTGCTGGAGGAGACCGGCCGCTCGCTCCTCACCATGCTGCCGCAGGACATCAATTCCGACATCGTCAAGAAACTGCTCAAGCCCAAGACCGGCGACGAGCCGGTGGATGCGCCGGCGGAAGAGCCGCGCGCGCCCGCAAACCCGACCGCCGATCCGCAGCGCCGCACGGAAGTGCCAAACGCCACGGACCGGGCCGGCCTCCAGCGCGCGATCGAGGCGAGCCGCCCGGCGACGCCGCCTGCGACCCCTGCCCGGCCTTGACCCACCGAATCGCCTGGCTTTGCTAAATTCGCCTTGATCCGAGCCTATCGACGCCATCGTTTCGTTACTTGGAGCCTGCGATGCAGCTTTTGAGCCCAGCCGACGCCCCCTTCGATCCCCATGCCGACAGGCTTCGGGAGGAATGCGGCGTCTTTGGCATCTTCGGCCATGCCGACGCCGCCGCGCTGACGGCGCTCGGCCTGCATGCGCTCCAGCATCGCGGCCAGGAGGCGGCGGGCATCGTCTCCTTCGACGGCGCGCGCTTCCATTCGGAGCGCCGCCTCGGCCTCGTCGGCGACGCCTTCTCGGAAGCGGCGGTGATCGAGAAGCTGAAGGGCTCGCAGGCCATCGGCCATGTTCGCTATTCGACCACGGGCGAGACCATCCTGCGAAACGTCCAGCCGCTCTTCGCCGAACTGCATGGCGGCGGCTTCGCAGTCGCCCATAACGGCAACCTGACCAACGGTCTGACGCTGCGGCGCAACCTCGTCCGCGACGGCGCGATCTATCAGTCGACCTCCGACACCGAGGTGCTGCTGCACCTCGTTGCGCGCTCGCGCAAACCCCGTTTCATCGAGCGTTTCGTCGAGGCGATCCGCCAGATCGAGGGGGCCTATGCCTTCGTCGGCATCACCAACAAGAAGCTGATCGGCGCGCGCGATCCGCTCGGCATCCGCCCGCTGGTGCTGGGCGAGCTCGACGGCGCGCCGATCCTGACCTCTGAGACCTGCGCGCTCGACATCATCGGCGCAAAATTCATCCGCGAGATCGAGAACGGCGAGGTCGTCGTCATCTCGGAGAGCGGCATCGAGAGCCACAAACCCTTCCCGCCGACGCCCGAGCGCCCCTGCATCTTCGAGTACATCTATTTTGCCCGGCCCGATTCGATCGTGAAGGGGCGCAGCATCTATGAGCGCCGCAAACAGATGGGCGCGCAACTCGCCGCCGAAGCCCCGGCCAATGCCGACGTCATCGTTCCGGTGCCGGATTCCGGCGTGCCGGCCGCGCTCGGCTACGCGCAGGCCAGCGGCATCCCCTTCGAGCTCGGCATCATCCGCAACCATTATGTCGGGCGCACCTTCATCGAGCCGACGCAGAAGGTCCGCGAACTCGGGGTGCGGCTGAAGCATTCGGCCAACCGCTCGGTCGTCGAGGGCAAGAGCATCGTGCTGGTCGACGATTCGATCGTGCGCGGCACCACCTCGTTCAAGATCGTCAAGATGATGCGCGAGGCGGGCGCGCGCGAGGTGCATTTCCGTATCTCCTCGCCGCCGATCACCCATCCCGACTATTACGGCATCGACACGCCCGACCGCGAGAAGCTGCTGGCAGCGACCCATTCGCTCGAGGAAATGCGCCAGTTCGTCGGAGCGGATTCGCTCGCCTTCCTCTCGGTCGACGGGCTCTACCGCGCCATGGGCCATGCCGGCCGCGACAACGCCCGCCCGCAATTCACCGACCACTGTTTCACCGGCGACTACCCGACCTCACTGACCGACGTGATCGGAGAGAGCGCCAAGCAGCAGCTCTCGCTGCTCGCGGAAGCGGGTTGACCCTGACCGCCCTGGACCTTTCATGATCAAGCCTCTCACCGGCCGCGTGGCGCTCGTCACCGGCGCCTCGCGCGGCATCGGGCGCGCTGCGGCGCTCGCCTATGCCCAGGCCGGAGCCCATGTCGTGGCGCTTGCCCGAACCGCCGGCGCGCTCGAGGAACTCGATGACGAGATCCGGGCGGCGGGCGGTCAGGCGACGCTGGTCCCGGTCGATCTCAGCGACGCCCCCGCGATCGAGAAGCTCGGCCCGGCCCTGCTGCAGCGCTGGGGCAAGCTCGACATCCTGCTGGCGAATGCCGGTATTCTCGGCCCGCTGACGCCGCTGACCCATGCTTCCGTCAAGGAATGGAACCGCGTCTTCGACACCAACGTCACCGCCAACTGGCGGCTGCTGAAATCGGTCGAGCCGGCCCTGCAGGCTTCGGATGCCGCCCGCGTCATCCTGATGAGCTCCGGCGCGGCGCATAAATGCCTGGCCTATTGGGGGCCGTATTCGATCTCGAAAGCCGCCGTCGAGGCGATGGCGCGCACCTACGCCGCCGAGACCGCGACCACGCCGCTCAAGGTCATGCTGGTCAATCCCGGCCCGCTGCGCACGCGGATGCGGGCCGAGGCGATGCCCGGCGAGGACCCGCAAACGCTGCGCACGCCGGAGGAGTTGGCGCCGCATCTGGTGAGGCTCGCCTCGCCGGACTGGAGCGAGACCGGCAAGATTTTCGATTTCCCGCAAGGCAAAGTGCTGACGCCGCAAATGCCGGCCTGAGGCGCGGACGCAAACCACAGCGATCCTACCGCCTTCTGCCCCTCGGCCCGCTGACGACCGGCGTCTTCGCCCGGTTCTCCGCGTCGAGCTTGCGCCAGCGCGCCAGACGCTCGGGATCGACCGCGCCGCTCGCGACGCCGGCCTGCACCGCGCAGCCGGGCTCGTGCTCATGGGTGCAGTCGCGAAAGCGACACTCAGGCGCAAGCTCGGTGATCTCGGCGAACAGCGTCTCCAGTCCCCCAGCCGCATCGCTGACATGAAGCGTGCGCATGCCGGGCGTGTCGATCACCCAGCCGCCGTCCGCGATGGCATGGAGCGAACGCGCGGTCGTGGTATGGCGGCCCTTGTCGTCGCTCGCGCGTATCTCGCCGGTCTCCTGCGCGTCCTCGCCTGTGCCGGTCAGCGCATTGACGAGGCTCGACTTGCCGACGCCAGACGAGCCGACCAATGCAACCGTCCGGCCGGGCCCGCACCAGGGCGCGAGCACGGCGGCGGCCTCGTTCGAGAGCGGATTGACCATCAAGACCGGCAGTCCGCGCTGCAGCCCGGCAGCCTCGTCGAGAAAGCCCTGCGCGTCGTCGACGAGATCGGCCTTGGTCAGCAGGATCACGGGCTGCGCCCCGCTTTCGTTCACCAGCGCCAGATAGCGCTCGAGCCGGGCGGCGTTGAAATCGCCATTGCAGGAGGTGACGATGAAGAGCGTGTCGATATTGGCCCCGGCGAGTTGCGGGGTGGCGCTGCCCTCGACGCGGCGCGCCAGCACCGTCCTGCGCTCCAGCCGGCGCAGTAGCAGGTCGGTCCCTGGCTCGACCAGCACCCAGTCGCCGACGGTGTAATCGCCGGTTTTCGCATGGACCGGCAGCGTGAGTCGGATCGGCCCTGACGGAGAAATCGCCGACATCCGGGCGCGATGCACCGTCGCGATGCGCGCAGGCATCAGCCCGGCCTCGTCGGGCTCGCATTGCGAAGCGAAGAAATCCGACCAGCCGAGCGCGGCCAGCGACGCTGCTTCGTCCGGCTCCCTCACGATCCCATTCCACCCTGCGCTGTCGTCGCCATGCGACATGCTAGAGCGGGGTTTGCGCCGGGAGGCAAGCGCGAGCGTCCGGCGACGACTGGACGCGCAACTTGTCCGGCGGCAGAGAGGACGCCCCCGTCTCGCGACAAGAACCCGGAAGGCCCGCCATGACCGCTCCCCTCCCCATCGGCATCATCGGCGCGGGCATCATGGGCGAGCGGTTGCTGCGCGCGATCCTCGATCAGCCTGCGGACCTCGTCGCGGTCGCCGGCGTGTGGGATCCGTCCGATGTCGCTCTGACGCGGATCGCGAGCGCCCTGCCCGCCATCCGCACGATGCCGAATCCCGCAGCGCTGATCGCCGCCAGCGAGTGCGTCTACATCGCCTCGCCGCCGGCCTCGCATCTCGGCCATGCCCGCGCCGCGCTTGCGGCGCGCAAGCCTGTATTCTGCGAGAAGCCGCTGGCGGTCGATGTCGAGGACGCCCGCGCCTTCGTGGCGGAGGCCGGCCCGCGCGGCGCGGTCAACTTCCCCTTCGCCTCCTCGCCGGCCGTGGCGGCGCTGCGAGGCTGGATCGCGGAGGGGGTGGTCGGTGCGATCGAGACCGTGACCATCGAGGTCGCCTTCCGGACCTGGCCGCGTCCCTGGCAGGCGGATGCGGCCGCCTGGCTCGACGCCACCGCGCAGGGCGGCTTCATCCGCGAGGTGGTCTCGCACTTCCTGTTTTTGACGCGTCGGCTTGTCGGCCCTTTGCACGGGCTTGCAGGCAGCGCCGCGTTCCCGGAGCCCGGTCGCTCCGAGCGCGCGATCGCGGCCACGCTGTGCGCAGGCGACGTGCCGGTGACGCTCAGGGGCGACGTCGGGAGCACGGAGAAGGACGACCACAATCTCTGGACGCTGCAAGGCGAGAACGGGGCGGTGCGCCTGCGCGACTGGTCGATCGTGGAGCGCAGGCAGACCGACGGCTCCTGGCAGGCCACGCCCGACGCCCTGCCCAACGAAAAGGCCCGCCCGCTCGCGCTGAAACGCCAGCTGGAAGGCGTCGTCGCCATGGCGCGGGGAGAGCCGCACCATCTCGCGACGCTTCAGGAGGCTCTTGAGGTTCAGGAGATCGTCGAGGCGATGCTGCAGGGCCGCTGAGCGCCCTTGTCGTCGCATCGCAGCCGCGCAAGACTTGGATCGTTCGCACCGGAGCCCGCCGATGATCCGCCCCGCCTTGCTGCTGCTCGCTTTCGCCAGTGGAATCGGCCTGTCGCAGCCGGCCCGCGCCGAGACCTGCGACGATCTCTGGTATTCGCGCAACGAGATCTACAAGACGCAGGGCTACTGCTTCCGCACGCAGCGCGGCATCAGCGCTTTCGGCAATGCCGGCTGCCAGTACGACAATGTCGAGGATGTGCCGCTTTCGGCGAACCAGCGCCGAACCGTGGCTGAGATCGCCCGCGAGGAGCGGGCCCGGCGCTGCCCGCGCTGAAGCAGGATGCGGCGGATTTGCTGTGGAGAGCAACGCGCTCCCGCCACGCCATGCCAAACGCGCATGCTAGAACCGCCAGCCTGTACGGCACAGAGCAGGGCGACGCGACCACCGCATGACCAGCGCGATCGATATGGGCCTGACAACGGCCGGCCAGCCGGCCTGGCTCGATCTCGCCGAGCTCCTGGCGACGCGGCTTCTGGTGCAGGGCAATTCCGGCTCGGGTAAATCGCATCTGTTGCGCCGCCTGCTCGAGCAGAGCGCGCCTCTGGTGCAGCAGGCGGTGATCGATCCGGAGGGCGATTTCGTCTCTCTGGCCGAGCAGTTCGGCCATGTCGTGGTCGATGCGCAATGCGGCGAGGCCGAGCTGCAGCGCGTCGCGCTCAGGGTGCGCCAGCACCGCGTCTCGGTGGTACTGAACCTGGAGAACCTCGACGCCGACGAGCAGTTGCGCGCGACCGCCGCCTTCCTCGGCGGGTTGTTCGACGTCGAGCGCAGCCTGTGGTTTCCGATGCTGGTCGTGGTCGATGAGGCACAGCTCTTTGCCCCCGTGATGGCGGGCGAGGCCTCAGACGAGGCGCGCAGGCTCTCGCTGGGTGCGATGACGAACCTGATGTGCCGGGGCCGCAAGCGCGGGCTGGCGGGCGTCATCGCGACGCAGCGTCTGGCCAAGCTCGCCAAGAACGTCGCGGCCGAAGCCTCGAACTTCCTGATGGGCCGCACCTTCCTCGACATCGACATGGCCCGCGCCGCCGATCTGCTCGGCATGGAGCGCCGGCAGGCCGAGATGTTCCGCGATCTGGAGCGCGGCCAGTTCGTGGCGCTGGGGCCGGCCCTGTCTAAGCGCCCGCTGCCGCTGCGCATCGGCCCCGCCACCTCGGTCGATCGCGGCGGTGCGCCTGGCCTGATGCCGATGCCCGAGCAGGGCGCGGAGGAAGCCGGCAAGCTGATCTTCACGGCGGGTCCCGACGAGCCCGCGCCCGCCGCCCGAATCGCGAGGCCGGCCCCGCGCCCCCGTCCGCCGGCCAACGACGTGCTGCGCCAGATCGAGAGCTGGAAGCCAGCAGCGGTCCCGGAGCCCGAACCCGACAATCCGATGGACCCGGCGGAGCGCGAGGCCGGCATGGCCGCGATCCTGTCGGAACTCATAGCCGATCCGGAGACGCGCATGCGGCAGGTCGCCGTGCTCTATCAGGATTTCACGGTGCGCTGCCGGATGCGCAGGCTCGGCTCGGGCGGCATGAGCCTGGACGAGTTCCGCCGCAGGCTCGCCGTCGCGCGGGCCGGCGCGAGCGACGAGGTCACGGGCCAGCCGGTCTGGCGCGACGCGCTCGACGCGGCGGTGACGCTGCCGGAAGACCTGCAGTCGCTGTTCCTGGCGATCGTGCGGATCGCGGTCGAGGGCGCGCCCTGCCCCAGCGACGCCGAACTCGCCGCGATCTATGGCAGTCATTCGCCCAGTCGCGCGCGCCGGCTGCTCGGCTATATCGAGGAGCGTGGCCTGCTCGTCGCCCATGTCGATTTCAGGGGCCAGCGCACGCTCGCGCTGCCGACGCTGGGGCTGGAGACCGCGCCCGGTCTGGCTCAGCCGCGCGTCGCCGGAATGCCGCGCGGGCTGCGGAGCTGACCCACCCCCACGCGACAGCCTCTCAGTGCCCCTTGCCGTTGGTCGCGAGCGTCATCTTGTCGACCCAGGCGATGCCGATCGCCGACAGGATGAAGACCGTGTGAATGATCGTCTGCAGGATGATACCGGTCTCGGTGTAGCTCGTCTTGCCGGCGACGCCGATATTGCCGGCCTCGATGAAGGTCCTCAGCAGGTGAATCGACGAGATGCCGATGATCGCCATGGCGAGCTTGATCTTCAGGATCGAGGCGTTGACGTGGCTCAGCCATTCCGGCTGGTCGGGATGTCCCTGCAGGCGCAGGCGCGAGACGAAGGTCTCGTAGCCGCCGACAATGACCATGATCAGCAGGTTCGAGATCATCACCACGTCGATCAGGCCGAGCACGACGAGCATGATCTGCTGCTCGGTGAACTCCATGGCGTGGGTGACGAGATGGACCAGCTCCTTCAGGAACAGAAAAACATAGACGCACTGCGCCACGATCAGCCCGAGATAGAGCGGCACTTGCAGCCAGCGCGAGCCGAAAATGATCATCGGCAGCGGCTTCAGCGGGCCCGCGACAGGGGTCAGCGAGGGTTCGGCCGGGTGCGACATGGGACAATTCCAGGAGCTCGAAGATCAATGCTGCGATGCGTCAAACGCCACAGCTAGATGGGGCGGGAGCGGCGCGGACGCAAGCGCCAACATCAGTGTGGCCGCAACTGAAGCCTTGTCGGCGGACGACGCTGCGTCACCTGAACATGAAATTTTGTCCATCCTCGCCAATCGGCGCTTTCAAGCCACATTCGAGGCAGATAAACTCCGCAATGATCGCGGCAACCATCAACGCCCTCTCGCTAATTTGAGAGGAGAGGAGTTACCCATGCTCAAGACCCTGACCCTTGCTGCCGCGCTGGCTGGCGCGACCCTGCTCGCGGCCCCGGCCTCGGCCGCCCCGATCTCCGCTGCCTCAACTGCTGCGCTCGCGCTCGCGGATGGCGGTAAGGACCTCGTCCAGACCGTGCAGTACCGCCGCGATAACCGCCATAGCGGCGGCCCGCGCTACGGCTATCGCGGCGGCTACCGTGGCGGACGCGGCGGAGCGATCGCCGGAGGTATCGCAGCGGGCGCGCTCGGCGCTCTGGCCGCAGGCGCTCTGCTTGCGCCCGGTCCGGTCTATGGCGGGCCGGTCTATGTCGAGCCGGCGCCGGTCTATGTCGCCCCGCGCGCCTATGGTTACGGCGCGTCGGATGTCGATGCGGTCGCCTATTGCTCGCGCAAGTTCCGCAGCTATGACCCCGAGACCGGCACCTATATCGCCTCGGGCGGCGTGGTCCGCGCCTGCCCCTGAGCTCGCGACCGCTGACAGCGCCTGACGGGCGACCAGTGCAACCTCCCTGCAGCGATGCAGGGAGGTTTTTTGTGGTTCTGTGGCTGCTGATTTTGTGTCTCGGCATGGCGCGGCGGCGCTAGACTGCGCCCCACCTCGATCAGACCGGGATATCGCATGATCGCCGCACTGACACTTCTGCTGGCCTGCCAGCTTGCCGGCGAGGCGCTGGCGCGCCTGTTTGCGCTGCCGATTCCCGGCCCCGTGATCGGACTGGCCCTCCTTTTCCTCGGCCTGCAATTGCGAGCGGCATGGCGGCCGCACGCCACGCCGGTCGATGAACTGCCGCTCGGCGCGGTATGCGGCGTGCTGCTGGCGCATCTCTCGCTGCTTTTCGTCCCGGCCGGAGCCGGCATCGTCCGCCATGCCGGCGCGCTCGTCGCGCATGGGCCGGGCCTGATCGTGGCGCTGCTCGTCTCGACCGCGCTGACGCTCCTCGTCACCGCCTTCGTCTTCGTGAAGGTCGCCGCGCTCGTCGACAGCGCGCCGGAGAACTGAGACCGTGACCCCGCTCGATCTCGCCCGCGTCGAGACGCTCTGGGTCTATCTCGCCGCCGACCCGCTGCTCTGGCTCACCGTGACGCTGATCGCCTATGTCGCCGCCGACCGGATCTCGGCGGCGCTCGGCCGGCATCCGCTCGCCAACCCGGTGCTGATCGCGGTCGCCTTCCTCGCCGCGATCCTGCTCGCGACGAAGACCCCCTTCGAGACCTATTTCCAGGGCGCGCAGTTCGTGCATTTCCTGCTTGGACCGGCGACGGTTGCGCTCGCTTTGCCGCTGCATCGGCACTGGCCGATCGTGCGCAAGGCGGCGCTGCCGATCCTCGCCGCACTCCTGGCCGGCGCGGTCACCGCTGTGGTCAGCGCCGTCGGCATCGCCGCTTTGTTCGGCGCGCCCTACCCCGTGCTGGCGGCGCTCGCGCCGAAATCGGTCACGGCGGCGATCGCGATGGGCGTGGCGCGCGGCATCGGCGGCGAGCCCTCGCTGACGGCGACGCTGGTGATCGCGACCGGTATTCTCGGCGCGGTGATGGTGACGCCGCTGATGGTGCTGTTCCGATTCACCGATTGGCGGGCCCGCGGCTTCGCGGCGGGCCTGGCTGCCCATGGCATCGGCACCGCGAGGGCCTTCCAGGTCGATCCGGTGGCCGGAGCCTTCGCCGGCATCGCCATGGGGCTGAACGGGCTCGTCACGGCGGCGCTGGTCCCGCTGATCCTGACGCTTTTCTGACGCAGCTGGTGCAACCTGCGAGGTCATCGACCGGACAGTCCCGCTTCGGCACTGCTTGGAGTTGCCGACGATGCGCCCCGGTCGTCACGGGATGCGCGATACGCCTGACGGAGACATGCCGATGAAAGTCCGGGACCTCTATCCCCTCGTCACCACGTCGGCGCTCTTCGAGGCGCGCGACTTCTATGTCAGGCATTTCGGCTTCGAGGTCGTCTTTGAGGCGAGCTGGTTCGTCTATCTGTCGGGCCCGGGCGAAGACGGGGCGCGCGGCGCGACGCTCGCCTTCATGCATCCGGACCACCCGTCGAACCCGCCCGGCCCCGAATCCTTTGCGGGCGTCGGCATGATTTTGACGATCGAGGTTTCGGACGCGCACACCGTCTTCCAGCGCCTGAGCGCGCAGGGCGCGCCCGTGATCCATCCGCTGACCGACGAGGACTGGGGTCAGCGGCGCTTCATGACGCGCGATCCGGCGGGCGTCATGATCGACGTGGTCGAGCAGACGACGCCCGCGCCGGGTTTCTGGGAGCGCTATCCGGCCCCGGCCGGCTGAGCCGCGCATCCGCGAGTTGCCAAAGCCCGCGCGGTCGGGAACATGGCCTCGAGCCGCAGCCGAAGCGCGAAGGAGCCCCGCGTTGAAGATCGCCACCTGGAACGTCAATTCGGTCCGACAGCGGCTCGGCCATCTGCTCGATGTCCTGAAGCAGGAGGAGCCCGACGCGCTCTGCCTGCAGGAGATCAAATGCACCGACGCCGATTTCCCGCGCGCCGAGATCGAGGCGGCGGGCTGGCAGGTCGAGACGCATGGCCAGAAGACCTTCAACGGTGTCGCGATCATCTCGCGGTTCAGGCTGGAGGATGTCCGGCGCGGCCTGCCCGGCGACGAGGCAGACGAGCAGGCGCGCTATCTCGAAGGCGTGCTGCCGCTGGGCTCCGGCGTCGTGCGGGTGGCCTCGATCTACCTGCCCAACGGCAACCCGCCGAACACGGAAAAATACCCCTACAAGCTCGGCTGGATGCAGCGACTGACCAGCCATGCGCGGATGCTGCTTGCCCATGAGGAGCCTCTGGTGCTGGCGGGCGACTACAACGTCATCCCCGAGCCTCGCGACGCCCGCGAACCAGCCGCCTGGGTCAATGACGCACTCTTCCTTCCGCCGACGCGCGCCGCCTTTCGCGGCCTGATCAATCTCGGCCTGACCGAGGCTTTTCGCGCCACCACGGAAGCCGGTGGGCATTACAGCTTCTGGGATTACCAGGCCGGCGCCTGGCAGCGAAACAACGGCATCCGCATCGACCACCTGCTGCTGTCACCGCAGGCGGCGGACAGGCTCGACGGCGTGCAGATCGTCAAGCATGTGCGCGGCTGGGAGAAGCCGTCCGACCATGTGCCCGTGATGGTGGAGTTGCGGCCCTTAGCAGGAAAAGAACTCGATCACTGAATTGCCCGGACGGGCATAGTTCAGACGCAGCGATTGGGTCAGGATCGCGTCGGTGAAGACTTCGTTGGAGAGTATCCGATTCAGGAAAGACTTCAGGTGCCTGAATCCGGAATGATAGCATGACACCACGAGCTTGCCGGAATCCTGCTCCCAGACGACGGCCTTGTCCTTCTCGAACTCCTTGGCGATGTTGCGATAGGTGTCGATCGTCACGGCCCAGTCGCCCACGCCGGGGACTGCCGCGCGGAACAGGCGCGCCCGCTCCTGCGGCGCGCCGGGGCAGATGATCTCGTTGCCGACATGCGAGACGCTGACGCCGTCAAAGGGTGAGACATAGGCGATCGAGTTCAACTCGAAGCCCTGTTTGGTGATCTTCTCGGTGCTAGAGATCGACTGCTTGTACTTCTCCGAGAAATCAATGCCGGCGGAGAGGCCAAGCTCGGCGAATTTGAGCAGTTCCTTGAAGCCCAGTTCGAAGCTGGCGCGCGCCTTCTTGTTGTTCTCGGTCTCCGTCGACGAACTGAGCGTCACCTCCTCGTTGCAGCCCACCCTGAGAGACGGGCTGGCTGACTTCAGCATGCGGGGCCACCGCCCTGACAGATCGCCCTGACCCCAGCCCGAGGTAGGCCGGCGCGAGACGAGTTCGGCGAACTCGTCGAAATTGATCTTCACGAACTTCGACTCGTCGGCATCGTCCGATCCGATCGCGACGCGGGCTTCCGTGTCGCTGATCGAAATGCGCGATTGCGGATCGACGCTCTGGCTGGCGAGGCGCGAGGCGCGCAGCTCGGCGAATTTCTGGGAGAGTCGCTCGTCGCTCTTTCGGATCTTGACGATCGCGACGCCGCCGACCTTCTCCATCGGCAGAATCTCGCCGCGCGTGAAACTCAGATCGCGCTCGATCTGCTGGTCGCGCACCGTGATCAGCCAGTCATGGATGCGCTGCCCCGAATCGGCCCGCGCCGCCCGCATGCGCTCGATCTCAGCCTCCGACACCAAGTGCTCGTATCCCGAATCGGAGAACCCTCGCGCGGAGCCGAACACGCCAGCCTTCGTCAGGATCGGGATTCGGCCGGCGGCCAGCGCCGGCTGGCGCGACGGATAGGTCAGCACGAGTTCGCCCGGTGCCAGGACGTAGTGGCAGTTGGCGCATTCGCGCCCGTTGAAGATGTCTGCGAAGGTTCGGGGCGAGAGGCTCTCCCGGAATGTGAAGATCGTTCCGCGCGAGAGCATGATCTCGGACCGCCCGAGCGACTGCTGCGCATGGGCGGATGCGCCGGACCACAGCAGAACAATCAACATCGCGACTTTGCGAAGCATGTCCCGAACCCCAACGCCTTCGATCGCAACCCCGGAAGGCCGGGCGTCGTCGCGCAGGCGGCGGCAGACCTGAGGTTGCACCCTGGCGACGGTGCGTCAGCTTAGGCCGCTGTCGTATCAGCGTCCAGTTGCAAGGCTCGCCCACCGACAACGTGGTTCATGCGAGGCAAACGCGTAGAGCGGCCATCAGTGGCGGCCGGGCCGGCGCGGGCGCTTAATCCGCAGAGCCCCGCTTCACGCCGCCCTTGATGAACACGCGGAACGGCGTCGTCCCCGTCGCGTCGCTGTCGAGCGAGCGCCATTTGCCGTTGGTGCAGAGCACGCCTCCTTGAGTTTCGACGGCGTCGAAGACGATGGCGTTGCGGTAGACCGTGCCGTTGGCCTCGATCGCGCGGAAATTCGTGGTGCACTTTCCGCCGGCGACGACCGGGTCATAGTCGTGGATCATGATGCCGCCGCCGCCCGTGCTGGGGAACGGGTCCTTGAGCGGCGCCCAAGACTCAAAGTTCTCCTGCGCCGTCGCGCTGAGGACGGCCAGCGCCGCGAAGGCCGCGATGAAGGAGAAGGAGACGGGGTCGCGCATGGCAGAAGCTCCGATGGGCTCTGCCGTCGTCTACGCCCGAACCGTCGATGCGGATGCAGTCGCTTCAGCGCTGCGCGGAGCGCCCGCCGGCCACCTGCTGGCGCTCGACCATGGCGAGCGCGGCGCTGCGGTCGTTGACGGAGGCCGCGGCGAAGGCGGCGTCATGGCGCTCGAGGATCCAGCTCTCGCGGATCGGGTCCGCGCCCTCACGCGCCAGCGACAGCCACATCAGGCCGAGCACCGGCGAGCGCGGCACGCCGTCGCCGCCGCGGATCAGCATGTCACCGAACACCGCGCGGGCGGGCGCGTGGCCCTTCTCGGCCGCGAGCTTCATCCAGCGCGCCGCCTGTCGCGCATCCTTCTGCGTACCCTGCCCGGTCATGTAGAGCCGCGCCAGATTGTACTGGCCGTCAGGGTCGCCGAAATAGGAAGCGGCGTAATGGAACATGTCGAAGGCGCGGTCGGCATTGGGCTTCACATAGGAGCCCTTGATGCCGTCGCTGAAATAGCCGCCGAGCGCAACGAACGCGCTGCCGACGATGCGGCCGTCGGCCGTGCCGGGAATGGCGTCGGCGTTCTCATCCGCGATCTTGGAGAAATACTCGAAGGCCTTGAGATCATTGGCGGGCACGCCCTCGCCGCTGGCATAGACCCGGCCGAGTTTGAACTGCGCCGCGAGATTGCCCTGCGCCGCGACATATTCGAGCGCGCGCACCGCGCCGACCTGGTTGCCGGCGGTGGAATCGCGCATCCAGGCCTTGATCGCGTCGCGGGCATTGGCGAAGGGCGCGAGCGGCAGCGCCATATGGGCGGCCGGGCCGCTCGGCGCGGGCGCGATCGACCGCGTCCCGAGCGCAGCGCTAGAGCCGCCGACGCCCAGCCCGGGCTCCGGCAGAGCGACGCCGGGAATCGGCAGCGGCGGCACCGGCGCAGGCCGGCCCGGCGCGACATCCTGCGCCCAGGCGGCGCAGGGGCCGCCCAGGATCAGGAACAAGGCTGCAAAGGAAACGCTAGATATCCGCATAGCAATGGGTCTCGGCGGCTCCTCCGGGGTGGGTCACGGCCCCTCCCTTGGCGGAGCCGACCGTCTGCGCGTATTTCCACAGCGCCCCCGATGCGTAATCGGTCTTGCGCGGCGTCCATGCCTTATGACGCTCCGCAAGTTCGGCATCAGAAAGGCGGACTGCGAGCTTTCCTGTGATGGCGCAGAGCTCGACGATGTCGCCGTCGCGGATCAGGGCGATCGGCCCGCCGACCGCGGCTTCAGGCCCGACATGGCCGACGCAGAAGCCGCGCGTCGCGCCCGAGAACCGGCCGTCCGTGATCAGCGCGACCTTGTCGCCCATGCCCTGGCCGTAGAGCGCGGCCGTGGTCGAGAGCATCTCGCGCATGCCCGGCCCGCCCTTGGGACCCTCATAGCGGATCACCAGAACGTCGCCGATCTCGTAACGCTTCTGGCTCACGGCGGCGAACGCGTCCTCCTCGCAATCGAAGCAGCGCGCCGGGCCCGAGAACGTCAGTTGCTCGGTGGTCATACCGGCGATCTTCACGATCGCGCCCTCGGGGGCGAGATTGCCCTTCAGCCCGACGACGCCGCCATTGGGCGAGAGCGGGGCATTGGCCGCGCGCACCACGTCCTGGTCGGCGTTCCACTTCACCGATGCCATGTTCTCGGCGATGGTGCGGCCGGTCACCGTCATGCAGTCGCCATGAAGGAAGCCGTGCTCGAGCAGCGTCTTCATCAGCAGCGGAATGCCGCCGACCTCGAACATGTCCTTGGCGACGTATTTTCCGCCAGGCTTCAGATCGGCGATGTAAGGGGTCTTCTTGAAGATCTCGGCGACGTCGAACAGGTCGAACTCGATACCGCATTCATGCGCGATCGCCGGCAGGTGCAGCGCCGCATTGGTCGAGCCGCCGGACGCCGCGACGACTGTCGCCGCATTCTCCAGCGCCTTGCGGGTGACGATGTCGCGCGGGCGGATGTTGCGGGCGATCAGTTCCATGATCATCTCGCCGGCGGTGTAGCAGAAGGTGTCGCGCACATCGTAGGGGGCCGGCGCGCCACAGCTATAGGGCAGCGCCAGGCCGATCGCCTCGGCGACGGTCGCCATGGTGTTGGCGGTAAACTGCGCGCCGCAGGAGCCCGAGGATGGGCAGGCCGCCTCCTCCAACTCCTGCAGGTCGTCGTCCGACATCGCCCCGACCGAATGCTTGCCGACCGCCTCGAACACGTCCTGCACGGTGACCGGCTGGCCCTTGAAGCGGCCGGGCAGGATCGAGCCGCCATAGATGAAGATCGAGGGGACGTTCAGGCGTACCATCGCCATCATCATGCCGGGCAGCGACTTGTCGCAGCCGGCGAGGCCGACGAGCGCGTCGTAGCAATGGCCGCGCATGGTCAGCTCGACGGAGTCCGCGATGACCTCGCGCGAGGCGAGCGAGGACTTCATGCCCTGATGGCCCATGGCGATGCCGTCGGTGACGGTGATGGTGCAGAACTCGCGCGGCGTGCCGTTGGCGGAGGCGACGCCCTTCTTCACGGCCTGGGCCTGGCGCATCAGAGCGATGTTGCAGGGCGCGGCCTCGTTCCAGCAGGACGCGACGCCGACGAAGGGCTGCGAAATCTGTCGCGAGGTCATGCCCATCGCGTAGTAATAGGAGCGATGCGGCGCGCGCGCCGGACCGACGCTCACATGCCGGCTGGGAAGCCTGGACTTGTCGAAAACGCGCGCATCCATCGTCTTTTTCCTCGTTCCACCCTGCGTTCATCACGCGCGGCAGATGTGCCATGCGGGCCGAACCGGGCGCAACGTCACACACTGGCAGGAAAGCAGCGAGGTTAACCGCACGACTTTGCCGGACAGACTTTAATTCTTCTATATCTCAGTGACTTATCGCAGGACCTCAATCGGCGCGCTTTGTGGCGGCATCGCGGCAATTCCGCCGGTGCGGGGCCGGCGTGGCGCAATGCGCCAAACTGTTGCGGCGATGTCACAAAATGCCGGTAGCGCGGCGCGTCACAGCACCATCGGCAGGACGAAGAAGCCGCCGACCACCACCACCACGAGCGCCAGCGCCGTCATCGGCAGATGCTTCTCGATGAAGATGCGGATGTCGTCACCATAATAGCGCAGCGCGATCGCGATCATCGCGAAGAAGGTGACGCGCGAGACCACCATGCCGATGGTGAACTTCCACAGGTCGAAATGCAGGAAGCCCGACATGATGGTGACGATCTTGAACGGGATCGGCGTCAGGCCCTTGGTGACCAGCACCCAGAACCAGAAATCCTTCGAGGTCGTGATCAGTTCGGCCGCCTTCTCCTGCAGGCCGTAGATCGAGATCAGCCACGACCCGAGCGAGTCGTAGAGCAATGCGCCGATCGCATAGCCGAGATAGCCGCCGAGCACCGCGCCGAGCGAGCAGACGCCGGCGTAAAACCAGGCACGATCGGGCCGCGCGATGCACATCGGGATCAACAGCGGGATCGGCGGCAGCGGGCTGACCGAGCTTTCGACGAAGGTCAGCGCGAAAAGAAGCCAGGGGGCGCCGGGGTGGGACGCGTACGACACGCACCAGTCATAGGCTCGCTTGAGCATGGGGTCTTGTAACCGGTCCTGGGTTGCCACGCGCATGGCAGCTCTGCATGCGGCGCGCATCTAACGATGTCTGTCGGAGATTGCCAGAACTCTCTTACGCTAACGTCAATTTGACGACGGCGGCGTGACGTCGCGGTGGCGGCCGGGCACCCTCACCCACCGCCCTCATCCTGAGGAGCGCTCCGCAGGAGCGCGTCTCGAAGGATGGTCCAGTTCGCGCTGGAGCATCCTTCGAGACGCCGCTTTCGCGGCTCCTCAGGTTGAGGGTTGGTGGTGCGAGCTCAGGACAACCGCGCCAGCGCCTCGATGATCTTGGCCTTGCGGGCCAGTGCGGCCGCCTTGCGCTCGCGGTTCTCCTCGACGACCTCTTCGGGCGCGCGCGCCATGAAATCGGGATTGCCGAGCTTTTTGTCGACGACGGCGATGTCCTGGTCGAGCTTGACCAGTTCCTTCTCCAGTCGCGCCCGCTCGACCTCGAGGTCGATGATGCCGGCCAATGGCAGGGCCGCGACCTCGCCACGCACGATGATCTGGGCCGACTGGCCGGGCGCGGTCTCGCTGAAGGCGATGTCGGAGACGCGCGCCAGCCGCTCGATCATCGGCCGCCAGCTCTCGATCGCGGCGCGGGTCGCAGCCGAAGCCTTGACCAGCACCAGCGGGGCTTGCGTCCCGGCGGGAACGTTGATCTCGGAGCGGACCGAGCGGATGTCGGAGATCAGATCGACGACGAACCCGATCTCGGCCTCGGCAGCCGCGTCGCGCAAGGCCGCAAGGTCGGGCCAATGCGTCAGGCAGACCAGCGCATCGTCGCCGGAGGCGAGTTTGCGCGGAGCCCCCTCGCCCGCCTTCTGCGCCCAGAGCTCTTCCGTCAGGAACGGCATGAACGGGTGCAGGAGCTGGCAGATCAGGTCGATGACATGCGCGACCGTCGCCTGCGTCTCGGCCTTTTGTGCCGGATCGACGCCCTCGCCCTGCAGCACCGGCTTGGCGAGTTCGAGATACCAGTCGCAGAACTGGCCCCAGACGAAGCGATAGGCCGCGCCCGCCGCCTCGTTGAAGCGGAAGGTCGGAATGCCCGCCGCGATCTCGTCGGCGGCGCGGGCGGCTTCGCTCAAAATCCAGCGATTCAGCGGCTGCTTGACCGCCGACGGGTCGAAGCCGTCCACGCGGGCGCAGCCGTTCAGCTCGGCGAAGCGCGCCGCGTTCCAGATCTTGGTCGCGAAGTTGCGATAGCCCTCGACACGGTTGGTCGCCAGCTTGATATCGCGGCCCTGCGCCGCCATCGCAGCCAGCGTGAAGCGCAGCGCATCGGCCCCGTATTGGTCGATCAGGACCAGCGGATCGATGACGTTGCCCTTCGACTTCGACATCTTCGCGCCCTTCTCGTCGCGAACGATGGCGTGGATGTAGACGTCCCTGAATGGAACTTCGTCCATGAAGTTCAGGCCCATCATCATCATCCGGGCGACCCAGAAGAAGATGATGTCGAAGGCGGTGACGAGGGTAGCAGTCGGGTAGTAGCGCTTCAGTTCGTCCGTCTCGTCCGGCCAGCCAAGCGTCGAGAAGGGCCACAGCGCCGACGAGAACCAGGTGTCTAGGACGTCCTCGTCGCGGGTCAGTGCGACCGGGCCGCCATAGTGACCCATCGCCAGCGCCTGCGCGGCGGCTTCGGACTCGGCGACGAAGACCTCGCCGTCCGGCCCGTACCAGGCCGGGATCTGATGTCCCCACCAGAGCTGGCGCGAGACGCACCAGGGCTCGATATTCTCGAGCCAGTCGAAATAGACCTTGTTCCAGCTCTCGGGCGTGATCTTGGTGCGGCCGTCCTTGACCGCGCCAAGCGCGCGCTGCGCCAGCGGCTTGACGTCGACATACCACTGGTCGGTCAGCCAGGGCTCGATCACGACATCCGAGCGATCGCCGTGCGGGACCGTGTTGGTGTTGGGCTCGATCTTTGCCAGCAGGCCGCGCGCCGCCATCAGCGCGATGACCGCCTTGCGTGCGGCAAACCGGTCCTGACCATGCAGCGCCATCGTTTCCGGCTCGGGCGACGCGCCCTCCAGGAAATCGGCGTTGTTCTGAATCAGGATGCGAGCTTCGCCGTCCATCATATTGACGATGCGCAGCTTCTGGCGCTTGCCGACCTCAAAATCGTTGAAGTCGTGCGCAGGCGTGATCTTGACCGCACCGGTGCCCTTTTCGGGATCGGCATAATCGTCGCCGACCAGCGGGATGACGCGCCCGACCAGCGGAAGGATGGCGTTCCTGCCGATCAGATGGCCGAGTGTCTCGTTCTCCGGATGGATCGCGACGCCGGTGTCGCCTAGCATCGTCTCGGGCCGCGTCGTCGCGACCTGGATATAGGTCGAGGCGTCGTCGGCATCGTATGTCGCGCCTTCTAGCGGGTAGTTGAAATAGTACAGGTGCCCGCCAGGATCGCGGCTCAGAACCTTCTCAAGCTTGGCCGAATCGAAGGCCTCCTCGCCTCCCCGCGTCCACTTAAACGAGCCGGTCTTCTCAACCTGCACGACTTCGAGATCGGAGATCGCGGTCTGGAATTTCGGATCCCAGTTGACCAGCCGCTTGGCGCGGTAGATCAGCCCCTGCTTGTGTAGGGACACGAAGACCTTGAGGACGGCGGCGCTCAGCCCCTCATCCATTGTGAAGCGCTCGCGCGACCAATCGCAGCTCGCCCCCAGCCGCTTGAGCTGGTTGACGATGGTCCCACCGGATTCCTCCTTCCAGCGCCAGACCTCCTCGAGAAAGGCCTCGCGGCCCATGCTCCGGCGGTCGGTCCTGTTTTCCGCCGCAAGCCTCCGCTCGACGACCATCTGCGTCGCGATGCCGGCATGGTCGGTGCCCGGCTGCCAGAGCACGTCCTTGCCGCGCATGCGCTCGAAGCGGCAGAGCACGTCCTGCAGCGTGTTGTTGAGCGCATGGCCCATATGCAGCGAGCCGGTGACGTTCGGCGGCGGGATGACGATGCAATAGGGCTCGGCGCCGGGCGCGGCTCCACGCCCGGCCCGGAAAGCCTCGGCTTTCTCCCAGGCGGCGCTGACGCGCGCCTCGACGGCAGCCGGCTCAAATGTCTTGTCCATCATCGCATCGCTCGAACGAAAAAGCGGCCGGGGAGCTGCCCCGGCCGCGAAAATCAAAGGCCTGAAAAGGTCGGGAGACCTAAGAGCCCAAGCAGGGCCCGCCCGTCAACGGTTACGATGCCGCTCCGAGCATCTGGCTCCGGGTCAATCGGCCAGATTGGACTGCAGAAACCACAGCGACTTGTCGAGCATCTGCGAATAGGCGGTCAGCAGATCGGCGGTGCCGGCGTCGCCGGCCTCGTCGGCGGCGTCGATCGCCTCGCGCACCAGATTGGCGGTCTGCGCATAGCGCTCGATCAGCGCGTTGAGATGCTCCTGGATTGCGATGGTCTCGGGCGGATAGGCCTTGAGGCTCGTCGCCTTGGCCGTCGTCTGCGTGGTGCCCAGCGCGATGCCGCCGAGCTGGACGATGCGCTCGGCGATCTCGTCGACATGCGTGTCGAGTTCCTTGCGGAAGCCGTCGAGCATCAGATGGACGCCGATGAAACCCGGCCCCTTGACGTTCCAGTGCGCCTGCTTGGTCAGCAGCGCGAGGTCGATGCCGTCGGCGAGCCTCGCATTGAGCAGGCCGGCGATCTCAGCCTTGGCGTTGGAGGTCATGTCGACCTTGCTGGAGCGAACGATCTTGCTGGAAGCGGCCGATTTCGCCGCGGTCTTGGAGGCGGTGGTGGTCGCTGGCTTCTTCATGGTGTCACCCCGGAATCAATGGCGGACGGCGCGGAATGCAGCCTGTCCTGCCGCCAACTACGCGTGAAGCGGCTCGACGTTCCCGCGCGGGACGACCGGCTGTTTATCGCAACATCGGCGGAACCAGCGCCGCCGCCGCTGGTTGACGCTGCAACCGACAGGAGCCTTGCCATGACCCACCACACCGACCAGGACCGCGCCTGGGAGATGATCGAACAGATCGGCATGTGCATGCTGGTCACTCATGACGGCTCGGGCGACCAGTTGCGCGCCCGCCCGATGGACGCCCATGCCGCCCGCGAGGAGGACGCGATCTACTTCCTCACCGACGTTCGCTCCCACAAGGACGACGAGGTCGAGATCAACGACAATGTCTGCCTGACCTTCGCCGACAATGGCGGCTGGCGCTTCGTTTCGGTCACCGGCACAGCCAACGTCCTCGACGACCGCCGCAAGGTGCATGAGCTTTGGTCGCCCGAGAACAAGGCGTTCTGGGACGGCAAGGACGATCCCAATATTCGCGTGCTGAAGGTGCGTCCCTCGCAGGCGGAATTCTGGGACAGCCCCGGCAAGATCGTGGCCACGGTCAAGATGGCGACCGCCGCCATCACCGGGTCGAAACCCTCGCTCGGCGAAAACCGCAAGGTCGTGCTCTGAACGGACACGCGCCGACCGACATCAAGGACAGGATATCAACATGAATCTTCTCGTTCACGCGCTCGGCGCTTGGTTTGCGACGAAAGCCGCCTCGGGAGCCTATTCCCGGCCCGTCGCCGTTGGCATCGCCATGCTGGTTTCGCGACTGGGCACGCCGACGGCCATGCTGGCGCTCGCCGGCCTCGCCTACAAGAAACTGCGCGACGAGGGCGCATTCGAGAGGATGCAGACAGCTCCTGCCGCCAAACGGCGCACCACTCGGCGCTGAATCCCGCAACACAAAAGGAAGGCTCGCTCAGGCGGGCCTGCCTTGTTCCGTAAGCGAAGGTTAGTGACGCCCACCGCGCGCCACGCGCTCAATCTCGGCCCTGACCAGCCGCTCGACCATGGTCGGCAGATTGTCGTCCAGCCAGGTCTTCAGCATCGGCTTGAGCATGTCCTTGACCAGATCCTCCAGCGTGCGGGCATTGTTGCTCAGCACGGTGTGCGCAAGATGGCCGAAGGCGTTGTTAACGGCCGAGCTGGTCTGGTCCGACAGAAGCTGCGCCATGTCGAAGGGCGCTGCAGGTGCGTGGGACGGCTGGTGTTGCGCGAAAGCCGGCATAGGCGGCGGAACGAAGGCTTGCGGAGGCGGGGCGACGATCTGCGGCGCCGTATCCGGCGCGGCGTGCTCGAGAAAGTCGATGTCGCCGCCATCGTCCGGAACGGCAGGAGATGGAGCTTCCGTCACGGCCGGTGCGGGTATCTCGACCACGGGCGCCGGGGCTTCCGCGACCGGCGCTGCGATCAGATCGGCCTCGGACCCAAGATCGAGCACGTCCTCGTCGAGATCCACCGGCAGGACGGCCTCGGCCGGCGACGCGGCTTCAGCCGCGACAGGCGCGGCCTCGACGGCCGCCTCTTCGGCGGGCTTGACCTCGTCATCCGCGATGATCCGGCGGATGGAGGCGAGAATCTCCTCCATCGACGGTTCGGCGGGCTTCGCTTGCGCGTTCATTTCGGGTCCGGACCACTCGACACCGCGCGCCGACAGAATCAACGCTGCTCGACCTTGAGTATTTCACGCGGAGTCGGTCAGGCAAGGCGGCTTGTCCGCCACCCACAGGAGAAATCCGCCTTGTTGCGCGAAAGACGCCATTTCGGCGTCAGCCGAGGGGCAGGATGCCGCCCCGCTCAGCGGCCGTCGGGCGTCTGTGTTCCCCAGAGCAGGTTTTTGACCTGGTCGTAGTGGCGGC
>LSIB01000038.1 GCA_001556025.1 Rhizobiales bacterium CCH3-A5
GGGGGTCAGTTCTTCATGACGGAAAGGGGGCAGTTCCGAATGTCGCTGGACAGCATGGCGAGGCCTATCTCGCGCGCCATCGGCTCAGCCGCGGCCAGCTCAAGGTGATGGGTGCGATCCGGACCTGCCGCACGGCTGCGCTCGGCGGCCATGTCATGGCCTGCGGCGACTGCGATCACGCGACGATCGCCTACAACTCCTGCCGCAACCGGCACTGCCCGCGCTGCCAGGGTGCAGCGGCGAAGGACTGGCTCGCGGACCGCCAGGCCGATCTGTTGCCCGTGGCCTACTACCATCTCGTCTTCACCCTGCCGGCGCCGATCGCGGCGATCGCCTACCAGAACAAGGCCGAGGTCTACGGCCTGCTGTTCAGGGCTGCAGCCGAGACGCTCGCCACCATCGCCGGCGACCGGAAGCATCTCGGCGCCCGCATCGGCTTCACCAGCGTCCTCCACACATGGGGATCGGCGATGACGCACCATCCCCATCTCCACATCATCGCGCCCGGCGGTGGCTTGTCGCCTGACGGTTCTCGCTGGATCTCGTGCAGGCCCGGCTTCTTCTTAGCCGTGCGCGTGCTCTCGCGATTGTTCAGACGACTCTTCCTCGAAGGGCTCGCAGCCCTGCACGCGGCCGGGCGTCTCACCTTCCAGGGCAATCTCGCAGATCTGACTGAGGCCGATGCCTTCGCCGCCCTGCTGGCGCCGCTGCGCCGGGCCGACTGGGTCGTCTACGCCAAGCGCCCCTTCGGTGGCCCCGAGGCTGTCCTGGCCTATCTCGCCCGCTACACCCACCGCGTCGCCATCGCCAACAGCCGCCTCGTCGCCATGGATCGGCAAGGGGTCACGTTCCGCTGGAAGGATTATCGCGCGCGCTCGTCCGGCAAGGGCTGGCGCAAAACCATGACGCTGACGGCCCCCGAGTTCATCCGTCGCTTCCTGCTTCACGTCCTGCCCGACGGCTTCCACCGTATCCGCCACTACGGACTGCTCGCTGACCTGAGACCCTGATCCTCCTCCAGATTTGAGTAGAGTCCGTCGATCAGGGAGACGGACGATGCGCCCCTCACGCTTCACGGAAGAGCAGATTATCGGGATGCTGAAGGAGCAGGAGGCCGGAGCGAAGACGGCGGATGTCTGCCGCAAGCACGGCATCTCCTCGGCGACCTTTTACAAGTTCAAGGCGAAGTATGGCGGGATGGACGTGTCGGATGCTCGCCGGCTGAAGACCCTTGAGGACGAGAACGCCCGCCTCAAGAAGCTGCTGGCCGAGCAGACGCTCGACAATGCGATCCTGAAGGATGTCGCCGCAAAAAAATGGTGACGCCCGATGCGAAGCGGAATGCGGTGGCTCATGCCTGCACGGTGCATGCAGTGAGCCAGCGTCGGGCGTGCCTGGCCTTGATGATCGACCGCTCGACCGTGCGCTACACGAGCACGCGTCCTGACGATGCCCCGTTGCGCGAGGCGATGAGGGTCTTGGCGGGAGAACGCCGGCGGTTCGGCTACCGCAGGATCCACATCATGCTGGACCGGCAAGGCATCGTGATGAACCAGAAGAAGCTGCGGCGGCTCTATCGCGAGGAGAAGTTGCAGGTGCGCCGGCGTGGCGGCCGCAAACGGGCACTGGGCACGCGCAGGCCCATGCTCGTGCCGGATCGGGCCAATGCGCGCTGGAGCCTCGATTTTCTCTCCGACACGATCACGGACGGTCGCCGCTTCAGGGTGCTGGCCATCGTAGACGACTACACGCGCGAGTGCCTGGCGCTCATCGCAGACACCTCGCTCTCAGGTCTGCGCGTGGTCCGGGAGTTGGACAGTGTCATTCGGCTGCGCGGTCGGCCGGATACGATCGTTTCCGACAACGGCACCGAGCTCACCTCTATGGCGATCCTGCGCTGGTGCCAGGAGACCGGCGTCGCGTGGCATTACATCGCTCCCGGGAAGCCGACGCAGAACGCCTTCGTCGAAAGCTTCAACGGGCGCTTCCGGGACGAGTGTCTCAATGACACGCTGTTCTCGACGCTCACCGAGGCACGAAGTGCCATCACCTCATGGAAGGAGGATTACAACCGCCACCGCCCCCACTCGGCCCTCGGCAACATGACGCCCGCCGAGTTCGCCCTCAAATCCATGCTGGAAAAGCAGGCCGCATAAAGCCAGAAATGAAACCCAGGACTCTCCCTCAGACCGGAGGAGAAAAGGGTCTCAGGTCATCGCCTCCAGCCGACGCGCCGATACCATCGACCGCATCAGGCAGATCATGGCGGCGGCAACGCCGGCCACAACGACGGCAGATCGTGAAGCAGAGATCTCGGTCGAACAATCCGATCCGGTCGATGAGCGGATGCCTCCTTGCCCCTGCTGCGGTGGCCGCATGATCCTCGTCGAGCGCTTCGCGCCGGGCTCGGTGCCGCGCACCATCGTCGCCGTCAGGATCGACACCTCATGACAATGGCGACGGGGCGGCAACCAGACGGACTACCACCGGCCTCAGCCAGAGAGCGGGCGGTCCGGTTCGCCCCGATGGCCGAAATGCAGATTGCGGTGGCCCCGGACACGTCCCTTGTGCAGCCAACCGCGAGCTCCCAGGCAACTCGGTCGGAGCATCACACCGCCGCACCGCGCCTCGCACGATCCCGCAGACCACGCCGCTCGGCGAAATCCCCATAGCGCACGGCCCCGGGCCGCGGGTTCTTCCCCTGGAGGCTCTCAGACGCGGGCCCAGGAGCCTCGCCATCAGCGCTGCGCAAGGGCCCGCATCTGAGACCCTTCACAACTCCGGACATTAGCACCGTGACCGAAAGCGGACATACAACTTGCTCGATCACGCTCAATCGCAGCTTGCAACCACGCGATGGAGCACGTGTGGTCACCGCAATGAATGTTGAGTGCTCCGTGATAACTTTCATCCAGTGCTCCGCTGCTCTGGATGGGAGGCCCTTCCAGAGCTGACGTGGCCATGGGAAAAACCGAGAGAATTCAGAGCCTCGATCTCTGGGTTGTCCTCAGGGTGATAGGCGCTCCAGTTGCTCGATGATGATGACCTGAGCCGGTTCTTGCGCGCTTTCGAAGCAAGGGATTTGCCCGGCGTTGAGGCCAAGCCTCCTGGCGAAGTGCTGGTGAACGAGAATGGGCTGTTTCCAACCGAGCTCGGCCGCCTCGTGAGCTCCCTACAGATTGCTGCTGTTCTCGGCGATGCGCCATGGTTGGCAGCGGCTGCAGCTCGGCTAATCGTCAATGAGAATGTCGAACAGCGATTTGCGCCGCTGTCTCATCAGGATGCTTGGGCACAAGCGATTGCCTGGGCAGTGAAGCAGCCAGCACTCAGCGACCCAGCAGCTCTGGACCCAACATCCTTTCGAGATCGCGAAACCATTGTTGGGGAGGCTTGCCAGCGCCTGCGGAAGCGCGGCTTCAGGTTTGGTGTCGCCGCCTATGGGCCGCGGATTGAAGGCAGTGCGCGGCAGCAGATCGTCAGCAGCGTCGAAGGGTACATCTGTCTCCTGGGCGGCCTGGAGACCGTGAACCAACTTCTTCGCGCGATGCGCGATGCCAATAATCTTCACGACGGGATGTGGCTGTTCGGAGAGGTCGGGCTCGGCCTGTATGCTGCCAAAGACCCTATGATCCCGGTTGGCTGGCTGATGTCGCTAGCACTGCGCAACTTGGACAAAAAGGGGACCGCCCGAAAGCCCGCGGTTGCCTGGGCTTCGCTCATCGCGCTGGCCACTGATTTCGCTGCTGTCCATGATTGCCAGCGATACAGCACGTTCGAGGATATGGATCTTCATCCGAGCCAGCTTCACCGCACGCTGGCCGCGTCGACGTTGTGGCGGGAGTTCTTCACCCTGCCTCAGATGCCAACCCAGGCCATGCGTCAGGTACTGGATGCGCTAGTCGGCGTTCTGACCGAGGATGATGCTCGTCGCCTGGGCTTCCCGCCGTCCGCCCTGGTGAGTGAGATCGTGAAGCTGTCCGAGAACTCGTCAGAGGATCGTGCCACCACTTTCCCCCGCGCCAATGCCGAACTGGCACTTCCTCTACTGACACGGCTGACCCAAGGCGCCGCTGAGCGAGTGAACAGCGACTACAGCGATCCGCTCTCCGCTCAAGGCCGCACTCAAGACAGCGTGCTGCTTTTCGCGTGCGGACACGACCAAGCCATGACGCTGCCCCGCTCATTCCTGGCGGAGGCTGCATGCGAGTTTGTGTTCGGCCTGCTCTGGTTGAAGCTGGGCCCCCGCGCCGGCGATGTCGTCGGGCTGACCATGGAGAGGGCGATAGCAACTGCGTGCCGGGGCAAAGCAGCTACCGTCCTCAGCAGCCATCAATACCAGGTGAGAGGCGATCGCTTCGAGTTCGATGCCGCAACCCGGGATGGGGATCACATCGCCCTGATCGAAACGAAGGGAAAGATGCTGACGCGGCAGTCGCGCTCCGGCGACATGTTCGCGTTCTTTCGCGATTACACCGATAGCTTCCTCCGAATGCTCTCCCAACTGGTGCACCACGAGATCAATCTGAGGGCCGGCGACACACGGCTGACCAAGCCAGGCGAAGTAGTCGCCGACCTCCGGCCGGTGAAGGTGGCCGTGTCGCCGCTTAGCTATGGGCCGGTGAGTGACAAGGCGCTGTCGAATACCCTCGTTCGCTCACTGGTTGGCGCGAAGCTGACGGTGTTGGTGCCGGACAAGGAGAATGAGCGGATCATCGCCGACTTCAACAAACGGACCGCGAAGATCCTCGATGACATCGCCAGCGTAGCGCCGAAGAAGGACGGGCTTGCCGAGCTCTTTCCCTATCTCATCGACGTGTTTTGGCTCGACCTCGGCCAGCTTCTTTATGTTCTCGCCCGAGCCAACACCGTCTGGGACGCTTTCCGGCCGCTGAAGCACATCACGTTCGGCTCTCGCGACTTCTGGACAGAGCTGGCCCATGCCGAACGCGGCGGGCTGACCACCGGCAAATGGCGACCGGTTAGGTGATCAGGAGACACAGCCGATTGGAGAGGCGCAGCCTTAGGTTCAGGCCTCTCTCGGAATGGGATTTCACCACGAGCAAGCTTGGCCTCCGGATTTTCCGCATCCAGGATCTAATGGGCGATTTTGCCCCGGAGGATTAGGATACGTGACGGAGCTGCGATGACCGAGGACGAGTGGAAGGACCATTGCCGCAAGGCTGTCACTGCCATGAAGGGTCTCACGGCGCCCTTCGGGTCTGCCATCTCCTACGAAGCCCCCGATGATCTTCCCTGTCTTTCTGGCACCGGCTCTGTCCTCGAGCTGCTGGGGCGCCGCTTCATCCTCACCAACGAGCATGTCCTGCTCGACGAAAAGACTGGGTCTGAGCGTCCGAACCTGGCCTATGGACTAGCTGGCACCGACTCCGTTTTTCGAATGGACCGCGGTTTTCTATCGGCCCCGTTTCCGATCGATTGCGCGATCTGTCCTCTCCCGGAGCCAGTGTGGGAGATGACGAGCACCGCGGCCGCGATCCCGGAGCGTTTGATCACTTGGGCGCACGTCCCCGCGGCCCGGGAGATCCTGTTCTTCCGTGGATATGCGCAGGAGCACTCGCATTTTCATTTCGAGCACCTGCTGAGCGGGTCGACGTCATACGCCACGCAGGCCATGGAAGAAGCGCCGGCAGGGCTGGATGAGCGTATGCGCTGTTCTCAGGCCACGGCCTTGAGCGGCGGTGTGGCGTAAGCCCATG
>LSIB01000039.1 GCA_001556025.1 Rhizobiales bacterium CCH3-A5
CCGACCTCCTCTCCAGAGGGGTCAGTTCCTCATGGCGTCAGGGGGGCAGTTTGTCGTGTCGCCTGACACATGCCGGTTCAGGATGTCCGCGACCTCCAGCGAAGGCCGCGCCATGATTGGCGCAGAACCGCTATGGCGGTGGCGGCGGCGCCAGCAGCGCGAGCGGGCTCGTCACCTCGCGCAGGGTCTTGAGCGCGACGCGGGTGTAGACGGCGGTGGTGTCGAGCTTCCTGTGGCCGAGCAGGACCTGGATGACGCGGATATCGGTGTTCCGCTCCAGCAGATGCGTGGCGAAGCTGTGCCGCAGCGTGTGCATTGACACCCGCTTGCCGAGCTTGGCTGCCTCGGCTGCAGCATGGCAGGCCCGGTTGAGCTGGCGCGTCGTGATCGGCTGGCCGGGCTGCTGGCCGGGGAAGAGCCAGCCACGCGGGCGCTTCACCCGCCACCACTGCCGCAGCAGATCAAGCAGGTCGGGCGCGAGCATGACGTAGCGGTCCTTGCGGCCCTTGCCCTGTTCGACGCGGATCAGCATGCGCGCGCTGTCGATGTCGGCGACCTTCAGGTTGGCGATCTCCGAAACCCGCAGTCCGCAGCCATAGGCAATGCTGAGCGCGGCGCGGTCCTTCAGGCTCCGCGCATGTGCCAGGAGCAGCGCGACCTCCTCGGTGCTCAGTACCACCGGCAGCCGCTCCGGCGTCGGGATCCGCGCCATGCGGTCACCAAAGCCGGTCCGTCCCAGCGTGACGTGGAAGAAGAACCGCAGCGCGGTGCAGGCCAGGTTCATCCGCGCATAGCTGGCGCCGAGCGAAGTCAGGTGGAGTTGATAGCGCCGTAGATCCTCCGGCTCGGCCCGATCTGGCGGCAGGCCCAGAAAGGCCGTGAACTCACGGACCTGCCGGACATAATCGCGCTGCGTGTGCTCGCCGAACTGGCGGATGGTCATGTCCTCGATCATCCGCTGGCGCAGCGGACTGACGGTGACGGCATCGATCATGGAGACCTCCAGGGACCAGGGGAAACGACCCCGAAATCCTCGGATGCAGCGCCTCACATGGCGAAATCTCGCTGCTGACTACGCTGCAGCGCCCTCCCGCGAGAGCGGGTTAGTCCTTTGGCGCTGGAGGGCGGTTGGTCGACCTTACCTCAACAAACCGCAACGGGATGGAATCCGAAAATGCGCTGGATCGATCCGACCGCTGACTTAGGTGTATACGCTCCAGAAACACCGCCGAGTGCTGTCGAGCGGACCGAGATGTCCCATTCGAAGCCCTGGCCGTAAACTCGGATGCGATGGTGCATCTGACGTGTGTCCGGATCAGCGACGACGACGCTACAGGTGCGGTCGAAGCCAATCCCCGCGAGAGCTAGCGCCGCATGCACGTTCACATTGCGTGGAAAATGCGCGCACGCCTCTCGCGTCGAGCCCTCGAATAGCGTGCCGCGCGCGCCGGGATCGGTGCCGAGGCTCTCACCGCTTTTGGTCGTAGTGACGATCACGCGGTCGATCGCATCGCGCCCGTCGCTCAACCCGTCCAGGGCGAGCACCGCCCCATGCGGTACCAGCAGGCGGGTGCCGGCCTTCGCAGCGACCCGCCTGGCCGCGGCCTCCACCGCAGCGTCGGCCAACGCGGAGGAGCTGAATGCGCAGAAGTCGCCCTTCGCCAGCAACTCGGCTCCCAGTTGCACCACCACGTCGGGATGGGCGGCCTCGATCACCAGATCAGTCGGCGCAGCCATTGCGGCGCCGATATCGTTGGTGAGGTACTGGCGCAGGCGGTCCGCCCGGACGGGCGGCACGAAGCGCTCGTCCACGAGTACGTAGGCGATCTCCGCGAGATTCCCGGCCGTAACGGCCTCGAAAATCGCCTGCCCACTGACGCCGGCTCCGATGATGCCGACCCGCTGATAGTTCATGCGCCACATCCCTTATTCCGGCTGTCAGGCGCCGCCGGCCGGCGACAAATAAACTTTAGCGACTAACGATAAAAATGACGCCGCAGCGTCCCCGTGGCGCATTTATGCCTGTGGGCAGTTAGGCTTTTGGCGTGAGGGTGTCGACGAGCAGGTCACCCGTCGCGAGAACATGCTTACGCAGGAGGTCGCAGGCTCGCTCGACGTCGCGCATCTCGCAGAGCGTCAGAATGCTGCGATGCTCGGCCTGGGACTGTTCGAGATGATGCGTCTGCTCCCAGGTGTACCGGAGATAACGCTCGAAATTCATCCGCAGCGTCTCGATCATCTCCAGGGTCCGCATGCGCTTCGCCGGCGCGTAGAGGATTTGGTGGAAGCGGCCGTTCAGCAGAATCTTGGCATCGACCGCGCCGGCCGTGTCGAGCTCGTCCAGCACGTTGGCGCCGGCGACGAAGTCCGCCCTGACCATGTTGGGGATCGCCCAGCGCAGCGCCTGGCATTCTAGCAGGGCGCGGAGCTGGCTGATTTCCCAGGCCTCGTCTCGAGTCATGATCGCGACGGCGACTCCGCGCCGCGGCTCGGCCGTGAGGAAGCCCTCGCTGACGAGCTGCTTGAAGGCCTCCCGCACGATCATCTGGCTTACGCCGAACTGCGTCGCGATCGCGTCCTGCCGCAGCCGCTCCCCGCCCGGCAGCCGGTTGCGCAGGATGGCGGCACGCAGATCGTCGGCGACCACCACGGCGGCGGACCTGCTATCCCGGCGCGAGGCAGGATCCATGATGCTCATAGCATTCAAACGAAGCAGCCCTTTGCGAAATTAGCGATTTGAAGGCATCAACTGCCCACCTTTTCCGCGAGCGGCCTTTGGAAGTCAATTGGCACCAGGATCTGAATAACGCCGTCTAATGCCAAAAAGCGGGACCTGAACCGGATAAAAGTTGACGATTGTCATTTTAGCGATTATCGCTAATTTATTCCAGCCTGAACGGGAACGGGTTTCCAATGCTTCGCTTGTCCGACTTCGACGCCATCACTTTCGACGTCTATGGCACACTGATCGACTGGGAGCCGTCGATCGTCGACTTCCTCCAGGCCTGGGCGCAGGAGCAGCGCGTTACCGCGACCGGCGACGAGCTGATCATGTCCTTCGATCGGGCCCGCGCCGTCATCCAGAGGGAGCGCCCAGCCCATCTCTATCCCGAGGTGCTGCGTCGCTGCTTCGACAGGATCTCGGCCGACTACAGCGTCACGGTTGTCAATCGGCGTGGAACTGGGGACCGGGTTCGGCGCGCAAACGGGGACCGGGGT
>LSIB01000004.1 GCA_001556025.1 Rhizobiales bacterium CCH3-A5
GCCGGCCTCGTCGATCACCATGACGTCTTTGGGACCAAGCTCGCCGCGCCCGGCCTTCCAGCCATGCTCCCAGGACGCCAGCGTCCGCGACCCGATCCCTGACGCCTCCTCCAAACCCTCAGCCGCCTTGCCCGACAAGGCCGCGCCATGAACCGCGTAACCCTGCCGCTCCCAGGCGTCGCGCGCGGCGGCCAGCATCGTGCTCTTGCCGGCGCCAGCCAGCCCGACGACGACTGAGATCTGCTCGCCGCCGGTGACATGCTCCACCGCCCGCCGCTGCTCGCCGCTCAGACCCGCCGAATCGATCGCAACATTCCGATCGGATTCCGACAGGGAGCCGCGCGCCACCTGCCCAGCCGTATCCGCCGCGACCCCACGCCGGATCGCACCATCCTGCACGGCCAACGCCGCATCGACATGCGCCCCGTCGACACCATGCAAACGCGCTTCGCTCATCCGCATGGCCCCGTCCGCCATGCCACGCTCGAGCGCGACCATCTCCTTCGTCGAGTACCGCGCCAGCGTGATCTCGCCGTTCCGATCGACCCGCTCCGCCTGAAGCTCGACCAGGGCATCGGACGCCATCACCTTGGCGAAGGCCGTTTGGAACGCGTCGGGCTGGTCGATCGACCGATGCAGCGCCCGCGCCACATCATGCCGATCGAACACGCTCTTCTCACCCGTGATCAGCGTCAGCACCTGATCGGGCTTTTCCGCGAACAGATCGGCATTGCGCCGCGCCGCATTTCCGTCGAGGCGGGTCCGCGACACCTCGACCCCTCTGCGCTCCATCTGGGTGGCGAACACCCCCATATGCTCGGTCGGCTCGATCTCCAGCC
>LSIB01000040.1 GCA_001556025.1 Rhizobiales bacterium CCH3-A5
TCCCCGGCCGGCGTCGCCCCCTCCCGACCCGATGCGCCGGACGCCCCATGCTCACGCTCGCACCGATCCAGACCGTCGACGAGGCCAGCCAGCAACGCACGCTGTCGCGGCTCGGCGGCCCGGTCTTCCTGTTGTGCTGGACGTTTCCGGCCCCGCTCGCGGGCAAGCCGGTGGTGGCGCTCTCCGCCGATGGACGTCGCATGGCCTGCGCCTCGGTCACGCTCCGGCTCGCCGACGGCCGCATGCGCATCGCGGTGGCCTTTCGCGACAGCGGGCAGGACGGACTGACCGCCACGCTGACGGGTCTCGACCCGGTGTCGAGAACGAGCGCCCGGATCGAGCCTGCCTTCAGTCACGACCTCGTCGACGCGGTCGAAATCGCCCGGGAGCTGACGCCGGCCTCGCGGCTGGCGCTGGCCAAGGCGCTGGTCGGACCGTGGCCGGCCCTGTTCAACATGCTCGAATCTGCGAGTTATCTCGCATTCCTGCGGCAGTTCCTGCTGGCGCTCTCGTCCACGCCCGCTCCCGCCGCTCCGGTCGCGACGCTGATCGAGGGCAAGATTCTGATCGAGAGTTGGGTTCCGCCGCGCTTCGGCCCGATCGCGGCGGCCTGGAGGCTCGACGCTGCCGGGCTGACGGCCCTGCGCGGCCAGCCGCGGCTCGGCCGCGTCGATCGCAACGGCAAGCAGGCGCTGCATCTCGTGCTCGACGAAGCTCCGGCGCGGTCCAATGCGCTGCTCGTCCTGCAAGGTGCGAGCGGAATCGCGCTGCGAGCGCTGCCGGCGCGGGCAGCGACGCCGACGCTGGGCCGCTGGTGGGCCGGCAAGGGCAGCAGCCGCGACAGCTTGCGGAGCTGGCTCGTCGAGCAGCTTTCCGGCCTGTCCGGACAAGGCCGGCTGCTCGCCATCGAGATGCAGCGCCGCCTGCCGCTGGCCGTGCAAAGCGTGCGCCGGCAGGACGACCTGCCCTCGGCGGAACTCGACCTCGCGCTTTGCAACGCGGCCGGCCTCCTGCTCGGCGGCTGGTATCGCGATCCCGACGGGCTGCTCGACCAGATCCTGCTGCATCGCGGCTCGGGCGAACCGCTGGCGATCCTCGACCGGCTCGACCGCTTTCCCGCGCTGCTGCCGGCCTCGGCCGAGGGCGAACACCGGCCAGCGACCGGCTTTGCCGGGCTGATCCCGGGCTATGCCGGCGGCGCGCCGGTGCTGCAGCCACGCTGCGAACTGCGCCTGAAATCGGGCACCTCGCTGTTCCTGCGGCCGGCCGTGCAACCAGCGGACGCGACCGCCATCCGGGCCCGCGCTTTGGCGGCGATCCCGCCGCAGCATCTGACTCAAGCGATGATCGCGCGCACGCTCGCGCCGGTGCTCGCCGCCTGCCAGTCCGATCTGCGGGACGCCATCGCCGAGCCGCGCCTGACACAGTTCGGGCAGCCGCCGGCAAGGCCCGCCGTCTCGGTCGTGATCCCGCTCTACAGGGCCTATGAGTTCCTGCGCGTGCAGGTCGCGGCCTTCGCCGGCGATCCGTCCTTCGTCGAGGCCGCCGAGCTGATCTATGTGCTCGACTGTCCCGAGCATGAAGGCGAGGTCGCGCATCAGCTCGGCGGTCTGTTCCGCGCCTATGGGCTGCCGATGACGCTCATGACCATGAACCGCAATGGCGGCTTCTCGTCAGCCTGCAATGCCGGCGCGCGTCAGGCGAAGGCCGAGACGCTGGCGCTGGTCAATTCCGACGTGATCCCGACCGGCGACGGTTGGCTGACCGGCCTTGCCCGCAAGCTCGACCGGCGGGCCAAGATCGGCATGGTCGGTCCAAAACTGCTCTACCATGACGGCTCGCTGCAGCATGCGGGCCTCTATTTCCAGCGCGACGACAAGGGTTGCTGGTTCAACCATCATTACTTCAAGGGCATGCCGGGCAATTACGGGCCGGCCAATCGCGAGCGCCGCGTGCCCGGCGTGACCGGGGCCTGCATGGTGATGCCGCGCACGCTGTTTGCCGAACTCGGCGGCTTCGACGACGCCTATGTGATCGGCGACTACGAGGACAGCGACCTGTGCCTGAAGGTCAGGCGCGCCGGTTACGAGATCGTCTATGTCCCGTCTGTCGCGCTCTACCATCTCGAACGGCAGTCGATCGCGCGCAGCCAGGACTACATGCGCGGCGCGGCCTCGCAGCACAACGCCTGGCTCCAGACGCAGCGCTGGGACGGAGCAATCTCCGATCTGATGGAGCGGATCGACTCATACCCCGCGCAGGCGGCCGAATCCGAGCGGCCGACGCGTCCCATGCTCAGGAGGGCCACGGCGGCATGACGGCAACGCTCGCGCTGAAACCGGTCGCATTGGTCGAGGACGCTCCGGCGCTGGCCGGGCCGGAACTCGACTGGCTGTTGGGCCACGTCCAGTCGAACCGCTTCCTGCCGCATCCGCCGCCAGAGAGCATCTATGTCGGCGATGGCGATTACCGCGCGATCGGGGCCGAATTCCTCGGGCATTTCGTCAGGCTCGGCCGGCTCCGGCCCAGCGACCGCGTGCTTGATATCGGCTGCGGCATCGGCCGGATGGCGGTGCCACTGACGCAGTATCTCGACGAGCAGGGCAGCTATGACGGCGTCGATCCGGTGATGGAGGGCATTCTGTGGTGCGCCCGTACGATCACCCCGGCCTATCCGCGCTTCCGTTTCCAGCGCCTCGACATCGCGCACCCGCTCTACAACCCGCAGGGCTCGCTGCCGGGGACCGAAGTGCGCTTCGGCTTTCCCGAGCATAGCTTCGACTTCATCGCCATGGTGTCGGTCGCGACACATCTGCCGCCGGACGAACTCATCGTCTACCTCGCCGAGGCAGCTAGGCTGCTCGCGCCGGGCGGGCGGCTGTTCCTGACGGCGTTCGCGATCGAGGGCCAGCCGACCGGCCATGAGCGGCTCTCCTTCCGGCGCTGGGGCGAGGGGCCGGGCTGGTATGCGATCGAGGACGCGCCGCTGGCGGCAGCCGGTATCGACGCCGGTTTCCTGCGCGAGGCGACGCAGAAGACGGGCTTGAGGGTCGGGAGCCTGCGTCGAGGCCATTGGCGCGGCGTCAACTCCACACACTATCAGGATCTGCTGATCGCGATCCAGCCGGAGCGCGCACGATGACCCGCCGCATCCTCGTCGTCGCGCACAACCACCCCGACCTCCATCCCGGCGGCACCGAAATCTTCGCGCACGACCTCACTGCCAGCTATCGCGAGCAGGGCTGCGAGGTGATGTTCCTGGGCGCGACAAACCGCATCCACCGGCAGTCGCATCCCGGCACGAGCCTGCAGGCGACGGGGCAGGACGGCGACGTGCTGCTCTGGAGCGGCCATTTCGACCGGTTCCATCTCAGCCAGATCGACCATTACGGCGCGTTGCAGGATTGCGCGACGCTGCTGAAGGAGTTCCGGCCGGACGTCATCCACATCCACCATCTCGTCCTGATCGGTGCGGAGTTTTTGACGCTGGCGCGGCGCATCCTGCCAAGCGCGCGGATCGTGATGACGCTGCACGACTACTACCCGATCTGCCATCATGACGGGTTGATGCTGCGGCCGACCGACAAGGCGCGCTGCCAGGGCGCTTCCCCCACGGCCTGCCATGGCTGCTTCCCGGAGATTCCGGCCGACCGCTTCCTGCTGCGAGAACGGTTCATCAAGACGCACCTCAACGCCGTCGATCGCTTCGTCTCGCCGAGTCGTTTCCTGCGCCAGCGCTACATCGCCTGGGGACTGGCGGCCGAGCGGATCGAGGTGATCGCCAACGCCCGCCCGGCGCGAATGCCCGCGCCACACCGGCCGAGCGCGGGACGCCGCGCCAGCTTCGGCTATTTCGGCAATCTCAACCCATGGAAGGGCGTGCTCGACCTCCTGGCGGCGGCGCAGCACCTCAAGACGCTCGGCGAGAGCGATTTCGAATTGCGCATCCATGGCGGCGCGCCGTTCCAGAGCGAGGCTTTCACCACCGCCTTCGAGAAGGCGTTGGCGCGGGCCGGCGGGCGGGTCAGCCATTGCGGGCCTTATCGCCTCGACGAACTACCTGCGCTGATGGAAGCGGTCGACTGGGTAGTGATGCCCTCGATCTGGTGGGAGAACGCGCCGCTCGTCATCCAGGAGGCGTTCCAGCATCGCCGCCCGGTGATCGCCAGCAGCATCGGCGGCATGGCCGAGATGGTGCGCGACGGGCAGGACGGCTTGCATGTGCGGCCGGGCGATCCCGCCGCGCTCGCCGCGACGATGCAGCGGGCGATGACCGACGACGGGCTCTGGCAGCGCCTCGTCGAGGGCATCGCGCCGCAGCCTTCGATCGGCGATTGCGCCAGCGCGCATCTGGCGCTGTTCGACCGGCTGAGATTCGCGGTGGCGGCATGACGACAGCCGACACGATCGCCATGGCTCCGCCCACCCCCGCCAGGCTCAATGGCCGCGTCGATGCGCTCGACGGCGCCCGCCTGCATGGCTGGATCTGGGACGAGACCCGGCCCGAGGAACGGCTGATCGTCAGGCTGCTGCGCGAGGGCGTCTGCGTGCAGGAGGCGGTCGCGGACCAGGGCCGCATCGACCTGCGGCGCAACGGCATCGGCGACGGGCGCCATGCCTTCGCGATGGAGCTGGACGAGGCGACTGTAGCCGTTCGCGGGAGCCTGAGCGTGATCGGGGTCTCGCCCAGCACCGGGGCCGAACTCGAACTGCGGCTGCCGCCGGCGGCGGAACTTGCGGCCGAGGCTGCGATCGCGGTGCCGCTGGCGCGCTTCTTCGACCGCGTCGAGGCGCTGATCGCGCTGAACCGGCGCACGCAGCTCGCCCAGAAGGAGCTCAACGACAGGCTCGACGCGCTCGCTTTGCGGATCGACGAGCGACACGGCGCGGTGGCGAGCGACGGCGTTGCGACGGCTGGTCAGGCCGAAGCGATCGGCCAGCGGCTGGCCGAGCTCGACGTCTTCCAGCTCCGCTTCGACGCGACCCTGCGCGGCCTCGACGAGCGCCTGATCACGATCCGCAACGAGGCGAAAGCGCCGCTGCGGCAGGTCACGGTGATCCTCGGCTTTCTCTCGGGACTGGCGGCGCTTCTCTCCTTCGTCACCCTCGCGATCACGCTGGTGGACCGATGAACGAGGTCGTGATCCCGGACCAGACCCGCCTCGCACTCGCGCCGACCGTGGCCTGGACGCCGCTCGGCGAGAACGCGATCCTGATCATGAGCGCCTGCGACGCGATCCCCGGAAAGGTACCTGTCGCGGTCGACGGCAATCCGCGCAACCGCGCCGACACGATGGTGCTGAGCTGGCGCAGGCCGCAGGCCGAATCGGCTGCGGCGGTCGGCTTCCTGTGCCTCGCGCCGGCTCCAGCTCCCGACCGCGCCGGCTCCGGCGCGTTGCTGCTTGGCCGGCCGGGCCGCCCGCTCCGGCTGATCCTGTCGCCAAAACCGCTGCCGCTGCAGGGCTTTCTGGCGGCGCTCGCCGACGAGGCCGGGCAGGCGTTTCCGACCGTGGTCGACGGCCTGCTGGAGGTGCTGCTCGCCGGGAAAGCCAATCCGCGCCGGCTGCGCGCGGTCGGCATGCTGCTGCAATCCGTGGCCAAGCCCGGCGGCTTCGTCGAGGTGATGGGGCCGCTCGACGACGGCGTCTTCCTGCAGGGCTGGAGCGCCAATTTCGCGGCTGGCCAGACAAGGCTTTTGATCGCCCATGGCGGCCTCTCGCCGGCGACGCTGGAGGCCGGCGTCTTCGACCGGGACGATCTCGGCGAGGGCGCGCGCGGCTTCTTCGGCATGCTGGAGGGCGCTCCAATCCGCCATCCAGGCGAGATCGAGCGGCTGTTCTTCCGGGGTAATGACGGCTGGCGCGCGCTCGAGGTCTATGAGCGCCATGTCCTGCTGGAGCCGGTCACGGTGCCCGGGCATCTGCGCGACGGGCTGAAGCGCGGCGCGGCCCCGCAAGCCACGCTCGACAGGCTGAAGCGCCTGTCGCAGCGCTTCGACGGGCGCGACACCGTCGCCTTGCTCGACGCACCCGTCCGCGCCGGAATCGACGACGCCACCATCCTCGACGGCAGCGGCGTGCTGATCATCGGCTGGCTGTTCGACCCCGACCGCAAGGTCAGCGCCGTGACCCTGCGCAGCGGCGCGCAGGCCTGCGCCGTCGACCGGCTCTGGACCCGGGTGTCCCGGCCCGACGTCTCGGCCGCATTCGCCGAGGATCCGCGTTATGGCGCGGCGCTGGCGGGCCGGCGCAACAGCCACGGCTTCATCGTGTTCGCTCCCAAAATCGCCTCCGAACCCGGCCAGCCCATCTATCTCGAATTCGAGATCGAGGGCTCCGGACCCGCCTTCCTGCCGCTCGAACCAGGTCGCGGCCCGGCGCGGAGGACGCTGGAGCGCATCTTCGGCCTGCTCGACCCGCGCTCCTCGACGGCGGCGGCCGTGGTCGAACGCCAGATCGCGCCCGCCCTGCAAGGGGCCGAGATCGCGCCGCCGCGCGTCGCCGAGACCATCGACCTCGGCGCCTTCGTGGCGGAAGCGCCGCTCGGCCTCGTCATCGGGCTGGACCACAGGCCGCGCGAACTCTCCTCGCTCCTCGCCATGCTGGCGATCGACGCCGAGGTCCGCCCGCTGCCGATCGTGCTCGCGGCGCCCGCTGAGAGCTTCGACCGGATCGGTGCGGAGGCGCGACGGCTCGCGCGCTTCTACGGGCTGTCGCTCCGGCTCGCTCTCGTCGACGGCGTCGAGGATGCCTGCGACGCGCTGGAGGCGGGCGTGCGCGCCTGCCGGTTCGAGACGATCGCGCTTCTGTCTGGCGCGGCGCAAATCCGCGCTCCGGGCTGGCTCGGCCGGCTGGAACGCGCCTTCCGCGCCCGCAACGGCCAGTGCATCGCGAGCCCGACGCTTCTGTTCGAGGACAATTCGATCCGCTGGGCCGGCGCCTGGCTGGAGGGCGAGGGGACCGAGCGGCGCATCTGCAACCGCTTCGTCGGCTATCCGCTCGATGCGATTGGAAGCCTTGGCCCCGTCGAGGTCGCGGCCGGCGCGATGGAATGCTGCGTGCTTGCGCGCGCGGCCTTCATCGAGGCCGGCGGTTTTGCCCGCGGCTATTTCACCACCGGTGAGAAGGGGCTTGATCTGGGACTGCGGCTGCGGATGGGCGGCGCGCCCTCGGTCTGGGTTCCGGAGGTTGAAATCTACGTCGTCGACGACGGCGAACTGGCGCGGCCGCATCTCGGCGCGCTGGCGGCGCTCGCAGACCGCACCAGCTTCGACCGGCGCTGGGCGCTGGCCGTCTCGAACATGAGAGGGTGACGATGCGGGTTCTCGTGGTATCCCATGCCCATCCGAGCCTGTCGCTCGGCGGCGCCGAAATCGCCTCCTACAACCTGCATAAGGGGTTGCAGGCGAGCGAGGGTGTCGATGCGCATTATCTCGCCCGGATCGGCGCGCCGACACCGCGCCATGCCGGCACGGCGTTGATGAGCCTGCGTCAGCGCGGCGGCGAACTGCTCTATTACGCCGAGGATTACGACCACTTCCTGCTCTCGAACCGGGCGACCGACGAGATCGAGCGCGATTTCGCTCGCGTGCTGCGCGACCTCAAGCCCGACGTGGTGCATTTCCACCATGTCATCGGGCTCGGGCTGGAATGCCTGTTCGCGGTGCGCGACACGCTTCCCGACGCCACGATCGTGGTGACGTTCCACGAATATCTCGCGATCTGCCACCATCACGGCCAGATGGTGAAGACCGGCGCGTTCAAGCTCTGCTACCGGGCCTCGCCGACCGACTGCAATGCCTGCTTCCCAGAGATCTCGCCGGCGCGCTTCCTGGCACGCGAGACCTTCGTCAAGGCGATGCTGGGGCTCGCCGACCACTTCATCTCGCCGAGCCGTTTTCTGGCCGAGCGCTACCAGGCCTGGGGGCTCGACGCGGAGCGTTTTTCCGTGATCGAGAACGGGCTCGACGTCGGCGAACCCGCGCCGCCGCGCGCGCTGCCGGAGCCGGGCGCGCGGCGCTCGCGCTTTGCCTATTTCGGCCAGCTCACACCCTACAAGGGCGCCGACGTGCTGATCGACGCCGTGACGCGTATTCCGGATTCGGTCTGGGGAGAGGATGCGATCCTGCTCGTCTATGGCGGCAATCTCGAACGTCAGCCGCAGGCCTATCAGGACAAGTTCGCCGAGCTGGTGGCAGCGGCGGGCCGGCGCGTGCGCTTCTGCGGCGCGTTCCAGAACCACGAGCTGCCGACCCTGATGCGTTCGGTCGACTGGGTCGTGATGCCCTCGATCTGGTGGGAGAACTCGCCGATCGTGATCCAGGAATGCTTCCATCACGGCCGCCCGATCCTCTCCAGCAATATCGGCGGCATGGCCGAGAAGATCGCCGACGAGGTCAACGGCCTGCATTTCCGCTCCGGCAGCCCGGAAGACCTGGTCGACTGCATGACGCGCGCGCTGAGCGAGCCCGATCTCTGGGCGCGCCTGCGCGGCGGCATCGCCAAACCGCTCAACCATATCGACTGCGCCGACGCGCATCTCGCGCTCTACCGCCGGCTCTCGGCCGAGCGCGGCTTGCCCGAACCTGCGAGCCGCATGGCGACGCCGATGATCGCCTGACGCTCACGGGCCGAAGAACAAGGGAGAGACATCATGACCCGCATTCTCGTCATCAGCCCCTCGGGGGAGGTCTACGACCACGACAATGTGCGCTGGTACAAGCACGCCCAGATCGAGAACCACATCAACCACTACCATAATATCGGCGACGCCTTCGTTTTCGATTCCTCGCTGAAGCTCCTGAACTTCGAGACGCTGTCGGAGCTGCCGATCGCCCATGTCGACCCTGCCGCGATCGACAGGATCAATGCGGAGTACGACTACGTCTTCCTGCGCGGTTCGAACTATGTCCACGCGCAGATGAACTGGAGCAAGACGGCCGAGGTGCTGCGCCGGCTCAAGATACCGGTGATCGCCTTCGGCATCGGCGCGCAGGCTCCGGTCAGCGGCACGCTCGAGCTGAGCGACGACACGAAGACCGTGCTGCGGCTGATCGCGGATTCGACCGCATCGCTCGGCGTGCGCGGAGCCTACTCGGCGCAGGTGCTGAACGATCTTGGCATCCAGAACGTCCGTATCATCGGCTGCCCGACAGCCTTCCGCGCCAACAATCCCGACCTCGCCATCCGCCTGCCGGCGCTCGACCACGTGAAACGGGTCGGCGTGACGCTGCGGCGCGAAGTGTCGAAGACCTATGCGCAGGACATCCGGCGCTACCTCACCTTCCACCGTGACCTGGTGAAGGCGATGGCGGCGCGCTTCGACGTGACGCTGATGGCGCAGGGCGAGATCGAGGAGAAGAAGCTCGCGCTCGGAACGCCCGCCCAGAAGGACGAGGCGATGGCCGCGCTGCGCCGGAACGAGTGGGCCACGACCTGGTATCTCGACGAGACGATGGAGGGGCTCTACCGCACGCGGATGTTCTATTCCGACGTGGTCGCGGAGTATGAGCGGCTGGTGCGCGGGCTCGACCTCGTGCTCGGCTACCGGCTGCACGGCAATCTGATGGCGCTCGCCAACGGTACGCCGTCGATCTACTTCACCTATGACAGCCGCACCGTCGAATTCGCCGAGACCTTCCGGATCCCGAGCGTCGACGTCTTCTCCGGCCAGGACTTCCGGCTGGAGGAGTATTGGGATCAGGCGCGCTTCGACCGCTTCAACGTAGCCTACCGCGACGTCTACGACGCAATGAGCGCCTTCCTCAGCGAGAACAAGGTCGACCACAAGATGGCCGGGCCGGTGGCGGCGCAGGTCGCGGCCGAGCCGGAGAGGAAGGTCGCATGAGCGCCCTCCTGGCCCGGCATGCGGCCTGGCTCGGGGCGGCGCTCTGGCTCGCGCTGCCCGGCCTTGCGCTCGCCCAGGCCCCCGGGTGGCGGCTCGAAGTCGCGCCCGACGCCCGCGAGGAAACCGTCTACGCCTGGTCGCGCGAGCGCTGCGAGGAGTGGCACATTCCCGATGCGCCGCTGCGCGCCTTCCGCGACGACAAGAACGCGGTCGTCGCCTTCGCCAGCCATCACCGCAACCGGGCGCTGCTCGGGCCGGGGCTCGACGCGATCGCCACAACCTGCTCGGTTTCGTTCCAGGCCAAGAACAGCCCCGACCCGAGCGAGTTCAGCGACATGAGCTGGATCGCCGCGACCTGGACAGGCAATGGCCGCGACGTCTTCGCGCTGATGCATGACGAGTATCACGCCGACCGCCATGCCGGGGCCTGCCGCTTCAAGGACGGCATGGCCTGCTGGTACAATGTCGTCACCGCAGCGCGTTCGCGCGATAGTGGCCGGAGTTTCACGGTCGACGAGCCGCGCACGCTCGTCGCCGCGCCGGCGTTCCGGCAGGATGTCGGACAAGGTCGGCATCGCGGCTTCTTCAACCCGTCCAACATCGTCCGCGACGGCGACGCCTGGTATGCACTGATCGCGACGACCGGCGGCGAGGGCCAGAAAGGTGGCACCTGTCTGTTCCGCACGACCGAAATCGCGGACGCCGCGTCGTGGCGCGCCTTCGACGGCCAGGATTTTTCCGTACGCGCCGTCGATCCCTATCGCGAAGACATCGCACAGGCCAGGCCATGCCAGCCGCTGAAGGTGCTGCCGACCACGGTCGGCTCGCTGACGAGGCACGAGGCGAGCGGGCGCTGGCTCGCGATCTTCCATCTCGGCCCCGACGCCGCGCAGAACATCGCCGGCGGGCGCGTCGCCTATAGCTGGTCCGACGATCTCAAACGCTGGTCTCCGCTGCGGACGCTGCTGATCCACCCGACGCTATGGAGCAGGAACTGCGGCGACAGCCTGCGCTATGCCTATGGCGCGCTCGCCGATCCAAACTCGACCTCGCGCAATTTCGAGACGACCGGCGACGAGCCCTTCCTGTTCATGACGAGGATGAAGGTCTCCGACTGCAAGGTCGGCCCCGAGCGCGACCTCGTCCGGCTGAAGATCCGCATCGTGAGGGACACGCCATGAACGCGCCCGTGCAGCAGCCCGACCTTGCGGGCTCGACCGCGCTCGCCACCAAGATCCTGCGCGCCACCGTCGACGAGGTGGTGGTTTCCGTCGCCCGCATGCCCGATGGCGGTTGGCCGGCGCTGACGCTGCGGCTCGACGGGCAGGACTACGCCACCATCAACCCCGGCTGCGTGATCGCCCGCGATGCGACGGTCGCCGAGCTGACGATCCCGCTGCCTAAGCTGGCGCGAGGCGGGCCGCGCCAGGTCTCGGTCCGCGACGCCGCGACAGGAACGTTCGCTGCCGGCTCCGGGCTGCGGCCCATCGCAACCGGAACGAGGCTGCGGGCCCTGGTGATCTATCCCGCCGGCGAGGTCTACGAGCACGACAAGGTGCGCTGGTACCGCGCGCCGCTGGAGAAGCTGCTCGCCGACTATTTCAACATCGGCGACATGATCGTCTTCGACTCGACGCTGAAGCTTTTGCGTTACGCCGAACTCGAGCCGATGAAGATCATGAACCCGAGCGACGCCGATATCGAGCGCTACGCCAGCGAGTTCGACTATGTCTTCGTGCGCGGCTCCAACTTCATCCATGAGAAGATGGAGTGGTACCGCGCCGTCGAGGTGCTGGAGAAGGTGAAGCTCCCGGTCTACGCCATCGGCGTCGGCGCGCAGGCGAGCCAGGCGCGCGCGATCGCGCTGCCCGAAAGCTCGAAGCGGTTCTGGTCGCTGGTCGCCGATCGCTGCGCCTCGATCGGCGTGCGCGGGGCGTTCAGCGCCCAGACCCTGCACGAAAACGGCATCCGCAATGTCGATGTCGTCGGCTGCCCCTCGATCTTCCGGACGCGCAACCGCGATCTCGCGATCCGGGTCCCCGACCAGCGCGAGATCCGGAAAGTCGCGTTCAGCCTGCGGCGCGAGGCGGATCACAGCTATACCGCGGACCCCGCCGCCTATCTGCGCAACCAGCGCGCGGCCCTGCTCAAGGTCGACCGGCAAAGCGAGATGGTGATGTCCTCCCATGGCGAGCAGGAGGAGAAGGCCTTCTTCCTGCGCGACGAGGCGGGAATGGAGAAAGCGGTCGCCGAATTCGTCCGCACCGGCTGGTGGGATGGATCAGAAGACGCCGCGATGCGCCGGATCTACGAAAAGCAGCTCTTCAGCTTCTTCGATGTCGCGCGCTACGACGAGTTCGCCAGGAGCCAGGACCTCGCGGTCGGCTACCGCGTCCATGGCGTGCTGCCGGCGGTGGCCCATGGCGTGCCCGGCGTGCTCGTCGCCTATGACACGCGCAGCCAGGAATTGGCCGAGACGCTGAAGATCCCGATCGTGCCGGAAGCCGCGCTCGCCGAGGGCGGCTGGCGCGCGGTCTACAAGGAAGCCGCGCTGAAGGCGCTCGCGATCTCCTACGCCGCCTCCTACGACCGCATGCGCGATTTCCTAGACCGCAACGGCGCACCGCACCGGATGTGAACGGAAGAAGCCTGTCGCGATGAAAAAAATTGCCGTCGTCACCATGCAGTACAATGAGGCGTTCTACGTCTCGCGCTGGATCGCCTATTACGCCGGGCTCGTCGGGCGCGAGAACCTCTATGTCGTCGATCACGACAGCGACGACGAGGTCCGCGCCATGCTGGACGGCGTCAGCACGGTGCGCTATCCGCGCTCGGCGCTGGACGACCAGGAACGCGCCCGCTTCGTCTCGAAATTCGTCTCGGCTCTGCTCGAGCTCTACGAGACGGTGATCTACACCGATTGCGACGAGTTCGTCAGCCACGACCCGCGCCGCTTCGGCAGCTTCGGCGACTGGCTCGACGCCACGGATTTCGACTATTCGACCTGCGTCGGCTTCAACGTGATGACGATGCTGGAGGAGGAGAACGCCGTTCTGCTCGAAGGCGAGGTGCTGGCCCAGCGCCGCCATGTCCGCTTCGTCTCGCCGATGTGCAAGACGCTGATCGTGCGCAAGCCGATCCGCTGGGGCGGTGGTTTTCACCACGCCAACCGGCCGCCGCGCTTCCACGGCGCTTACCTCTTTCACCTGAAGTACGCCGATCTGGCCGAGCGCATGCGCCGGCAGGCGCTGACGCGCGGGCTTGACTTCGCCCAGGCCGATCAGGGACACCACCAGCGCTCCAACGATCTCGATCTGATGAACGTCTATCGCTCCTTCGCCAAGCTCGACCGGCGCGACTGGGAGGATTCGGCGATCGACGCCTATTGCGACCAGTATCTCGGCCGCGTCACGCCGTCGGAACGCGGCGGCGAGGTCGGCACCATGTATGTCTCCCCGCTCGACATCGCGGCGACTGAGGCGATGCGGCTGCCCGAGAGCTTCCGCCACCTGTTCTAGACGAGGAGGTCCGCGGCTCGGGAGCCGGAACGGGCTTCCTATCGTCCGAGCGTCGGCGGCCAAATGGCAAGAGTCTGACCCATGAGGATCGAATACGACGCAGGAACGGCGCTCGCGCTGATGCGCGGGAATCCGGTGCGCGGCTGGACCTCCGGCAAGCCCGGCCAGATGGCGAAGGACCGGCTGACCACCGGCCGGTTCCTCGGCCTCGACCACAAGCCGAAATTCGCGATCGACCCGTCCTGGCCGATCTTCACCATGGGCTCCTGCTTTGCACGTGGCGTCGAGAACGTGCTGATCTCACGCGGCCTGCCATTGCTGCTCGACGGCCATGGCGTACCGGCCGAGCATTTCGAGAGCTGGAACGACGCCAGCGGGCGCGGCGGCGGGGCGGCCGCCGGCGAGCTCAGCCGGGGCGCACTGAACAAATATTCGGTGCGCTCGATGGCCCATGAGCTGAAGCGGGTGCTGCTCGGCGAAATCTATCCCGATGAGGGCCTGATCGAACTCGCGCCCGAGCAATGGTTCGACCCCCATGCCAGCGGGCTCAGGCTGCTCGACCGCGAGACGGCCTTCGCCAACCGCAAGCGGCTGTGGGCGGCGACCGCCCGCATCAGGGAGGCGCGGATCTGTTTCCTGACGCTGGGGCTGACCGAGACCTGGCTCGACTCGCAGACCGGGCTCGCGATGAACGCCCATCCCGGCCCGGCTTGGCTGGCGCGGATGCCTGAGCGCTTCCGCTTCGTCGATTACGGCTATGACGCGACCTTGTCGGACATGCTGGAGATCGTCGAGCTGGTTCGGATGCATTGCCACCCCGAGATGCGCTTCATCGTCACCGTCTCGCCGGTGCCGCTCGGCGCGACCTTCAAGGACGCCGACGTGATCGTCGCCAACAGCGCCTCGAAATCGGTGCTGCGCGCCGTGGCGGAGGAGCTGTTCCGGCGCTTCGACTTCGTCGACTACTTTCCAAGCTACGAGTTGGTGCTGAACTCGCCGCGCGGGCTCGCCTTCGAGGACGACCAGCTCCATGTCGCGCGCGACATGGTGGCCGCCGTGATGAGCCGGTTCGAGGCCGCCTATCTGCAGGGCCCGCACCGATCGCAGGCGGCGTGACGCCGCCTTCCACACCAACGAAAAAAGCCGGCCCGCGAAGGCCGGCTTTCCGCATGGTGGACGAAATGAAGCCTCAGACCCGCGCCACCGTGCGGCTGCGGTCGCGCCTGCGGTCGGCGGCGGGCTGGTAGGCGATGCGGGCATGATGGCTGCAGTAGGGCATGCCTGTCTGCGAGCGGCCGCCGCAGAAGCGGAACTCAGGGGTGGTCGGATCGCCCATCGGCCAGCGGCACATGTATTCGCGCAGATCCATGATGGTGACGCGCTCGGAGAACGGCACCACCACATCCTCGGACAGGGCCGGCGTCGGCGCGACCTGCGGATCGGCCTCCGCATCGGGCTGAAACTGCGGCGCGAGCGCATTGGCGCCGCGCGTCATGCCGGCGCCATTGCCGCCACCCATCGGATGGCTGGGCGGGCGCATCGCCGGCTTGCGGGCCGGCGTGGCGCGGGGCGTGCCCGGCGTAGCCGTGCTCTTGGCGCGACCCGAGAGGCCGAGACGGTGGACCTTGCCGATGACGGCGTTGCGCGTGACGCTGCCGAGTTCGCCGGCGATCTGGCTGGCGCTCAGCCCGTCGCTCCAGAGCTTCTTGAGAAGCTCGACGCGATCTTCGGTCCATGCTCCGGCTTCGGTCATCGGCTTCACCTGCTGTTGTCGAGGCCAGCGCCTCGCGGGCCGGCTTTACGGGCGGATCGTGGCGGAATCCGATACCGGCGACGCCCGCTGGAAACGGGGCCGTGACAGCCGAAACTGACGGTAACCGGGGTGCGCCGCACGAGATGTCGTATCTGACGACTGAGACCATACAAGATGGCCGGACTCGGCGACAAGAGTCCGCGAATCGGAATTCGGCTTTTCCCCAGGCAAAGCCGCAGGATCGGTCAAGGTGAATCTTTTCGGCAACGCTGACGTTGAGTCATCGGGGACCATGCGGATGGGGCTGGAATTGACAGCGCCGGGGGCGTTCAGCATAGTTCCCGCATGCTGCCGCCCCGTTCGGGCGGCGCTTATGTTTTTGAAGGTGTTCGCGCCTTTCAGTCTTTCGGGATTTGGGTCATGCGGCTGGCGATGCGGCGAGAGGTTTCGACACGGCTGCGACGATGATGTCGCCGGCAGGTCGCATGCGATCGGCACGATGCCGTCCTTGCCCGCCTGCCTTAATCGACCAGTCCAGCTCCGCATCGCCTTTTCGTCACGAGGATCGCCTCCATGACTACCGCTGCCGCTTCGTCCGCCTCCCCTTCCGTCCTGCTGCCGACCTATGCCCGTGCGCCCGTCGCCTTCGAACGCGGCGAGGGCCCGTGGTCGATCACCGCCGACGGAACCCGCTATCTCGATTTCGGCGCCGGCATCGCCGTCAATGCGCTTGGCCATGCGCATCCGCATCTGGTCAATGCCCTGACCGAGCAGGCCGGCAAGATCTGGCACACCTCCAACCTCTACACGATGCCCGAAGGCGAGAAGCTGGCGCGCCGGCTCTGCGAAGCGACCTTCGCGGAGCGCGTCTTCTTCACCAATTCGGGCGCGGAGGCGAACGAGGCCGCCATCAAGATGGCGCGGAAATACCATGCCGCGAAGGGGAGCCCTGAACGCTTCCGCATCATCACCTTCGAGGGCGCCTTCCATGGCCGCACGCTGGCGACGATCGCGGCCGGTGGCCAGCAGAAATACATCGACGGCTTCGGCCCCAAGGTCGACGGCTTCGACCAGGTGGCGTTTGGCGACCACGAGGCTCTGAAGGCCGCGATCGGGCCGGAGACAGCCGGCATCATGATCGAACCGATCCAGGGCGAGGGCGGCCTGCGCTCGGTGCCGCCGCAATGCCTGCGGGGCTTGCGCGAGCTGTGCGATCAGCACGGGCTGATGCTGATCTTCGACGAAATCCAGACCGGCGTCGGCCGCACCGGCAAGTTCTTCGCCTATGAGCTGTCTGGCGTGACGCCCGATATCATGTCGGTCGCCAAGGGCATCGGCGGCGGTTTTCCGATGGGGGCGTGCCTGGCGACCGAAGACGCCGCCTCCGGCATGACGCTCGGCACGCACGGAACCACGTTCGGGGGCAACCCGCTCGCCATGGCGGTCGGCAACGCCGTGCTCGACGTGGTGCTGGAGGAGGGTTTCATCGCGCGCGTCGCGCAGATGGGGCTGCGGCTGCGGCAGTCGCTGGCGCAACTCAAGGACCAGCATCCCGGCGTGATCGAGGAGATCCGCGGCGAAGGCCTGATGATCGGCCTGAAGCTGCATACGCTGAACACCGATTTCGTCGCCGAGGCGCGGGCCAACGGCCTGCTCGTGGTCGCGGCGGGCGACAATGTCGTGCGTCTGCTGCCGCCGCTGATCATCAGCGAGGAGGAGGCCAGCGAAGCCGTGGCGCGGCTCGACCGCACGGCGCGCGCCATCGAGGCGACGCTGACGCGGCCCGCCGCCGAGTAACGCATTCCAACCGATCCCGCGCTGACGAAGGACGCGCCCGTGACGCGCCATTTCCTCGATCTTTCCGATTTCTCCGCCTCCGAGCTACGCGCCATCCTGCGCAAGGGCGACGAGATCAAAGCGCGCCGCCGCACGCCGGAGGCCGCCGGCGACCGCCTGCTCGAAGGCAAGGTCGTCGCCATGGTCTTCGAGCAGCCGAGCTTGCGCACCCGCGTCTCCTTCGACGTCGGCATCCGCGAACTTGGCGGCTCGCCGATGATGGTCACCGGCCGCGAGATCGAACTCGGCGAGCGCGAGACCATCGCCGATACGGCGCGCGTGCTGTCGCGCTATGTCGACGCCATCATGATCCGCATGCTCGACCACGATGCCGTGGTCGAAATGGCGAAATACGCCACCGTGCCGGTGATCAACGGCCTGACCAAGCGCCAGCACCCCTGCCAGGTCATGGCGGACGTGATGACCTTCGAGGAGCGCAAGGGCCCGATCAAGGGCAGGCGCATCGCCTGGACCGGCGACACCAACAATGTCCTGACCTCCTGGATCCATGCCGCCGGCCGGCTCGATTTCGAGCTGGCGATCGCCACGCCCGAAGAGCTCAGCCCGCCGCCGGCGCTTCTCGACTGGGCCCGCGACCATGGCGCGAAGCTGACTCTGACCTCGCGGCCGGAAGCTGCCGTCGAAGGCGCCGACTGCGTCATCACCGATTGCTGGGTCTCGATGGGCGACGAGGAAGGCACGCGCCACAATCTGCTGCGGCCCTACCAGGTCGACGAGCGGCTACTGGGCCGCGCCGACAAGGACGCGATCTTCATGCACTGTCTGCCGGCCTCGCGCGGAGAAGAAGTGACGGACGCGGTGATGGATGGGCCGCAATCGGCCGTGTTCGACGAGGCCGAGAACCGTCTACACGCCCAGAAGGGAATTCTGGCCTGGTGCTTCGGCGGGGTCGCCGCCTGATGGCCGATCTCGAGAGTGGCGGTGGCAGCCTGCGCGACGATCTGGCTGCGCTCGACGACCGCGTCGTGCCGTTCACGGTGCCCGATCTCGACGTGCGCGGCCGGGTCGTTCGGCTTGGGCCGTCGCTCGACACCATCCTGGAGCGTCACGACTATCCGGAACCTGTCTCGCGCGTGCTCGGCGAGGCCGCGGCGCTGACCGTGCTGCTCGGCACGGCACTGAAGTTCGAGGGCCGTTTCCAGCTCCAGACCAAGAGCGACGGGGCGATTTCGATGATGGTGGTCGATTTCAACGCGCCCGACAGCTACCGCGCCGTGGCGCATATCGACGAGGCCAAGCTGACCGACGCCATCGCGGCCGGGGCGCTGAGCACCGGCGAGCTGCTCGGCGAGGGCCATCTCGCCATGACGGTCGATCAAGGCTCGGCGACGACGCGCTATCAGGGCGTGGTGGCCCTGACCCGGCAGAGCCTGGAAGAGGCGGCGCACCAGTATTTCCGCCAGTCCGAGCAGATCCCGAGCCGGATCAGGCTCGGCGTCGGCTCGATCGTCACCGGCGACGGCCGGCGCTGGCGGGCCGGCGGGCTGCTCGTGCAGTTCATGCCGCACTCGGTCGACCGCCTTCGCGCAGCCGACATCCATCCGGGCGACGCGCCGGAGGGCCACGAAATCCTCGCCAATCCCGATCCGGATGGGATCAGCGACGATGCCTGGACCGAGGCGCGCTCGCTGGTCGAGACGGTCGAGGACCACGAACTGCTCGACCCGCTGCTGGAGAGCGAACGGCTGCTCTACCGGCTGTTCCACGAGCGCGGCGCGCGGGTGTTCGAGCCGGTCGCGGTGCATGAGGCCTGCCGCTGCTCGCGCGAGCGCGTGCTCGGCATGCTACGCGGCTTCTCGAGCGAGGACCGCCAGGCGATGCTTGCAGATGACGGCACGCTCGGCGTGACCTGCGAGTTCTGCTCGCGGCGCTACAGTTTTGCCGCGAGCGAGGTCGAGGAAGGGCTGGCGACGGAAGGCTGACACCGCCTCCCGCCGCTTTTTGGCTCAGGCCTTGAGGAAGCGCTTCTCGCCGATGTCGAGCACGCCGCGCCGCAGGCGCCCGAGCGCGACCATGCCGGCATCGTCCTCGAAATAGAGCTTCGAGCGATCGACCTCATAGCGGCCGCCATGGCGCGACGCCGTCACGGCCTTCCTCTTGTCGAAGCGGCCATCCGGCCTGAGGTCGAGCCGGATCGCGCCGTCCTCGGTGAGCCAGGTGCCGATGGCGGCCTGGGCGAAGGGGTCTGGCGCATCATGCCCGTCGAGGTCGATCTCGAGCGGCTGGGGCGGCGGAACGAAGCGCGCGGTCAGCGAGCCGAGAGCCTGAAACACATGGCTGAACATCATGGCCGGGTTCTCCTCTATATGTCGAATGGGCGGGCATCGCGACGACGGCGCCGCGCTGTCTCGCCTCAGGATATGCACCGCCGGCCGCCTCAGCCGATAGACCGAAGCAGCAGGATGATTGCACGATCCTCCAGATCAAGCGGCCGAAGCGTGTATCTGGTCTGCGATCATTGTATAAAACTCCGGACCCGCCATATACTCGTCCAGGAAAGGGCCTCGTCATGCGGCAGATCGAAGACCTCACGGCGTTGATTGGACGCCTCATCGACAGCGACGGCGTGCATGCGACGGCGATCCCGCGGCTGAGCCTGATCCGGGCGAGCCAACCGACCGAGCCGATGCATGGCGTGCAGCAACCGGCGCTGTGCATCGTCGTCCAGGGCCGCAAGCGCGTTTTGCTGGGCGATGCGATCCATCATTACGACCGCACGCAGTATCTCGTCGCTTCCATTGACCTGCCGGTGGTCGGCCAGGTGATCGAGGCGAGCCCGGACAAGCCCTATCTCTGCGTCAAGATCGATCTCGACCCGGTCCAGTTGAGCGCGATCATGCTCGAGGCCGGCATCGGCCCAGCGGCCGAACGCGGGCCGCCCGCCGGCTTGACCCTGACGCAGGTGAGCCCGCCGCTGCTCGATGCGGTTCAACGTCTGGTGGCGCTTCTGGAAACGCCGGGCGACATCGCCATGCTGGCGCCGCTGGCCGAGCGCGAAATCCTCTACCGCCTGATGACGGGCGAACAGGCGTCTCGGCTGTGCCAGATCGCGACCGCCGGCAGCCGATTGCAGCAGGTCAACCGCGCGATCGGCTGGATCAAGCGCCATTACGACGAACCCGTCAGCGTCGAGACGCTTGCACGCGAAGCGAGAATGAGTCCGTCGGCCCTGCACCAGCATTTCAAGGCCGTGACCGCGATGAGCCCGCTGCAATACCAGAAGCAGCTCAGGCTGCAGGAGGCCCGTCGCCTGATCCTCAGCGCCTCGCATGACGCAGCCTCTGCCGGCTTCAAGGTCGGCTATGACAGCCCCTCGCAATTCAGCCGGGAATACCGGCGGCTGTTCGGCGCGCCGCCGCTGCGGGACGCGGCGCGCCTGCGCGGCGCGTCAGGTCTGGAGATGGCCGGCGCCTGAGTTTTTCTCAGAACTCTTCCCATCCGGCGTCGCCGGCGCGGGAGTTGGCGACCTTCTTGGCCGGCGCGCGCATGGGTGCAGGCGCGGGCGCGGCGCGGCTCTGGGCGAAGG
>LSIB01000041.1 GCA_001556025.1 Rhizobiales bacterium CCH3-A5
TCAACTTCACCCATGGCGCCCAGTACATGATGGGCGCCTTCGTCGCCTGGATGTGTCTGAACTATCTCGGGATCAACTATTGGGCGGCGCTGCTGCTGGCGCCGATCGTCGTCGGCGCAACCGGAATCGCAATCGAGCGGCTGCTGCTGAAACGCATCGCCCATGTCGACCATCTCTACGGTCTGTTGCTGACCTTCGGCCTGGCGCTGATCATCCAGGGCCTGTTCCGCAACCAGTACGGCTCGTCGGGCCTCGCCTACCAGATACCCGCCGAACTGCGCGGCGGCCAGAATCTCGGCTTCATGTTCCTGCCCTATTATCGCGGCTGGGTCGTCGTCGCCTCGCTCGTCGTCTGTCTCGCGACCTGGTTCCTGATCGAGAAGACGAGGCTCGGGGCTTATCTGCGCGCCGCGACAGAGAACCCGACGCTGACACAGGCTTTCGGCATCAACGTGCCGCTGCTGGTGACGCTGACCTACGGCTTCGGCGTCGCGCTCGCGGCCTTCGCCGGCGTGCTCGCCGCGCCGATCTATTCGGTCAACCCGAATATGGGCGCGGACCTCATCATCGTCGTTTTCGCCGTCGTCGTTATCGGCGGCATGGGCTCGATCCTGGGCGCGATCGTCACCGGCTTCTCGCTCGGCTTGATCGAGGGCCTGACCAAGGTGTTCTATCCGGAAGCCTCGGCGACCGTGATCTTCATCATCATGGTGCTGGTGCTGCTGGTGAAGCCGGCCGGCCTGTTCGGGCGCGCCGCGTGATGGCGGTGCGCTTCAACGAGACGAGGACCTGACCATGGCCAACATCACCCTCGACGACGCCCCCGCCGGCGGCATCGCGCTGGCCGAGACGAGCCGGGGCACGGAGCGCCTGCACCGGGCGGTCTTCATCGGGCTGGGCATCCTGCTCGTGATCGCGCCCTTCGTGGTCTATCCCGTCTTCGTCATGAAGGTTCTGTGCTTTGCGCTCTTCGCGCTCGCCTTCAACCTGCTGCTTGGCTATGGCGGCCTGCTCTCCTTCGGCCACGCCGCCTATTTCGGCATGGCGGCCTATGTCTCGGCCTATGCCGCGAAGGTCTGGGGTTTTCCGCCCGAATTCGCGATCCTCTCGGGGATGCTGGTCGCGGGCGTGCTGGGACTGGTCTTCGGGGCGCTCGCCATCCGCCGGCAGGGCATCTATTTCGCCATGATCACGCTGGCGCTGGCGCAGATGGTGTTCTTCT
>LSIB01000042.1 GCA_001556025.1 Rhizobiales bacterium CCH3-A5
ACCCCCAACCCCTCCCCACGAGGGGGAGGGGAGTGGCGTCGAGGCTCCCGCGCCACGACACCCGCGCGCGAATCTCCCTATGCTGCGCTCTCCCCATCACGACCGGACCGCCATGCCCAACCTCGACCCCGACACCGCGCGCCAATGGGCGATCTGGCTGACGCAGCAAAACTCCGTCACAGGCTCGCCCGGCGAACAGGCCCTGCCGCATCTGCTGCGGGACAGATTGGCGACGCGGCCGGCGCTGCGCGACGCGCTCACCTGGCTGATCCCGACGCAGGGCGAAGCCTCGCAGCGCGCCTGTCTCGCCAGCCTCGTCAAGGGGCAGGGCCGCCGGACCGTGCTGCTGACCGGCCATTTCGACACGGTCTCGACCGAGGATTACGGCGAACTTGAGCCGCTGGCGACTGAGCCCGAGGCGCTGCTGGCGGCGCTGCGGCAGAAACTTGGCCAGCCCCGCAACGACTCCGAGCGGCGGGCGCGCGACGATTTTGCAACCGGCGATTTTTTGCCCGGCCGGGGCCTGCTCGACATGAAGGGCGGGCTCGCCGCCGGGCTCGCCGCGCTGGAGGCCTTCGCCGCAGCGCCCGGCGCAGGCAACCTGCTCTTCGTGGCGGTGCCCGACGAGGAGGTCAATTCGGAAGGTGCCCGCGCGCTGGCCGAGGCGCTGCCGGCGATCGAGAGCGAGCACGGGCTCAAAGTCGTCGCCGCGATCAATCTCGATTGCATCGGCGACCATGGCGACGGCGCGGTCGGCCGCTCGGTCGCCCTCGGCAGCGTCGGCAAGCTGTTGCTGACCGCGCTCGCGGTCGGCCGCCAGAGCCATGCCAGCCATCCGTTCGAGGGCGTCAATGCCGGCGCGCTGGCCTCGGCGCTGACGCTGCGTCTCGAATGGGCGCCGGAACTCGCCGACGGATCGTCCGGCCAGCCCGGCATCGCGCCCACCCTGCTCAGCCTGAAGGACGGCAAGGAGGGCTACGACGTCACCACGCCTGCGAGCGTCTTCGCAAGCTGGAACGTGCTCAGCATGGGGCGGGACGCAGCCGATACCATGGCGATCTTCCGCATGCTCGCCGGGCAGGCGCTCGCCGAGCTGGGCGAAAGTCTCGCGCGACGACGCAGCGCCGTCTCGGGCGAGCCGCCGGTCCCGCTGGAGATCCCGCTGCTCGACGCCGCCGATCTGCTGGCCCAAGCCTCCGCGACCGATGCCGCACGCCGCGAGCTTGCCGAACTGGGCGCAAGGCTGGCCACTGAGGCGCTTCCGTTGCCGGAGCAGAACCGCCGCCTGACCGAAGCCGCCTGGCGGCTCTCGGGCCGCGCCCGGCCGGCGGTGGTGCTCGGCTTCGGCTCGCTGCCTTATCCGCCGGTGCGCCTGTCGGGCTCGGACGGCGCGCTGCGCCTGCGCCGGGCGATCGACGCCGCCCGCGCCCAACTGCAGGCCGAGACCGGCGAGGCGATCGGCGAGATCGCGTTCTTTCCGGGCATCTCGGATGTCAGCTTCATTGGCGAAGCCTCGGCGCAGGACGCGGCTTTCATCGCGCGCCACACGCCGGCCTGGACAAACGGCGTGCGCTGGTCGGGCGCGGTCGGCGGCGTGCCGACGGTGAACATCGGCCCCTGGGGCCGCGACTATCACACGCCGCTGGAGCGCATTCATGCGCCCTACGCCTTCGCGGTCCTGCCGGGGTTCCTGCTTGCGGTCTGTCGGGGTGTGCTTGCAGATGAGAGCGGCGCGGGCTGACGACGCCCGCTGCCTCAATGGGCCCTTGCTACGCAGAAATCGACCGTCTCGTTCAGCGCCTGTTTCATCGGCGAGTTCGGGAACAGGCCGAGCGCGTCCTTGGCCATCTTGGCGTAGTGCTCGGCGCGCTCGATCGTGTCGTCGAGCGCCCGGTGCCGGCGCATGATGCCTTGAGCCTCCTCCAGATCGCCGTCGTTGATCTCGCCATCCTGCAGCGTCCGCCGCCAGAAGGCGCGCTCCTCCTCCGAGCCGCGCCGGAAGGAGAGCACGACCGGCAAGGTGATCTTGCCCTCGCGGAAATCGTCGCCGGTGTTCTTGCCGAGCTTCGTCGAGATGCCGCCATAGTCGAGCGCGTCGTCGATGAGCTGAAAGGCGATGCCGAGATTGAGCCCGTAGCTGCGGCAGGCGGCAGCCTTGGCCTTGCCGGCCTCGGCGATGACGGGGCCGACCTCGCAGGCGGCGGCGAAGAGTTCGGCCGTCTTGCCCCGGATCACCTGCAGATACTCGTCCTCGGTCGTCTCTGTGTTCTTGGCGACGGAGAGCTGCATCACCTCGCCCTCGGCGATCACGGCGGCTGCCGTGGAGAGGATGTCGAGCGCCCGCAGCGAGCCGACCTCGACCATCATCTTGAAGGCCTGCCCGAGCAGGAAATCGCCGACGAGCACGCTCGCCTCGTTGCCCCAGAGCATCCGCGCCGCGAGCTTGCCGCGCCGCATGTCGCTCTGGTCGACGACGTCGTCGTGCAGCAGCGTCGCCGTGTGCATGAACTCGACGCCGGCCGCGAGCTTGACATGGCCCTGCCCGCGATAGCCCGACAGAGCCGCCGCAGCCAGCGTCAGCATCGGCCGCAGCCGCTTGCCTCCCGACGAGATCAGGTGGTTGGCGACCTCGGGGATCATCGTCACGTCGGAGCCGGTGCGCGACAGGATCATCGCATTGACGCGCTCCATGTCGGCCCGCGTCAGCTCGACCAGCGTCTCGATCCGCGCCGGGTCGGAGCCCTTGCCGGAGCCTTGGCCCGCTTCCTTGTCCTCGAAGGGGACGACGACGCCCATAACGATCACTCCAGCCGAACTTCTTCCGCGCATCGCAATGCGGGCCAAGCCTTGCCACAACCGTCGCATGGGTGGCCAGCCCCTGCAAACGCAGCCTGACGCCGCACCTCGCGACTCCGCCTTCCGGCCGGCGCTCCGGGCTCCCTCACCGGCGCCGGTCCGCGGACGTGCCGGGCGAAAGACCCGCATGCAACCGTTCGAACCCCGGAGCGATCGGCGAGGAGGGGTGACGGATTTGAGCTCGGCGATCGGATGTCTGCACCCGGAAGCCGGCGGCCCTGTCGCGGAGAAGACCTCCGTCGATCGGCCCGTCAATCACACGAGAACTCGAACTGCTTGGATCGCTCGGTAAACCGTGTCGAAACCGGAGAATCGGGATAAAATCCGAGCGAGAAATCAACTGAACCGGGGCAGACGACATGTGCGAAGCGGCTTGCCGTGATGCCGAGACGCAGAACCACGGAACCCTCCGTTTCGTCTAGGCCCGTCTCGGCCGATACCGTCACGCGATGACGATTGGCGCCAAGCGGTTCGTGAACGACTTTGACATCACCTGAACGGGAAAAAAGAACGTCCGGCGCCGGCGTCCAGCCGCGTCCCGCGAGATCGCAGCCGGCTGCCATTGCACAGGACAGGATCGCCAGCGCCAGCAGCGTCAACTTCTCGTCGACCACGTTGGGAAGGGCGACCATCAGCCAATTCTCCGACGCGGGCGAAGCTTATCATCGCCGCTGCGCTCCGTTCCAGCAGTTTACGCTCGGGGCCGGGAGCGAGCCAGCCCGAACGAACTCCGCATCGGCCAACGAAGCGCGGCCACGTCGCCGTTTGGGTCGCTCCATGGTCGGCGCAGGGGGCCATGACGGGCGTCGCGCAGTCCGCGAGAGGCTTGCGCGATCGGCTTTGAGTGGGCTCCATGTCGGCATGCATGAACTCGTCCGCACCAACGACATCGTCCTCCTCGGCGCAATCGAGGCGCTGCTCGCTTCGGCCAATCTCGATTGCCTGATCGCGGATCAGCATATCAGCGCGCTGGAGGGCATGATCGGAGCCTTTCCACGCCGACTGCTGGTGCGCGAGGCCGACCGGATGCGGGCGCGGGCGCTCCTGACCGAGGCTGGGTTCGGACCCGAACTGCGCGATGGTTGAGATCCTGGCGGGGCTGGGCGAGGTCGGGGAGGACCGCATCCTCGACGGCAGGCTGACGCTGTTCCAGCCGAAAAAGGGCCATCGCGCCGGCTCCGACGCCGTGCTGCTGGCCGCGACCCTGCCGGAGCTGGGGCGGGGTCCGCTGCTCGACATGGGTGCTGGCGTCGGCACAGTCGGGCTTGTCGCCGCAATGGCGCAGCCGGACCTGCAGGCGACGCTGCTGGAGTGCGATCCAGAGCTTGCCGCGCTTGGCCTTCGCAACGCCGCCGCGAACGGGCTCGAAAGCCGCGTCCGGGTGGTCGCGGCCGATCTCGGCGCGCCGGCGGCCGTGCTCGGGCAGGCGGGCCTCGCCACCGCGAGCTTCGCTTGCGTCGCGATGAACCCGCCCTTCTATGCGGCGGGCGAGGCGCGACCGTCGCCCGTCGCCAACCGCCGCGCCGCCCATGTCGTCGAGACGCCGCTCTCGGTCTGGCTGAAGACGGCGCGCCGCCTGCTGATGCCGGGCGGCCGCCTCGCGCTGATCCATCGCGCCGAGGCCCTGCCCGAGGTGCTGTCCGGTCTTTCCACCGGCTTCGGCGGTGTCGCCATCCGCCCGGTCCATGCGAGCGCCGACAAGCCGGCGATTCGCATCCTCGTCTCTGCGACGCTCGGCAGCAAAAAGCCGGCAGCGCTGCTGCCGGCTCTTGTTCTTCAGGCTGAGGACAGCGCGATGACCGCCCTCAGCGATGCCCTGCACCGCGGAACCGCGACGCTGCGCCCCGACTGAAGGGTCTTACCAGTAGCGCGGGCCGTAGAACGGGCGCGGGCCATAGAAGCGCGGCGGGCCGTAATAGCGGCGCGGGCCGTAGTAGCGCGGGCCGTAGAAGCGCGGCGGGCCGTAGTAGCGGCGCGGGCCGTAGTAGCGGCGCGGGCCGTAATAATACTGCGCCTTCTCGACCAGATCGCCGGCGGCGCGAGCCTCCTGCGTGGTCTGCACCGTGCCGGCCGCGACCGGAGCCGCGGTGGCGGGCGCAAGCGAGGCGCCGCCCAGCGCAAGCGCCGCCGCAAATCCGAGAATCAGCTTGCGAAGCATGAAACTGTCCCTTTCATCACATGGCGTCGGCGACCCTTGTCGCGCGTGACCCGCCATATTCGAGTGCGATGGTAACCCCTGAACCTGAACGGCGTTCCACCGCGCCGTTCAGGCTGTCTTCAGGAAGCGGCCGCAATGCGGCCACATTTGGGCCGGCCGCCGTCAGCGGCAGACCCGCACCGGCCGGATCACCCAGCCATAGCCGGTCCAGACGCGCCGGTTTGTGACGAAGCAGCGCGGCCGGTAGACGGGTCGGCCATAATACCGGCCATGACCGCGATAATGCGGGCGGCCGCGGTGCCAGGCCTGCTGGACCAGACCGTGCTCCGCCTGGGTGGCCTGGGCCGTGCCGGCGGCGACGGGAGCTGCGGCCGCGGGAGCCGGGGCGAGGCCCGCGCCGATCAGAAGCGCGCCGGCGAAGGCGGTGGTGACGAGACGAGATGACAGCATAGGGTTCTCCTGCTGTGTCGACCGTCGATCCGGCTCAAGCGGTCGCCCCCGAGCGCCGCGGATCGTGGCGGTTGGCAGCCTGACTATCCCATCGTCGATGAACGGAAGCTGTCTCATGCGACTCCCGCGCAAAACGCCCGCCGGCTTGACCGCAACCGGCCGCAGACCCTAAGCACGCCGCCACCGCAGACGTTCCGGAAGGCCCGCAAACCCTTGTCCGCCCTCGCTTCGCAACCCACAGCGACCACCGCCGCGATGGACCCGACCCGCTCCTTCCAGGGGCTGCTGCTCACATTGCAGCGTTTCTGGGCCGAGCGTGGCTGCGTCGTGCTGCAGCCCTACGACATGGAGGTCGGCGCCGGCACCTTCCACCCCGCGACCACGCTGCGCGCGCTCGGGCCAAAACCCTGGAAGGCGGCCTATGTCCAGCCCTCGCGCCGGCCAAAGGACGGCCGCTACGGCGAGAATCCCAACCGGCTGCAGCACTACTACCAGTTCCAGGTCATCCTCAAACCCTCGCCGCCCGACCTGCAGCAGCTCTATCTCGACTCGCTTGAAGCCATCGGCGTCGATCTCGCGCTCCACGACGTCCGCTTCGTCGAGGACGACTGGGAGAGCCCGACGCTCGGGGCCTGGGGGCTGGGCTGGGAGTGCTGGTGCGACGGCATGGAGGTCAGCCAGTTCACCTACTTCCAGCAGGTCGCCGGCGTCGAATGCGCGCCGGTCGCCGGCGAACTGACCTACGGGCTCGAGCGGCTGGCGATGTATGTCCAGGGCGTCGGGAACGTCTACGACCTCAACTTCAACGGCGGCGAGGGCGAGGACCGCATCTCCTATGGCGAGGTCTTCCTGCAGGCCGAGCAGGAGTTCTCGCGGCACAACTTCGAGCATGCCGATACCGGTATGCTGTTCCGCCACTTCACCGACGCCGAGACCGAGTGCAAGGCGCTGCTCGCGGCAGGCGAGGCGGGCGAGGGTGCCAACGGGCCGCAGCACAAGCTGGCTCTGCCGGCCTACGATCAGTGCATCAAGGCGAGCCACATGTTCAACCTGCTCGACGCGCGCGGCGTGATCTCGGTCACCGAGCGCCAGAGCTACATCCTGCGGGTGCGCGAACTGGCCAAGGCCTGCGGGGCCGCGTGGCTGAAGACGGCGGGCGGGGGCGGCCACTGATGCCCGATCTCCTGCTCGAACTCTTCTCCGAGGAAATCCCCGCCCGCATGCAGCGCAAGGCGGCGGACGACCTGCGCAAGCTCGTCACCGACGCGCTGGTCGAGCGCGGTCTGGTCTATGAGGGCGCAAAGGCCTTCGCGACGCCGCGCCGGCTGACGCTGCACGTCGCCGGGCTGCCCGTGCGCGGCCGCGATGTCCGCGAGGAGCGAAAAGGTCCGCGCGTCGGTGCGCCCGAGGCCGCCGTCCAGGGCTTCCTCAAGGCGGCGGGGCTGACCTCGCTCGACCAGGCGACCATCGTCAGCGACCCGAAGAAGGGGGACAGCTACGTCGCCATCGTCGAGAAGCCGGGCGTCCAGACGGCAGCGGCTATCGCCGAGATCGTGCCGGCCGTGGTCCGCGCCTTCCCCTGGCCCAAATCGATGCGCTGGGGCAAGGCGTCGGCGGCGGGCGCGAGCCTGCGCTGGGTGCGCCCGCTGCACTCCATCCTCTGCACCTTCGGGGCCGAGACGGAGGAGCCGGAGGTTGTGCCCTTCGAGGTCGATGGAATCGTCTCGGGCAACGTCACCTACGGCCACCGCTTCCACGCGCCGGGCCCGATCAGCGTTCGGCGCTTCGACGATTACGTCACCTCGCTGGAGACGGCGAAGGTCGTGCTCGACGCCGACCGGCGCAAGGAGATCATCCTCGCCGATGCAAAGACGCTCGCCTTCGCGCAGGGGCTGGAGCTGGTCGAGGATGAGGGGCTGCTGGAGGAGGTGGCGGGGCTGGTCGAATGGCCGGTTGTGCTGATGGGCGCCTTCGAGGAGCGCTTTCTGGAGATCCCGGGCGAGGCGATCCGCGCGACGATCCGCGCCAATCAGAAGTGCTTCGTGCTGCGCGAACCCGCGACGGGTGCGCTCGCCAACCGCTTCCTGCTGACCTCGAACCTCGTCGCCAGCGACGGCGGCGCGGCCATCGTCGCCGGCAACGAGCGCGTCGTGCGGGCGCGGCTCTCGGACGCCGCCTATTTCTGGCAGACCGACCGAGGCCCGCTGCCCGATCTCGACACGCTCAAGGACAGCGCCGAAAAACTCGGGCTCGACCTCACAAAACCGCTCGACCAGCGCATGGCCAAGCTCGACAGGCTCGGCGTCGTCTTCCATGCCAAGCTCGGGACGCAAGGCGAGCGGGTGCAGCGCATCGCCGCGCTGGCGCGGGAGTTGGCTCCCATCGTCGGAGCCGATCCGGCGCTGGCCGAGCGTGCTGCGAAACTCGCAAAGGCCGATCTGCCGACCGAAATGGTCGGCGAATTCCCGGAACTGCAGGGCCTGATGGGCCGGACATACGCCGAGCTGCAGGGCGAGCACGCAAGCGTCTGCGCCGCGATCGAGGAGCACTACAAGCCGCTCGGGCCGTCGGATCGCGTCCCGACCGATCCGGTCTCAGTGGCGGTCGCGCTCGCCGACAAGCTCGACACGCTGGTCGGCTTCTGGGCCATCGACGAGAAGCCGACCGGGAGCAAGGACCCCTATGCGCTGAGAAGGGCTGAATACGGGCTTGTTAGGATCATTGTCGAAAACGAGTTGCGAATTTCACTGAACGCAGTGACTGAGCGATCGTTTGAAAACCTAGTCGCTACTCAGATTGAAGGTATCGAGCATGCGGTAGCACAAGTCGATTTGAGTCAGTATGGGGGCGAGGCGGAGCGTATCAGGGCACTTGCCAAAATTGTGGAAAATTGGGCTCCGTCAGCCAAAATACTGATGGACGATCAAGTAACTCGCTTCCAACCGGATCTAATAGTTCGTTCCGAACAATTTGACATTGTCATTGAATTTAAAAAGGGCGTCGAGCGTTTGACGCGGTTCTCTGAGCAAGTTCGGAAATATTGGAAGTCGTTTGCGCAGGAAACCAGACAGGAACTGGATCGCCTCTCTCTCTCAAAAATGGAGGGAGGTTATGCAGTCGCCATCGCTACTTTTGTAAAAGCCAGGCAGGAATTTCGACTTGACCGTTTACGCGTAATGATCCGGGATACGGGGGCGAGACACGATCTAGTTGATGCGGTTTTTGGCGGCGCAGACTTTACGGACGACCTCCTCCTCATCACCCGCCGCGTCGCCGCGCTGTCGCGCTTCCTCGACACCGATGACGGCAAAAGCCTGCTCGCCGGCTACAAGCGCGCCGCCAACATCCTCAGGGCCGAGGAGAAGAAGGACGGCGAGGGCGCTTTCGCGGGCGCTCCCGACCTGCACCTCATCGCCGATGCCGGGCTGATCGAGGAGAAGGCGCTCGCCGTCGCGCTTTCGCAGGCGACGCCGCGCGCCGAGGCCGCCGTCGCTGGCGAAGATTACGAAGGCGCGATGGCGGCGCTGGCCGAACTGCGGCCTGCGGTCGACGCGTTTTTCGACAAGGTCACGGTCAACGACCCCGACCCGGCGCTGCGCGCCAACCGGCTGCGCCTGCTCAACCAGCTCCGCGAGGCGACGCGGGCGGTCGCGGATTTTGGGCGGATCGCGGGGTGAGTCCGGCACTGGAAGAACCCCTCTCCTGTAAGGAGAGGGGTAGGGGTGAGGTGATGGACGTTTCGGGGTTGGCCTGAACGGAAGCGCGGACAGGTTTCGCCCAACTGGTTGACGGGCCGACCCCTCACCCCTGCCCCTCTCCCTCCGGGAGAGGGG
>LSIB01000043.1 GCA_001556025.1 Rhizobiales bacterium CCH3-A5
CTGGTCCAGCGTCCGTCACCTCACCCCTGCCCCTCTCCTTACAGGAGAGGGGTTCTTTCAGCGCCCTCTTCTACCCCCTTAACGCCCCCGGCCCCGGCGTTGCGCCCGTCGGGCACTTGCCCGAGATGATCATGCCCAGCACCTCGTCCTGCGTCACATCGGCGACGCGGGCCGAGCCGACGACGCGGCCGTTCTTCATCACGCTGACGCGGTCGGCGAGGTCGAAGACGTCGTGCAGGTCGTGGCTGATCAGGAAGATGCCGATGCCCTGCTTCTTGAGTTCGAGAATGAGCTCGGCGACCTGTTTCGTCTCGGCCGGCCCGAGCGCCGCCGTCGGCTCGTCCATGATCAGGACGCGGGCGTTGAAATAGATCGCGCGGGCGATCGCGACCGACTGGCGCTGGCCGCCCGAGAGCGCCTTGACCGGCTCCTTGAAACGCCGGAAATGCGGGTTGAGCCGACCCATTACTTTGCGCGTTTCGGATTCCATTGTCGCGTCGTCGAGCGTTCGCCAAGGCGTCAGCAATTCGCGGCCGAGGAAGATGTTGGCGGCGGCGTCGACATTGTCGGCCAAAGCCAGCGTCTGGTAGATCGTCTCGATGCCGTGTTTCTTGGCGTCGCGCGGCGACGCGATCGCGACCGGCTCGCCGGAGACGCGGATTTCGCCGGCATCGGCCTTGTAGGCCCCCGACAGGATCTTGATCAGCGTCGATTTGCCGGCGCCGTTATGGCCGAGCAGTCCGACGACCTCGCCGGCATGGAGATCGACGCTCGCGCCATCGACCGCCTTGATGCCGCCGAAGGCGATCGAGATGTCGCGCATCTCGACGAGGGGCGTGGTTTCCGCCATCGCAGTTACCCCAGCCGCTTGCGATAGATGCCGTCGAGCCAGACGGCGACGACGAGGACGAGGCCGACGACGATGTTCTGCAGCGGCGTGTCGACCCCGATCAATACCATGCCTGACTGAAGCGACTGCATGACGAGCGCGCCCAGCATCGCGCCGGCGATGGTGCCGACGCCGCCGGCGAGCGAGGTGCCGCCGATGACGGCCGCCGCGATGACGTAGAGCTCGTCGAGTTGGCCGGCCGAATTCGTCGCGGCGTTGAGCCGCGCCGTCGAAATGCAGGCCGAGATGCCGACCAGCGCGCCCATCAGCCCATAGACCAGCGTCAGCACCTTGCGGGTGTTGACGCCCGAAAGCTGCGCGGCCTCCGGATTGCCGCCGATGGCGAAGACATAGCGCCCGAAGCGCAGCCGCGTGGTCAGCACCGTGATGGCGACGCCGACCGCCAGCGCCAGCAGCACCGGCACGGCCAGCCCATGGCCGATGAAAAGCCCGCCCGGCGGCCAGACCAACCCCTTGGCCTCGGTCAGGCGGCGGGCGATGCCGGCCGGCAGCGGATAGGCGTTGGCGATGGCGACCGTGACCAGCACCGCGCCGCAAGCGACGCCGGCGACCAGCCCCTCGGCCCAGAGCGGCCGCAGGGCGAAGCCGAAGCGCACCCGCCTGCGCCGCGCCAGCACGACCCCAGCGAGGATCAGCGCGCAGATGACCAGCCCGATCGCCCAGGAGGCGGAGGTTCCGATCGCGCCCTCGATGCCGCCGCCGAGCGGACGGAAGCGCGAATCCATCGGGGCGATGGTCTGCCCTTGCGTGACCCACCAGGCCGCGCCGCGCCAGACCAGCAGGCCGCCGAGCGTGACGATGAACGAGGGAATGGCGAGGTACGCGATGAGCGCGCCCTGGAACATGCCGAGGATGCCGCCGAGCCCGATCGCGACAGTAAGGCTGACGATCCAGGTCAGCGGATGCTCGAAGCCCCAGATCTCGGGCAGCAGCCTGACCTGCACGAGGCCTACGACCATGCCGACAAAGCCGAGCATCGAGCCGACGGAAAGGTCGATGTTGCGGGTGACGATGACCAGCACCATACCGCAGGCCATCACCGCGATCGAGGCCGTCTGGACCAAGAGGTTCCAGAGGTTGCGCGGGGTCAGGAAAGCCCCGCCCGAAAGCCAGTTGAAGCCAAGCCAGATCACGGCCAAAGCCGCGACCATGCCGATCATGCGCGGATCGACCTCGATCTCGCGCATGCGGTCGGCGAGCGACCGGGCCTGCGCCGGCGATTCCTGCACCGATCTTGCCGGTGCGGGGGCCGTCTCAGTCACAAGCGGCGACCTTGCCGGCAGCGACGCCCTGACACACAGCCGACTTCGGAGCCCAGCCGGCGTCGATCACGACCTTGAGGTTGTCCTTGGTCACCGGCACGGGCTTGAGGAACAAGGCCGTCATCGCCTGCTTCGACGGGCCCTGGTTCCAGGCCGTCGCACCCGCAACCTCGGTCAGCTTGGCGCCGCCGGCGAGCTTGATCGCGATTTCGGCGGCGTTGCGGCCGAGTTCGCGCGCGTCCTTCCAGATCGTCACGGTTTGCGTGCCGAGCGCGATCCGGTTCAGAGCGGCGCGGTCGGCGTCCTGGCCCGAGACCGGCACGGAGCCGGCGAGCCCTTGGGCCGCCATGGCCGCGATCGCACCGCCGGCCGTGCCGTCATTGGCCGCCACCACTGCGTCGACCTTGTTGGCATTGCGGGTGAGGAACTGCTCCATGTTCTTCTGCGCGTTGGCCGGCAGCCAGCCGTCGGTGAAGGCCTCGCCGACATTCTTGATCTTGCCGGCGTCGATCGCAGGTTTCAGCACCTCGATCGAGCCCTGGAACAGGAAGCCCGCATTGGGATCGGCGCTGGAGCCCTTGATGAAGACGTAGTTGCCTTCGGGCTTCGCCTTGAGGATTTCGCGGCCCATCATCCGGCCGACCTCGACATTGTCGAAGGTCAGGTAGAAGGCCTGCGGGATTTCGATCAGCCGGTCGTAGCCGACGACAGCGATGCCCTCGTCGACCGCCTTCTGCACGGCCGGGCGGATGGCCTGGGCATCCTGCGCCAGCACGATCAGCGCCTTGGCGCCGCGCGCGATCAGGCTCTCGACATCGGTGAGCTGTTTTGCGGGCGAGGACTGCGCATCGGCCGAGAGATAGGTGCCGCCGACCTTCTCGATCGCGGCCTTGATCGCGGCCTCGTCGGTCTTCCAGCGCTCCTCCTGGAAGTTCGACCAGCTCACCCCAATGACGGGGCCCTTGGCCTGGGCGAAGGCTGCGGCGGAGAGGCCGGCGGACGCGGCGAGCGTCAGGCCGGCGGCGACAAGTATGCGTGCGATCACGGCGACATCTCCCGAAACGTTTCCCACGGCCGCACGCTCTCTTGGGGCCGGCTCCACGAGCCGCCGGGCGTCTGGCTTCAGGGAGGTGAGCGTATCGTGGGGCGCACTGTCAAGCCGCGCGACGCCTGTCTATCGACGCAATCATGGCGAGCGCCCTGCACCGACGCAGCCCCGTCATTCGCGCAAACCCGTGGCCAAATTCGCAGCCTCGCGCATACTGCACGCATCACGCATACGAGGAGAACACGACGCCATGCCGACGCCTGCCTACGACATCGTCATCCGCGGCGGTACGCTCGCGACCGCGACCGATGTGTTCAGGGCCGATCTCGCTATCAGGGGCGAGGCCATCGCGGCGATCGGGCAGGGTCTTCCGGCCGGTGCAAGCGAGATCGACGCTTCGGGAAAACTGGTCCTGCCGGGCGGCGTCGATGCGCATTGCCATATCGAGCAGTTGTCGGGCGGCGGGCTGATGAATGCCGACACCTTCGAGACCGCGACGCGCTCTGCCGCTTTCGGCGGCACGACCTCGGTGATCTCCTTCGCCGCGCAGCATCGGGCCAAGAGCCTCGCGACCACCGTCAGCGACTACGCGGCGTTGGCGAAGAAAGGCGCGATCGTCGACTACGCCTTCCATTTGATGGTGGCGAACCCCGACGAGCAGACCATCGCCACCGACCTGCCGGCGCTGATTTCGGCCGGGCACCGCTCGGTCAAGGTGTTCGTGACCTATGACGCCGTTCAGGTCGACGACCAGCAACTGCTCGATGTGATGCTCGCCGCGCGCCAGGCCGGAGCGCTGGTCTGCGTCCATGCCGAGAATCACGGGCTTCTGAAATGGATGGGCGAGCGGCTGACGAAGCGCGGCTATGTCGCGCCGAAGTACCATGCGGTCAGCCATCCGCGCACAGCCGAGGTCGAGGCCTTCCACCGGCTGATCGCCTTCTCGGAATTTCTGGACCAGCCGATCTGCATCTTCCACGTCTCGACCGCCGAGGGCGCCAGAGTGATCCGAGAGGCGCGCGGGCGGGGCGTCAAGATCTATGCGGAGACTTGTCCGCATTACCTGGTGATGACGGCCGACGAACTCGACAAACCCGGCATCGAGGGCGCGAAATGGATCTGCTCGCCGCCGCAGCGCGAGGCCGCCGACCAGGAGGCGCTGTGGCAGGCGCTGGCGCTGGGCGATCTGCAGATCCTCTCCTCCGACCACGCGCCATACCGCTTCGACGAAAGCGGCAAGCTCTCGGCCGGGCCGAACCCCGGCTTCAAGCAGATCGCCAACGGCATGCCGGGGCTGGAGATGCGGCTGCCGGTGCTGTTCGACGCGATGGTCTCGAGGGGCAAACTGGGACTGAAGAAGTTCGTGGAACTGACCGCGACGGCCCCGGCGCAGATCTACGACTTGCCCGGGAAGGGCTCGCTTGCCATCGGCATGGATGCCGATATCGCGATCTGGGATGCCGGGCGCAAGGTGACGCTGTCCAACGACCTGCATGACAACACCGGCTACAACCCCTTCGCGGGACGGACCATCACCGGCTGGCCGGAGACGGTGCTGCGGCGCGGCGAGATCGTGATCGAGGACGGCGCGCTGCGAGCTGCCGCGGGGTCGGGCCGGCTGATGCTGCGTGCGGCCGGCGAGGCGACCAAACCGACGGGGCGGTTGTCGCCTGAATTCGATAGATCGCGGAATTTCGGAGCGGAGCTCTACTGATGTCCGGCACCATCTTCATCATCAACCCGAACTCGACCGAAGCCGTCACCGCCGGCATCGACAAGGCTGTCGAGCCGTTGCGCTCGAGCGACGGCCCGGCGATCGAATGCCTGACGCTTGTCGAGGGCCCGCCCGGCATCCAGTCGCAACGCGACGTCGATGGCGTCATCGGACCGCTTTTGAAGCGGGCGGCCGGGCTCGAGAACGAAGCGGCGGCCTTCGTCGTCGCCTGCTTCTCCGATCCCGGCATGCATGCCTTGCGCGAGCAGAGCCGGCGGCCGGTGCTCGGGATCGCGGAATCGGGGGTGCTACAGGCGCTGACACTGGGCCAGCGCTTCGGCGTGATCGCGATCCTGCCGACCTCGATCCCGCGCCATCTGCGCTATTTCGGCGCGATGGGAGTGATGGCGCGCTTCGCCGGCGACCTCTCGATCGGAATGGGCGTGACCGAGCTGTCGAACGAGGAGAAGACGCTGGAGCGCATGACGGCGACGGGCCGGGCACTGCGCGATGTCCACCATGCCGATGTCGTGGTGATGGGCTGCGCCGGCATGGCGCGCTTCCGGCGGCCGCTGGAGGAGGCGCTGGGCATCCCGGTGGTCGAGCCGACGCAGGCCGCGACCGCGATGGCTGTCGGCCGCGTCAGGCTGGCGGCGGCCTGATCAGAACTCGATCCCCGCCTGCGCCTTCACGCCGGCGGCAAAGTGGTGCTTGACCAGCGTCATCTCGGTGACGAGGTCAGCGGCCGCGATCAGCTCCGGTTTGGCGTTGCGGCCGGTGACGATGATGTGGAGATCGGCGCGGCGGGCCGACAGTGCGGCCACGACCTCGGCGAGCGGCAGATAGTCGTAGCGTAGCGCGATGTTGAGTTCGTCGAGCACGATGAGGCGGATCGTCTCGTCGGCCATCAACTCTCTCGCTTTCTGAAACGCGCGCCCGGCGGCGGCGGTGTCGCGGGCCTTGTCCTGCGTCTCCCAGGTAAAGCCCTCGCCCATGGTGTGCCAGACGATCTGGTCGCCGAAGGCATCCAGCGCCTTGCGCTCACCGGTTTCCCAGGCACCCTTGACGAACTGCACCACGCCGACGCGCCAGCCATGACCGAGCGCGCGCAGCATCAGCCCGAAGGCGGCGGTCGACTTGCCCTTGCCAGGGCCGGTGTTGACAATCAGCAGGCCCTTTTCGATGGTTTTCGAGGCGACCTCGGCGTCCTGCACCGCTTTGCGTTTGACCATCTTCGCCTTGTGGCGGGCGGCGTCTTCGGCATCCGTCGTCATCACTTCACCTGCATCGGCAAACCAGCGACCACGAAGACCACGCGCCCGGCATGGCCCGCAAGGCGCTGGTGCAGGCGACCGGCTTCGTCGCGAAAGCGCCGCGCGAGCGCGTTATCGGGCACGATGCCGAGGCCGACCTCGTTGGAGACCAGCACGACCGGGCCGGCCACGGCGACGCAGGCGGCGATCAGGTCGTCGCAGGCGGCGACCGTATCGCGCTCGGCAAGGATGAGATTGGTCAGCCAGAGCGTCAGGCAATCGACGAGGACCGGCTGTCCCGCTGGCCGGGCGCGAATCGCGTCCGGCAGTTCGAGCGGCGCATCGATGGTGATCCAGTCCGGAGAGCGCCGCGCCCGGTGCTCGGCGATGCGAGCGGCCATTTCATCGTCCCAGGCCTGCGCGGTCGCGATATAGGTCCAGGGCGCGGGCAGAGCCTCGACCAGCGCCTCGGCATGCCGGCTCTTGCCAGAGCGCGCGCCGCCGAGGACGAGAGTGAGATGGGGGAGGTCCTGCATCGTGGCGGCCCGTGACGAAACAAACCCTCATCCTGAGGAAAAGCCGCAGGCTTCGTCTCGTAGGAGCCTCCAGTGCGCGCTGGACGATCGTTCGAGACGCCGCTTCGCGGCTCCTCAGGCTGAGGGTCGGGAAGAAGCGAGCGAGTTGCATTGCACACCCGCCCGCACATGGCTAATGATCATCCATGACGGTGCCCCGGCAACGGGGTGAAAAGGGAACGCGGTGAAATGCCGTGGCTGCCCCCGCAACTGTAAGCGGCGAGCCTCGCGCCATCGGCCACTGGGAGCGATCCCGGGAAGGCGGCGAGAGGTCTTAGACCCGTGAGCCAGGAGACCTGCCGTCAAGACTGCTTCTCATGGGCCCATCGGACGGGGTGTTCCGACGGCGGCTGTGTCCGTGCGACCGATTCGGCCGCGCGGCTCCGTCTGTGGGAGCTTTGGCCGGCCGCGAGGCTGGCTGCCTTTGACGGAGATTTGAGACCATGACCCCGTTCGCACGCTTCGCTCTCGCACTTGGACTTGCCGCCCTCGCGGTCTCGCCGGCACTCGCCCACCATCCGATGGGCGGCGCGACGCCGACCACGCTTGCCCAGGGGCTGCTCTCGGGTCTCGGCCACCCCATCCTCGGGCTCGACCATCTCGCCGCCCTGATTGCGGTCGGCCTGGTCGCGAGCCGCTTCGCCTCGGGCGCGCTGCTTCTGCCGGTGCTCTGGATCGTCGGCATGGCGCTCGGCGCCTTCGTGCATATGCGCGGCATCGACCTGCCGGCGGGCGAACTCCTCGTCGCGGCCAGCGTCATCCTGATCGCGGCGCTCGCGATCTGGCGGCCAGCGCTGCCGCTGCCGGCGCTCGGCGCGCTCTTCGCGGCGGCCGGCTTCGCCCACGGCCATGCACTGGCGGAGGCCATCATCGGCGCGGACCGCATCGTCGTCGGGGCTTATCTGGTCGGCCTCGTCGCGGTTCAGGCGGCTGTCATGGTCGGCGCCACCCTGCTGGCGCGCCGGCTGTTCTCGGTCGAAAGCGGCTCGCCGCTGCCGCTGCCGCTGCGCGCGATCGCGGCCGGGCTCGCCGTGGTCGGCGTCGTGTTCCTGGCCTCGGCGCTTCCCGGCGCGGCCTGAGCCGCAGCCAGCCATGACCGACGCCTTGCAAAGGCCGCGCCCGGAGACGGGCGCGGACTCGGTGCGCATTCTCGTCTGTGCAAGCTGCCGCGCCGTCGGCGGCGAGCCCGATTCGGCACGTCCGGGCGCAATGCTGGCCGCTGCTCTTAACGCGGCGCTGGCCGAAGGCGACCACCCCGACATCGCTGTCGAGACCGTGGAGTGTCTCTCGGTATGCAAACGCCCTTGCACGGTCGCACTGACTGGGGCGGGACGCTGGACCTACATCTATGGCGATCTCGACCCCGACGCCGGGGCCGCGACGTTGCTTGCCTTCGCGCGCCAGTACCGCGAGACGACCGACGGCATCGTACCCTGGCGAGAGCGCGCCGAGGCGATCCGCAAGGGCGTCGTGGCGCGCATTCCTCCCTTTCCGCTTGCGAGAACGCCGTGACCTCACCCACTCTCTCAAAAACCCCCTGCACGATCATCACCGGCTTCCTCGGCGCGGGCAAAACCACGCTGGTGCGCCATCTGCTCGAGAACGCGCAGGGCAAGAGGCTGGCGGTGCTCGTCAACGAGTTCGGCGATCTCGGCTTCGACGGCGAGTTCCTGAAAGGCTGCGGCATCGAAGGCTGCAGCGAGGACGACGTCGTCGAGCTGCCCAATGGGTGCATCTGCTGCACCGTCGCGGATGATTTCGTGCCGGCGCTGGAAAAGCTCCTGAACCGCGCCAATCCGCCCGCACATATCCTGATCGAGACCTCCGGCTTGGCGCTGCCAAAACCGCTGGTTACGGCCTTCAACTGGCCTGCGATCCGGGCGCGCGTCACGGTCGACGGCGTCATCGCCGTGGTCGACGGGCCGGCCGTCGCCGGGGGTCAGTTCGCCGACGATCCGGACGCGATGGCCGCTCAGGCCTCGCAAGACGCCTCGGTGGAGCACGACAACCCGCTGGAGGAGGTATTCGAGGACCAGATCCTGTGCGCCGACCTGATCCTGCTCAACAAGAGCGACCTCGTCGACGAGGCGGGACGGGCGCGGGTCAAGGCGGAGATCGCGCAACATCTGCCCAAGGCGATCAAGATCGTCGAGGTGAGCCACGGCAAGGTCGAGCCGGCGCTGATCGTGGGGCTGGGCGCGGCCGCCGAGGCCGACCTCGCGGCGCGCCCCTCGCATCACGGCGAGGGCGAGGACCACGACCATGAGGATTTCGACAGCGTGAATTTCCCGCTGCCCGAGACGGTCTCGCCCGAGGCGCTGGCCGCCCGCGTCGCGAGGGCGGCGGAAGCGCAGGGCGTGCTGCGGCTGAAGGGCTTCGCCTCGGTTCGGGGCAAGCCGATGCGTCTCGTGGTGCAGGGCGTCGGCCAGCGCGTCGGCCATCATTTCGACCGGGCCTGGGGCGCTGGCGAAGCACGCGATGGTCGGCTTGTGGTGATCGGGCTCAAGGGCTTCGACCAGAAGGCCGTCGCGGCGGCGCTGAACGGGTGACGACGACGCCATGCACCTTCTCCCGACCAGCGAGATCAGGCTCGACGACGGCGAGGACGCCGTCGATCTCGATCTGCCGCCGGGGGATGTGCTGGCGCTGTCCTTCGCCGACAGCGATCTCTCGGCGCTGGCGGAAGCCGCTGGCGGAAGCGGGCTTGCCGTCCGGCTGGCCTCGCTCCGGCGTTTGAGGCATCCGCTGTCGGTCGACCTGCTGATCGAAAAGACCGTTGCAAAGAGCCGCTTCGTACTGGTGCGCTGCCTTGGCGGGCTCGATTACTGGCGCTACGGGATCGAGACGCTCGCCGCCGCGTGCGGGCGACATGGCGTGGCGCTCGCGGTGCTGCCGGGCGACGATCGCGACGATGCGCGGCTGGCGGAATACGGCACGGTGCCGGCCGCTTGCGCGCAGGCGCTGCTCGGCTATTTCCAGGCCGGTGGCGTCGCGAACATGCGACGGCTGCTGGAGGGCGTTGGCGCCGTGCTCGACGCCGCCCAACCAACCCTCTTCGCGAAACTTCGGCCACCGCTGCCTTTGCCCGCCCTGTTCGCGCTTGGCCCCGACGACGCGCCATGCGGCTGGCGCGAAGCGCTCGCGGCGCTGCCCGCTGACCACGCTCTCGTGCCCATCCTCGCCTATCGCGCCGGCGTGACGGCCGGTGACACCGCGATGACGCAGGCGCTCGCAGCCGCGCTGGAAGGATGCGGCCATGCCCCGCTGATCCTTGCGCTCACCAGCCTCAAGGACCCGGCCGTCACATCCGAACTCGCGGCGCTGATCGCGCTCCGCAAGCCTACGCTGATCGTCACCACAACCGCCTTCTCCGCGCGCGACGGTCAGGGCTTCGTGCTCGACGCAGCCGACTGTCCGATCCTGCAGGCAGTGCCCGTCGGCGGCGCGCGCGGGGCCTGGACCGCCTCGCCGCGCGGCCTGTCGGCGGTCGATCTCGCCATGCAGGTGGCGCTGCCCGAGTTCGACGGGCGGATCGGCGCGATCCCCGTCGCCTTCAAGGCCGACATCGTGGATGCAGCGACAGGCCTCGCGATCCGCCGGCTGGTGCCCGATCCCGACGGCGTCGCGGCGCTGGCCGACCTCGCCACAGGCTGGATCGTGCTGGGCCGCAAGCCGCCGGCCGAGCGCAGACTCGCACTGGTGATGTCGGATTATCCGGCGCGCGGCGGCCGGGCGGGTTTCGCGGTCGGGCTCGATACGCCAGCGAGCGTCGCGGCAATCGATGCGCTGCTGGCGGAGGCGGGTTATGACGTCGATCCTCGTCATTGCGAGCGGAGCGAAGCAATCCAGCGTCTCACGCCGACCTCTGGATTGCTTCGCTCCGCTCGCAATGACGGCAAGGATGCACCCGCGCTGATGGAGAGGCTTACCGCAGGCCCAGCCGATCTGGCTTTGCCGCTCTCCGCCTACCGCGCGTGGCTCGCCACCATTCCGGCCGCCGCCCGCGACGCGCTGATCGCCTCCCATGGCGACCCGGCCGCCGACCTCGCCTGCGACGGCGAGACTTTCCGCTTCCGCGTCGTCATACGCGGCAATCTCACCGTCGCGCTCCAGCCGCCCCGCGACGCCACGCCCGACCGCAAGGCGCGCTATCACGACCCCGACGCCCCGCCCTGCCATGGATATCTCGCCTTCTATCAGGCGCTGCGCGAGACGGCGGGCATCGACGCGCTGATCCATCTCGGCACGCATGGCACGACCGAGTGGCTGCCAGGCAAGGCGGTTGCGCTGTCGGCCGCCTGCTGGCCGCGCCTCGTGACGCAGGGCCTGCCGGTCATCTATCCCTATGTGGTCGACGATCCGGGCGAGGCTGCGCCGGCCAAGCGCCGGCTCTGCGCGATCACGCTCGGCCATCTGCCGCCGCCGCTCGTGGAAACGGGAGCCGCCGGCGAGGTGGCGCTGCTGCGCGACCTCGTCGAGGAGTTCTCGCAGGCGCAGGTGATGGACCCGCGCCGGGCCGAGGTGGTCGCGCGCGAAATCCTCGGCCGGGCACAGGCCGCAGGGCTCAGCGAGAGCTGCGGCGTGACCCCGGAGATGGCGATCGGCGAGGCGCTGACGCGGCTCGACGCGCAGCTGTGCGACATCACGGAGATGCCCTTTCGCGAGGGCTTGCACGTCTTCGGGCGCTCGATGGACGATCCTGTTTCGGCGCAGGCCGAGCGGACAAACCTGCTACGCGCGCTCGATGGGTGCTTCGTGCCGCCAGGCCCCGCCGGTTCGCCGCATCGCGGCCGGCCCGACGTGCTGCCCACGGGGCGCAACCTTTCGACGCTCGATCCGCGCGCCATCCCGACGCGCGCGGCGGCGCGGCTGGGCGGGCTCGCGGCGCAGGCCGTGATCGCGCGGCACCTGCAGGACCATGGCGATTTCCCGCGCCGGATCGTTATGGATCTCTGGGCCTCGCCGACTCTTCGCTCGGGCGGCGAGGACATCGCCCATGCGCTGTCGTTGATGGGTGTCAATCCGCTCTGGGACGACGCCTCGACGCGGGTGACGGGGTTTGCCGTGATCCCGCAGCCAAGACTCACCCATCCGCGCCTCGACGTAACGATCCGCATCTCGGGCGCGTTCCGCGACACATTTCCGGACCAGATCGCGCTGCTGGATGCTGCCGCGCGCGCGGTCGCAGAGCTCGACGAGCGCGACGACTGGAACGAGCCCGCCGCCGCGCGCCGACGCGGCGAGGCCGGCCCGCGCATCTTTGGCGCTGCGCCCGGCCGCTACGGGGCCGCCATGGCCGACCGCGCGCTCGATGGCGAGTGGCAGACCCGCGACGAACTGGCCGACGCCTATCTCGCCGCCTCCAGCCATGCCTATGGCGGGCGCGATGGCGCAGCGGCCGCCGACGCCGGCTTCGCCGACCGCATCCGCAATGCGACCGCCTTCATCCATGTCAGCGACACCGCCGGGCGCGACATCCTGGAGGCGTCGAGCGCCGCCGATGCGATCGGCGGGCTTGCTGCGGCGGCGCGTTCGCTGGAGGCCGCGCCCGCGCTCTACAGCCTCGATACCTCCAATCCGGAAGCTCCCAAGGCGCGGACCCTGCCGGAGGATATCGCGCGGATCGTCCATGGCCGCCTGACGCATCCGCGCTGGATAGCGGGCCAGCTCGCCCATGGCTGGCGCGGCGCGGCCGAACTCGCCGAAGCCGTCGATACGCTCTTCGTCTTCGCCGCCAGCACGGACGCGGTCGCCGACGGGCTGTTCGACGCCGTCTTCGACGCCTGGTGCGCCGATGCGCAGGTCTGGAGCGCGCTCGAGGCCGCCAACGCACCGGCCGCCGCCGCGATCCGGTCGCGCCTCGCGGAAGCCGAGCGTCGCGGGCTATGGATGAGCCGACGCAATTCGGTAGGCGCGTTCCTGGCGCGCGAGGCGGCCGCATGAACGCGCTCTCGACCGAGGCGCTGCGGCGCGGCTGGTGCCCGAGCGCGCTTAAGCCGATGGAGACCGGCGATGGCTGGCTCGTGCGCCTGCATCCGCCCCGTGCGATTCTGACGCCGGCGCAACTGACCCGAATCGCGGGGCTTTCCCGACAGCACGGCAACGGGCTGGTCGAGATTTCGGCGCGCGCCAATCTGCAGATCAGGGGAGTCCGCCTCGCAACGCATCCGGAACTGGTCGCGACGCTGCTGGCCGAGCGGCTGGTCGAGGAGCATGACGGCGACGGGCCGCAGCGCCTGACGCTGGTCGCGCCAATTGCATCCTCCCCATCCCATCGCCCTCATCCTGAGGAGCCGCGAAGCGGCGCCTCGAAGGATCATCCAGTGCGCGCTGGGGCATCCTTCGAGACGCGGGCAAAGCCCGCTCCTCAGGATGAGGGTTCGCGTGGAGAGTTGCTGATCGACGCCCCTGCACTCGCCGAGAGCATCGAGCAGCGCGGACGCGCCATCTCCGGCCTCCCCGTAAAATGCCTCGTGATCGTCGACGATGGCGGGCCGCTCTCGCTCGACGGGTTTGCCTGCGACCTGCGAATCGTGGCGGTCGATCGCGAGATCGTCGCGATCGGGCTGCCTGATGGGCGCTGGCTCGGACCGGTCGCGGCTGCGCGCGCGCCGGATTCGGTGGCCGGCCTCCTCTCTGCCTTCGCCGCCCATCGCCGCCAAAATCCCGAGACGATCAGGCGGCTGCGCGATCTGCCGGCGAGGCTGCTTGATGCGGCAGTCTCCGCGACAGGGCTGCCGCCGACGGGTCCGCCCGCAACGCGGCCGATGCCCCGACGCGCCGGGCGCTTCCTCACCGCGCTGGACGATGCCGCGCTGATCGGCCTGCCATTCGGACGCGCCGACGCGGATACACTCCAGCGGCTCGGTGAAGCCGCGTTGCAGGCCGGTGCGTCCACGCTCAGGCTCTCGCCCTGGCGCGGGCTGGCCTTCTCGGGGCTGCAGCCAGCCGCAGCAGGGCCGCTGTTGGCGGTCGCGGCCGAACTCGGCCTGATCGTCGATCCTGACGATCCGCGCCTTTCGATCGAGGCCTGCGCCGGCAAGCCTGCCTGCCTGCGCGCGAACAGCAACGCGATGGCGGATGCGGCCGCGCTGGCGGAGGCCGCCGCGCCGCTGCTCGCCTCAGGCGCGAGCATCCACGTCTCGGCTTGCGTCAAATCCTGCGCGCATACCGGCGGAACCGACCTGACGCTGGTCGGGCGCGACGGCGGCTATGACGTGATTCTGGCCGGGACGACGCGGGATGAACCCGTCGCCACGCTTGACCTGCCGGCCATTCTGGCGCGACTGCGGCCGGGACAGGATCTTTTCACGCGCCTGAGCGGGCGCGGGACTTTGGGACCACAGGTTTGAGCACGCGTTACGACTACATCCAGGACGGGGCCGCGATCTATGAGCGCTCTTTCGCGATCATCCGGACCGAGGCCGACCTCGCACGCTTTGCGCCTGCAGAGGCGCGCGTGGTGGTGCGGATGATCCATGCCTGCGGCATGACCGATCTGCCGAAGGACGTTGCCATGTCGGGCGACTTCGTGGCGCGCGCGGAAGCCGCCTTGCGGGCCGGCGCGCCGATCCTGTGCGACGCGAAAATGGTCGCCAACGGCGTGACGCGCGCGCGTCTGCCCGCGAGTAACAACGTTATCTGCACGCTCGACGATGCCCGCACGCCGGCGCTGGCCACAGAGATGGGCACGACGCGCTCGGCCGCCGCGATGGAATTGTGGCGGCCGCATCTGTCCGGCGCGGTTGTGGTCATCGGCAATGCGCCGACCGCGCTGTTTCGGTTGCTCGAAATGCTCGACGAGGGCGCAGCCCTGCCGGCCGCCGTGATCGGCATCCCGGTCGGATTCGTCGGCGCGGCCGAATCCAAGCAGGCGCTGGCGGATGACGGCCGCGCGCCCTTCATCGTGGTGCATGGCCGTCGCGGCGGCTCCGCGATGGCGGCGGCCGCCGTCAACGCACTGGCGCAAGAGAAGGAATGAGCCGGTGACGATCGAGCCGGCCAATACTCTGCTCTTCGGCGTCGGCCTCGGCCCCGGCGACCCCGACTACATGACCGTGCGCGCACGCGATCTGATCCTGAGCGCGGATCGGCTGGTGCATTTCTGCAAGCGCGGCCGGCGCGGCAACGCCCGCGTCACGGCCGATGCGATCGTGCCGCCCGATGCGGCGCGCGAGATCGAACTCGCCTTCCCGGTAACCACCGAAGCCCCCGTCGGCGACGAGGCCTATGACGGGCCGATCGCGGCCTTTTACGACGCCGCTGCCGAGCGGCTGGCCGCCGAAATGGCGGCCGGACGTACGCTTGCCGTGCTCTGCGACGGCGACCCCTTCTTCTACGGCTCCTTCATGCATCTCTGGCGGCGTCTGGCGCATCGGTTTCCGACGGAAGTGGTGCCCGGCGTCACCGGCATGGCCGGGGCCTGGACGCGGGCGAACGCGCCGATCACCTGGGGCGATGACGTTCTGAGCGTGCTGCCGGGAACGCTGCCCGAGGCCGAACTGGTGCGCCGCCTTGTCGATACGGATGCCGCCGTGATCATGAAGCTCGGCCGCAATCTGCCGAAGGTGCGGCGCGCGCTGAAGATCGCGGGCCTCGTCCACCGCGCGATCTATGTCGAGCGCGCCACCATGGCAGGGCAGGTCGTGAGCCGGCTCGACGACAAGGCCGACGATGACGCGCCGTACTTTTCGATGGTGCTGGTGCCGGGCGAAGGGCGGCGGCTGTGAGCGGCTCGCTGACCATCGTCGGTCTGGGCCCCGGACCCGAGCGCTGGCTGACGCAAGCGGCGCAGACGGCGCTCGACGAAGCCACCGACCTTATCGGCTACGGGCCCTATCTCGACCGCATACCTGCGCGCGAAGGCCGCACGAAGCACGCTTCCGACAACCGCGTCGAAGTTCAGCGGGCGAACCATGCGCTCTCACTGGCGGCGAGCGGCCACAAGGTCGCCGTCGTCTCGGGCGGCGACCCTGGTGTCTTCGCCATGGCGGCAGCCGTCTTCGAGGCGCTGGAGGCCGGGGATCCCGTCTGGCGGACCATTCCGATCACGGTCGAGCCCGGCATCACCGCGATGCTGGCGGCTGCGGCCAAGGCCGGAGCGCCGCTCGGCGGCGATTTCTGCGCGATCTCGCTGTCGGACAACCTCAAGCCCTGGGAGGTGGTGACGGCACGGCTGCAAGCCGTGCTCGCGGCGGATCTCGTAATCTGCCTCTACAATCCGATCTCGCAGGCGCGGCCCTGGCAGCTCGGCGCGGCACTTGAGCTGGCGGCGCAACATCGCGCAGCCGATACGCCGGTGATCTTTGCCCGCGCCGTCGGACGGCCGGACGAGAATCTGCGCGTGCTCAGCCTTACGGATGCCATCGCGCAGGCCGGCACGGCCGACATGGCGACTTTGGTGATGATCGGCGCGTCCGCGACACGGCTGATCGCCCGCAAGGACGCACAGCCTTACGTCTATACGCCGCGCTCGGTGACGAAGAGTCCCTGCGCCACCAGCCAGGGCAGGACCTGATCGATATGCTCCACGCATTCGACATCGGGCTTGGGCGGCCGCTCCACCATGATCACGGGGAGCCCGAGCCGGCGCGCCGCGACCAGCTTGCCGACGGTGGCCTCGCCGCCGGAGTTCTTGGTGACGAGGATCTCGACGCCTTCGCGCGCCATCAGGTCCGCCTCGTCGTCGGCATGAAATGGGCCGCGCTGCTGGATGACCGTGACATCGTGCAGGGGCAGGCGATCGCCGATCGGTTCGATGACGCGCACGAGATAGCGATGCTGCGGCGCATCGGCGAAGGCCGGCAGTTCGAGCCGGCCGACGGTGAGGAAGACGCGCTTAGGCTCAGCTCCCAGCGCGGCAACGGCGGCCTCCATATCGGGCACGGAGCGCCAGCGGTCGCCTTCGCGCGGTCGCCATGGCTGGCGCCGGATTGCGAGCAGCGGCACGTTCTCGGCCTTGCAGGCGGCCTGCGCGTGATAGGGCATGATCGCCGCGAAGGGATGCGTGGCGTCGACCACGGCGACGACGCCCTCCTCCGCCAGATAGCGCCGCAGGCCACTGATGCCGCCGAATCCGCCGATGCGGACGGGAAGGTTCAGCGGGCGGGGGTCGGAGGTATGGCCCGCGAGCGAGACGATGGCGCGAATGTCGGGGGCCTGATCAGCGAGATGCTGGTCCAGCGCGACTGCTTCGCTCGTGCCGCCGAGGATGAGGACGGTCATGACGCTGTTCTCGCCTGAATCGCCCGCACTGTCGAGCGGGCCTGCGACGACCCCATGGCTCAGCCTGGTCGGCCTCGGGGAGGATGGGCGCGCCGGCCTGTCGCGCGCGGCGGAAGCCGCGCTGGACGCAGCCGAACTGGTGGTCGGCGGGGCGCGGCATCTGGCTCTGGCTGGCCCGCTCCATGCCGAGACGTTGGCCTGGCCGAGCCCGCTCACCGAGGCCTTTCCAGCCATCCTGGCGCGTCGCGGCCGGCGCGTCTGTGTGCTCGCCTCGGGCGATCCGTTCCATTACGGCGTCGGCGTGCAGCTTGCTGAGATGGTCCCCGCCGCCGAGATGCAGGTGTTCCCGCAGCCATCGGCCTTCTCGCTCGCCTGCGCGCGGCTCGGCTGGGCGCAGTCCGAGTGCGCGCTGGTCTCGCTGCATGGCCGGGCGCTGGAGCGCATCGTACCGCATCTGCAGCCGGGCGCGCGCGTGCTCGCGCTCTCATGGGATAGCACGACGCCGGCCAAACTCGCGGCGCTGCTCGCTGAACGCGGCATGGCGGGCTCGCGTCTGACAGTGCTGGAGGCGCTGGGCGGCCCGCGCGAGCGCATCCGCTGCGCCACCGTCGAAGCGTTTGTGCTCGACGGGATCGACCCGCTCAACCTGATCGCGGTCGAGGTCGTGCCCGCCCGCGACGCCCGCATCCTGCCGCTGGCGACCGGCCTCGACGAAGACTGGTTCGCCCATGACGGGCAGATCACAAAAGCCGACATCCGCGCCATCACATTGTCGGGCCTTGCGCCCCGTGCCGGCGAACGGCTCTGGGATGTCGGGGCGGGCTCGGGCTCGATCTCGCTGGAATGGTGCCTGGCGCATCCGCGCAACCGCGCCATCGCCTTCGAGGAGAAGCCGGAACGGGCGCGGCGCATCGCCGCCAACCGGCTGGCGCTCGGCGCGTTGCCGGTCGAGATCGTCGAGGGTGCGGCCCCGGCGAGTCTCGCGGGACAGCCAGCGCCGGACGCCGTCTTCATCGGCGGGGGGATCGGCGACGCCGGCCTGTTCGAGGCGGCATGGGCCGCTCTCAAGTCCGGCGGGCGGCTCGTCGCCAATGTCGTGACGCTGGAGGGCGAGGCCCGGCTGGCCGCGCTGTTCCAGAGCCATGGTGGATCGCTCCGCCGGCTTGGCGTCGCCCATCTGGACAGGGTCGGCCCGCTCCATGGCTGGCGCAGCGCCATGCCGGTAACGCAATGGCGCGTGGCGAAGCCGTGAGCGAAGGCCGCCTCATCGCCGGCATCGGCCTGCGGCCGGGTACGTCCGAGGCCGACATCGCCGCGTGTCTCGACCAGGCGCTGGCGGCGGCAGGGCTCGCGCAGTCAGCGTTGCCGCGCATCGCTACGCTCGCCGCCCGCAGCGCCGAGCCCGGCCTGCTCGCGCTCGCCACGGCGCGCCATGCCGAACTCGTCGCCATTCCAGACGAGGCGCTGAAGGGTTTCGAGGCGGCTTGCGCAACGCGCTCGACGCGGATCGCCTCGCTCTATGGCGTCGGCTCGGTGGCGGAGGCCGCCGCGCTCGCCGCCGCAGGGCCGGGCGGGGTGCTGGTCCAGCCGCGCATCGCGACCGCGCGCGTCACCTGCGCGCTGGCGAGGGCAGCGTCGTGACGATCCATTTCATCGGCGCTGGCCCCGGCGCGCCCGACCTCATTACCCTGCGCGGACGCGACCTGATCGCGGCATCGCCGGTGTGTCTCTATGCCGGTTCGCTGATCCCCGGGGCGATGCTCGACTGGTGCCCGCCCGGCGCGCGCATCGTCGACACGGCTCCCCTCGACCTCGACGCGATCCTCGCCGAGATGAAGGCGGCCCACGCAGCCGGACAGGACGTGGCGCGGCTGCATTCGGGCGATCTCTCGATCTGGAGCGCCTGCGGGGAGCAGATGCGCCGGCTCGATGCGCTCGGCATCCCCTACACGGTGACGCCCGGCGTGCCGGCTTTTGCGGCCGCTTCCGCCACCCTGAAGCGCGAGCTAACGCTGCCGGGCGTGGCGCAATCGCTGGTGCTGACGCGAACCTCGGGCCGCGCCTCGGCGATGCCGGAGCGCGAGACGCTCAGCCGGTTCGCCGCGACGGGAGCAACGCTGGCGATCCATCTCTCGATCCATGTGATCGACCGGGTCGTCTCGCAACTGACGCCGTTCTACAGGCCGGATTGCCCGGTCGCGATCGTCTTCCGGGCCTCATGGCCCGACGAGCGCGTGTTGCGGGGCACGTTGGCGACGATTGGGAGCCAAGTCCGCGAGGCTGGGCTGGAGCGGACAGCGCTCATCTTGGTCGGGCCTGCGCTCGGCGCGGAGGATTTCGGCGAAAGCGCGCTCTACGCGACGGGATATGACCGCCGCTTCAGGCCGGGAGGCGGGGTGTGAGGCTGCTAACCGACCTTGCGGAACGGAGTCCGCGCCACCAGTCCGCCCTCACGGTCGAAGACCGCGATCTCCAGTTCGGCTTCGACGCCGAGCATGCGCGCGGCGCTGCTCCAGGCGTGTTGCGCGACGATGTCAGCGAGCGGCAGACCCGCGCCTTGCGCGCGCTGAAGCACCTCCAGCGCCGTATTGGCCTGCGGAACCCAGGCAGCCAAGGCCTCGGCCCCACCCGCCTCGCGGACACGATCGGAGAGCCAGGCGAGATCGACCGGGCCGGCGCGGGAATGCAGGTCGAGCATGCCCTGCCCGAGTTTGACCATTTTTGCAAAACCGCCGGCCACCGTGACGCGCTGGACAGGGTGCTGGCGCAGATATTTCAGCATGCCCCCGGCGAAATCGCCCATGTCGATCAAGGCCTGCTCGGGCAAGCCGTGCAGGCGCGCGATGGCGGCCTCGGAGGTCGCCCCTGTCGCGCCGGCGACGTGCTCCAACCCGGTGGCGCGGGCGACGTCGATGCCGCGATGGATCGAGTGGATCCAGGCCGCGCAGGAAAAGGGGATGACGATCCCCGTCGTGCCGAGGATCGACAGGCCGCCGACGATGCCGAGCCTCGGGTTCATGGTTTTCCGCGCGATCGCCTCGCCGCCGGGAATGGCGAGCGTCACGGTGACGTCGCGCGGGCCGCCGATTTCAGCCTGAATCTCCGCCAGCCCCTGCGCGATCATCTGCCTCGGGATGGGATTGATCGCTGGCTCGCCGACCGCCAGCGGCAGGCCGGGCAGGGTGACGGTACCGACGCCATCGCCAGCGCGGAAGACGATGCCGGAGCCGGGCGGGGCCGGGCTGACATGGGCGATCACCGTCGCACCATGTGTGACGTCGGGATCGTCGCCGGCATCCTTGACGATGCCCGCCTCAGCGCCGTCGTCATGTCGCGTATGGCGCGCCAGCGCGAAGGCAGGCTGCTGGCCGCCCGGCAGCGTGATCGCGACGGGATCGCGGAACTGTCCCGTCACCCAGCCGGCGAATGCGGATTTGGCGGCGGCCGCGGCGCAGGCCCCGGTCGTCCAGCCGCGCCGCAATTCGCCGTCTCCTGGGCCAGGCTTGGGCTTCTCGATCATGAGGGCCTGCATAGCGCAGGCGGGTGCCGGCGTCAGCGTGTCGTCGAGGCGCGGCCATGAGCGCTCGCGGGCTCATCATCGCCGCACCGCGCTCCGGTTCCGGCAAGACCACGATCACGCTGGGGCTCCAGCGTGCGCTGGTGCGACGCGGGCTCATCGTGCGCGGGCTGAAATGCGGGCCGGACTATATCGACCCGGCCTTCCACGCAGCCGCCACGGGCGCGCCAAGCGCCAATCTCGACAGCTTCGCCATGCCCGAGGCGCTGCTGGCGCGGATCGCGCTGAACGCGGCCGACCATGCCGATCTCGTCATCGCCGAGGGCTCGATGGGCCTGTTCGACGGCGTGCCCGGCGCCGAGGGCCATACGGGCGCGAGCGCCGACATCGCGGTGCTTCTGGGCTGGCCGGTCGTGCTCGTCATCGACGTCTCGGGACAGGCGCAATCGGCTGCCGCCATCGCGCTCGGCTGCATCCATTACGACCCGCGCATCACCATAGCCGGCGTGATCCTCAACAAGGTCGCGAGCGAGCGGCACGCGCGGCTCGTCGGGCAGGGCATGGCGCGGATCGGACTGCCGGTGCTGGGCGGCCTGCCGCGCGAGGCGAGCCTGATCCTGCCCGAGCGGCATCTGGGACTGGTGCAGGCCGGCGAAACGCAGGATCTGCATCAGCGGCTGGAGGCGCTGGCGGACGCGGTGTCGCTCGCGGTCGATCTCGATGCGCTGGTGGCGGCCGCCGGCGCGACGGCGATGACGGCCCCGTCCGGGGCCACGCCCGCCCTGCCCGCGCCCGGGCGGCGCATCGCGATCGCGCGCGACGCCGCCTTCTCCTTCGTCTACCCCCATGTGGAGGCGGGCTGGCGGGCGGCCGGAGCGGAGCTCGTGCCGTTCTCGCCGCTGGCCGACGAGCCGCCGCCGGATGGCTGCGACGCCTGCTGGCTGCCGGGCGGCTATCCGGAACTGCATGCCGGAACGATCGCAGGAGCATCGCGCTTCCTCGCGGGCCTGTGCGACTTCGCCGCGACGCGACCGGTCCATGGCGAGTGCGGCGGCTACATGGTGCTGGGCCGGAGCCTGATCGACGCCGACGGCGTCAGCCATGCCATGGCCGGCCTGCTCGGCGTCGAGACCTCCTTTGCGAGGCGGAAGATGAATCTGGGCTATCGCCGCGCCGTGCTGCAGGCAGGCGGACCGCTCGGAGCGGCGGGCGTGGGCCTGACCGGGCACGAGTTCCATTACGCCACGATCGTGGCGCAGGGCGACGATCCGCCCTTCGCGATGGTCACTGATCCACATGGCTCGCAAGCCGCGCCGGCCGGCAGCCGACGGGGCAACGTCACCGGCTCGTTCTTCCATGCGATCGCGGTGGCGACGTGAGCGGGACGCCGCCCGTCTTCGACGCGGCCTTCGCCGACAGATTCGCCGAGCTGCTCGCATGGCGGCGCGATGTCCGGCGCTTCCGGCGCGAGCCTTTGCCGGACGGGCTGATCGAGCGGTTCCTGGCGCAGGCGGCGCTGTCGCCTTCGGTGGGGCATTCCCAGCCCTGGCGTTTCGTTCGCGTGCGCGACGAGGCGCAGCGCGAGGCGGTCCGGGAGAGTTTCGCGCGCTGCAACGCCGAGGCGCTGGCGGAATACGAGGGCGAGCGGGCCAGGCTCTACGCGTCGCTGAAGCTCGAAGGCCTGCGCGAGGCGCCCGAACAGATCGCGGTATTCTGCGACCATGGCACGGCCCAAGGCCATGGGCTTGGGCGCAAGACCATGCCGGAGATGCTGGATTATTCGGTCGTCGCCGCGATCACGCAGTTCTGGCTGGCGGCGCGGGTCGCCGGCGTCGGCGTCGGCTGGGTCTCGATCCTGGAGCCGGAGGCGGTGAGCGCGGCGCTGGGCGCGCCGTCGGGCTGGAAGCTGATCGCCTGGCTGTGCGTCGGGTATCCGGTGGAAGAGAGCGAGGTGCCTGAGCTGGTGCGGTCAGGGTGGGAGATGGGGCGGTGATTTGCCCGTCGAACGAAGACGTGGATGGTCGGCGCAAGGCCGACCATGACGGACATGGCCGGCAGCTACGCCGCGACCTTGAACGCCGCCTCCGTCTTGCTCTTGATCTCGTCGAGCGAGACGCCCTCGGCGAGCTCGATCAGGCTCATCCCCCCGCCGTTCTCGTCGATCGAGAACACGCCGAGATCGGTGATGACCATGTCGACGACGGCCGCGCCCGTCAGCGGCAGGTCGCAGGCCTTGAGGAGCTTGGGCGACTCGGTGCCATCCTTGTTCCTGGCGACATGCTCCATCACCACGACGACCTTCTTGACGCCGGCGACGAGGTCCATCGCCCCGCCCATGCCCTTCACGACCTTGCCCGGGATCATCCAGTTGGCGAGGTCGCCGTTCTCCGCGACCTGCATGGCGCCCAGGATCGAGAGGTCGATATGGCCGCCGCGGATCATGCCGAACGAATCCGCTGAGGAGAAATAGCTCGTCGTCTTGAGTTCGGTGATGGTCTGCTTGCCGGCGTTGATCAGATCAGGGTCTTCCTCGCCCTCATAGGGGAACGGGCCCATGCCGAGCATGCCGTTCTCCGACTGGAGCTGAACCGTCATGCCGTCGGGGATGTAGTTGGAGACCAGCGTCGGAATGCCGATGCCGAGATTGACGTAAAAACCGTCCTTGAGTTCCTTCGCCGCGCGGGCGGCCATCTGTTCGCGTGTCCAGGCCATGACCTTAAACTCCTTAAGCCGCGCGCTTGCGGGTGGTGCGCTGCTCGATGCGCTTGGCCGCGTTGGTGACGTGGACGATCCGCTTCACGAAGATGCCGGGCGTGTGCATGTGGTCGGGGTCGATCTCGCCGGCCGGCACCAGATTCTCGACCTGCGCGATCGTCATGCGCGAGGCGGTGGCCATCATCGGGTTAAAATTGCGGGCGGTCTTGCGGTAGACGAGGTTGCCCTCGGTGTCGCCCTTCCAGGCATGGACCAGCGAGATGTCGGCGAAGATGCCGCGCTCCATGATGTAGCGCTCGCCGTCGAAGACGCGCTCCTCCTTGCCCTCAGCGACCAGCGTGCCGACGCCCGTCTTGGTGTAGAAGGCCGGAATGCCCGCGCCGCCGGCGCGGATGCGCTCGGCCAGCGTGCCCTGCGGCGTGAATTCGAGTTCGAGTTCGCCGGCGAGATACTGCTGGGCGAAGAGCTTGTTCTCGCCGACATAGGACGAGATCATCTTCCGGATCTGACGGGTCTCCAGCAGGATGCCGAGGCCCGCGCCGTCGATGCCGGCATTGTTGGAGACGACGGTCAGATCCTTCGCGCCGCTCTCGCGCACCGCCTCGATCAGGATGTCGGGAATGCCGCAGAGGCCGAAGCCGCCGGCGCAGATCGTCATGCCGTCCTTGATCGCGCCGGCCAGAGCCGCCCTGGCGTCGGGGAAAACCTTCTTCGACATCGCGTTGCCTTTGCCGCTGTGATCGGGGGTGCCGGAGCAGTCCTACAGCACTAGCCGAGCCGATGGTGCGGTTGCAACATAGAGTCGTCGAACGGGTCCACCGGAGTTCCGCTTCGCAGCAAGAAGCGGAACTCTGGCGACCGCATCAGGAGGCCGGGCAGGCCGCGCCGGTATCCGCCCAGGCCTGCATCAGCGCGCCGAACTGGGCCGGCGTGCCGGGGGCGGGCTCGCGGCCGGGGCCGGGATTCCAGCCCCAGAGCACCAGCGAGTCGGTGGTGACGTGCTTGATCAGCGCGGCCATGTCCTTGCCGCCATTGCGGCTGGTGTCCTTCACCTGCTCGCAGATCTCCTTCAGCGACTTGCCCTCCCAGGCCATCGAGGCCGGCGCGAGATGCCAGTGCGGGTCGCCCGGCACGCGGCCGGGGTCGAAGTTCTGCTTGCCGTGGCAGGTCGTGCATTCCATCCCCGGCGCGCCATGGCCGTCCTTGCCGCGCACCACCAGCGGCTGGTGGAGGGTCATCGCATCGGTCTGGCGCGGGCGTTCCGTCGCCGGATGGCAGTTGACGCAGCGCGGATGGGTCAACACCTTGCCGATCTCGCCGAAGAGCGCGACCGAGCGGGCCTGCCGGTCAGCGATGCCGGCGAAGCTCGACGGGCCGCGCAGGGCGGAGGCCGGCGTGGGCGCAGTGGTTGGAGTCTGCGCCAGCGTCAGCGCCGTGCCGCCTACGCCGAGTGCGAGAGCAGCCGACGCCGCGAGAGCGAATTTACGGATCATCATCAGACGCTTCCTCCGACCATCGGCAATTGCCTCGGCCGCATCTGGCCGAGGCGGGCCAGCGCATTGGCGACCGCCGGCCCGATCGGCGGCACGCCGGGTTCGCCGACGCCGGTCGGCTTTTCGGCCGAGGGCACGATCACGACCTCGACGGCTGGCATCTCGTGGATGCGCAGCGAGCGATAGGTGTCGAAATTCGCCTGCACCGGGCGGCCGGCATCCAGCGTGATCTCGCCATAGAGCGCGTGGCCGAGGCCGAAGCCGATGCCGCCCTCCATCTGGGCGCGGATGATGTCGGGGTTGATCGCGACGCCGCAATCGACCGCGCACCAGACCTTGTGGACCTTCGGCTCGCCATTTTCGAGCGAGACTTCGGCGATCTGCGCGACGAAGGAACCGAAGCTCTCGACCGCCGCCACGCCGCGCATGCGGCCGTTTCCGGCGTCCGGCCCATTCCATTTCGCCAGTTCCGCCACCGCCTTCAGCACGCCGGCCAAGCGCGGCTCCTTGCCCATCATGGCGAGACGGCCCGCGACCGGATCCTGCCCCGCCGCCTGCAGCAACTCGTCGACGAAGGCCTCGACAGCATACGCCGTGTGGGTATGGCCGACCGAGCGCCACCACAGCGTCGGCACGCCGACCTTGGGGACATGAACCTCGCAGGCAAAATCGGCGATCTCATAGGGCAGTTCGGCCGCTCCCTCGACCATCACCGCGTCGATACCGTCCTTGACCGTCATCGCCTCGAAGGGCGTGCCGAGGAAAAAGGACTGGCCGACGATGCTGTTGCTCCAGGCCGTGATCCTGCCGTCCTTCACCGCGCCGCGCATGCGATGCAGGAAGAGCGGGCGATAGTATCCGCCGGCCAGATCGTCCTCGCGGGTCCAGACCAGCTTGACCGGCCGGTTGGGGCCGATGGCCTTGCCCACCATGGCGAGCTCTGCCGCGAGATGCTGGGACACCTGCGCGCGCCGGCCGAAGGAGCCGCCGGCCAGCATGGTCTCGAGCTGCACCTTCTCGGGAGGTAGCCCGAGGATCGTTGCGATCGTCTGGTGCTCGGTGGTCTGGAACTGGCTGCCGAACCGGGCGAGCGCCCCTTGTGCGTTCCATTCGAGATAGCCGTCGAGCGGCTCCATCGGCGCATGCGCCAGATAGGGGAAGACATATTCCGCCTCTATGACCTTCTCGGCCTTGGCGAGGACGGCCTCGGCGTCGCCATGCTTGCCGGCGCTCTTGCCCGGCGTGCGGGCGAGCGCGCGATACTCGGCGATCAGCTCGCGGCTGCCGCGCTTCTCGGCCGCGCTCTCGTCCCATGTGACCTTGAGCGCCTCGCGGCCCTTGATCGCGGGCCACATGCCGGTGGCGAAGACCGCGACGCCCGAGCCGATCTCCTTGACATCGACGACGCCCTTTACCTTCAGCGCGGCCGAGGCGTCGAAGCTGCCGACCTTGCCGCCGAAGCGCGGCGGGCGGGCGACGACGACGGTCAGCATGTTCGGCGCGCTGATGTCGATGGCGAACTGCGCCTTGCCGCGCGACTTGTCGGCCGAATCGAGGCGCCTGACCGCGCCCTCCTTGCCGATCAGCCGGTAGTCGGCGGCCTGCTTCAGTGGCGCGTCGGCCGGAGCCTGCAGCTTCGAGGCGGCCTCCGCGAAGGCTCCAAACCCGCTCTGCTTGCCGGAGGTGTGCTTCATCACACCTTTTTCGATGGTGATCTCGGCGGCCGGCACCTTCCAGGCGTCGGCGGCGGCCTGCACCAGCATGGCGCGCGCCGTGGCGCCCGCCTTGCGCATCTGCTCCCAGGAGTTGGCGATGGCGGTCGAGCCGCCGGTGCCCTGCACGCCGAAGGCGAGGTTGGCGTAGAGCTTCACGTCGGCCGGCGAATGCTCGGCGCGCATCTGGCTCCAGTCGGCGTCCATCTCCTCGGCGACGAGGGTTGCCAGCCCCGTGAACGGGCCCTGGCCGAACTCGATATGCTTGACCAGCACGGTGATGCTGTCGTCGGCTCCGACACGGACGAAGGCGTTTGGCGCGAACGCCGCCGCGCCACCGGCGGGGCGGAAGGCCTGGGCCGCGCCGGACTGGGCCTTCGCCCCGCGCGGCAGGCTGACGCCGATGACGAGCGCGCCGGCTCCCGTGAGAAGCGAGCGGCGGGAGAGGTTGATGTCGTGAGCGGTCATCGTCAGCCCTCCAGCGTGCGGGCGGCGTCGTGGATCGCCGAGCGGATGCGGGCATAGGTCGCGCAGCGGCAGATGTTGCCGTTCATGGCGAGGTCGATGTCGCGGTCGGTCGGCTTCTTGATTTCCTTGAGCAGCGCCACCGCGCTCATCACCTGGCCGGACTGGCAATAGCCGCATTGCGGCACGTCGCCTGCGGTCCAGGCCTTCTGCACGGCGTCGGCCTCGCGGCCGGCGAGCGCCTCGATCGTGGTGACCTCGCGGCCTTCGAGCGCCGAGACCGGCGTGACGCAGGAACGCATCGGCTTGCCGTCGACATAGACGGTGCAGGCGCCGCACTGCGCGACGCCGCAGCCGAACTTCGTGCCGGTCAGGCCGAGATTGTCGCGCAGCGCCCAGAGCAGGGGCGTGTCGTCATCGATATCGACGCTGTGCGTCGCTCCGTTGACCTTGATTGTGTGGGCCATGGCTGCCTCGCGGGTGGCTCGGGTTTGCAGAAAATCGCGTGTGACCGCGTCGTCGATGCGGGGCTGCGCGGCGGAATGACGGGTCGATTTCGACCGGCCGATCTGACATAAGCGATGCCAGCAGGCTCATCCGGGCACGAAAATAGACTGCATAGACAATTTTAGTCTAATCAGGATTGTCGCCCAAACCCTGGAATTCGTCAAGATCGAGAATGGCTGATCATAGCGATTGTTCCATGACGGCTTCCGACGAGGCGATCACCCGCGTCGATCAGATCGCGGAGGCGGCGCTGCGGCGTTTCGCGCGCTATGGTTTCAAGCGTTCGTCGATGGACGACATCGCCCGCGAGGCCGGGCTCGCCAAGGCGACGCTCTACCTGCATTTCAAGGGCAAGGACGACGTCTTCCGGGCGATGCTGGCGCTGATCGGCCGGAGCGTCGAGGCGCGCTGCGCGGCGGTGATGGCGCGCCCCGCGCCCTTCGCGGCCAAGCTCGCAGCCCTGCTCGATGCCCATTACGGCACGGGCTATGCCTGTTTCGGATCAGGCGAGCATCTCGTCGAACTCAAATCCGTCATGCTGAGCATCGCCGGCGCGGAGGTCGAGGCGTTCGAGGCGATCTTCGCACGCCACGTCACCATGCTGATCGAGTCCGCCGAGGCGGAGGGTACGATCTCGCTGGAGCGCAGCGGCCTATCCAGAACCGACTTCGTCGCCACGCTGATGCGGGCAGCCGCCGGTGCCAAGCCTGTCACGGGCCTCTCGCACGACATCTATGCGACACGTCTGCGCGAGATCGCGGCCGTCTTCGCGGCCGCGCTGGCGCGCTGAGCCCTATCGGCGGCGGATGCCGGTGATTCCGCCGAAGATGGCGCCGCCGATGATCTGACCGACGGCGGCCGCGCCGGCCCCGCCATCGTCAGGCAGCGAGCGGTCCCGCACCCGGCCGCGATAGACCGGCTGCGCGCCGTATTCGTAATCGCCGGTGCGGTCAACGCGCTCCCGAACGACACGGCGGGTCGCGGCCGGTTCGACCGCCTCGCGCTGCCGGCGCACGGGCGCGGTTTTCGGCGGCGGCTGCTCGGCGGCGAGCAGCTTGCGATAGGCCTGCTCGCTCTGGACGTTGAGGGCGGTGGCCTGCATGGCGGTGAAGAAGCCGGTCGCCGGGATGCCGCGCGAGGCCTGCCAGTCGCGTATGGCCCGGCGCTGACTTTCGCCGAAATTCGCAGATTGCGGCCCGGGCTTGAAGCCGCTGGCGCGCAGCCGCGTCTGCAGCTCGCGCCGCATCTTGCCGTTGAGCTTCATCGCGGCTTCGGTCTGCACCGAGCCGACCTCGCCCTTCAGCGCCTCGTCGGGTGAGGGCGCACGCGACGCGACCGTCGCTGCTCCGGCCCCAGCCCCGACAGCGGCGGCTGTTAGGGCTGCAACCGTGACCGGCGCGGCCGACGCTGGGGCGGGCGCGGCCGCCGGCGGCGCCGCGGCAGTTTCCTGCAGCCTGGCCAGGCGGTTGCGCGCGAAGGCGGCGAACTGGCCGTTCGGAAATGCGTCGAGATAGGCCCTGAAATCGGCCGTCGAATTGCCGCGGTCGGCAGCTTCCCACATCTTGATGTCGAGCTGGCTCCGGTCGAGGCCGACGGGAGCCGCCGGCAGGGTCGGCGGCGGGATCGCGATGGCGGGATCGACCGACGAGATCTTGACCGAGGGGTTCATCTTGAACTCGCCGATGATCGAGGAGTTCGTCCAGGGCTTCTGCTTGCGGCCGGTCGATTCCCAGACATCGGCGCGGACACGGTCCATCACGGTCGTGATCGAGACCTCGCTGGTCTCGATATGCTTGAGCAGGGCGGCGGTGAACGGGCTGTTGCCGTCGCGCTCGCCATCGAGCGCGACCGAGCGCGGATCGGTGGCGAAGGCGATCAGGATGCCGGACGCCGACTGCGTCTCGATCGCGGTCAGGCCGCGATAGACGGAACGGGACCGACCCGCGAGCTGCGAGGTGAACGGATTGTCGCGGCAGGCGTCGAGGATCACGATGTTGACCCGCTCGTCGCGCTGCATCTGGCGCAGGATGAGATGTACGTTGACGGCCCGAAAATCGAGATCGGCCTCGGATTTCAGCGCCGCGTCCACGGGAAGAAGATAGTTCTCGTCGCCGACGGCGATGCCGTGGCCGGCATAGAAGACGAGCCCGGCCTTGGCGCCGTCGAGGCTGGTCGCAAAGTCGCGCACCGTGGTGCGCATCGCGTCCATGGAGAGGTCGTAGCCTTCGACGACCTCGAAGCCCAGCCGCTTCAGCGCGGCCGCCATCGCCTTCGCGTCACGGGTCGGATTGGCGAGCGGGGGCACGCTGGTATAGGCGCCATTGCCGATGACGAGCGCGACGCGGCGCTCTTCCGGTGCGGCGACGGCGGGGCCCGCCGCCTGCGCGACAAGAAACACGAAAACAAGAGCGGTCACGCTGGCGCGAGCCGCGGCGAGCATAGACGACATGGTCGCGCGCATGTTGATCCCCATCATTCCGCCGCGCCTCCCGCTTTGACGCAAAAGGAGGCAGGCGCTTCCAGCAGGTCCGGCGCAATGTACGAAATGCAGAAGCGCATTTTCGCCCGAACTTCCCTTAGTGTAAAGCAGCGCCATTCAGGTTCATGAAGACAATGTCGCGGCGATCGCGCGATTGCCGCCTAAGCCCCCTCCCTTCCTCGCGAGAGGCGGCGTTGACACCTGCAACAGGCGCAGTGCAGCATCGCGATCAAGAGGGAACGAACTCAAAAAGAAGAATGCGATGACGGCTTGCGGCTTTTTCCATGGCTGACGACACGATTTTGTCGACGTCCGGCCTGACCAAGGATTTCGGCGGCTTCACAGCCGTCAACGGCGTCGACCTCAAGGTCCGGCGCGGCTCGATCCATGCGCTGATCGGCCCCAACGGCGCGGGCAAGACGACCTGCTTCAACCTGCTGACCAAGTTCCTTAGCCCCAGCAAGGGCGCGATCGTCTATAACGGCCGCGACATCACGCGCGAAAAGCCGGCCGAGATCGCGCGGCTCGGGCTGGTTCGGTCCTTCCAGATCTCGGCGGTGTTTCCGCAGCTTTCGGTCAAGACGAATGTGCGCATCGCGCTGCAGCGCAAGCGTGGAGACTCGTTCGATTTCTGGCGTTCGGAGGCGGTGCTGAAGCCGCTCGACGACGAGGCGCTGCGGCTGGTCGACGCGGTCGGCCTGTCAGCCTTCGCCGAGCTGCCGGCGGTGGAGCTGTCCTATGGCCGCAAGCGCGCGCTCGAGATCGCGACGACGCTGGCGCTTGACCCCGAGATGATGCTGCTCGACGAACCCATGGCCGGCATGGGCCGCGAGGATGTCGAGCGGATCGAGGCGCTGATCCGCAAGGTCGCGGTCAACCGCACCATCCTGATGGTCGAGCACAATCTCTCGGTCGTCGCCTCGCTGTCGGACAGGATAACTGTGCTGGCGCGCGGGCAGGTGCTGGCCGAAGGCGATTACGCCGCCGTATCCAAGGATCCGCGCGTGATCGAGGCCTATATCGGGTCAGGAGTCGGCCATGCTCACTGAGGCGACCATGGCGAAGCCGGTCGCCGCCGGCGCCGCGCCGCTGCTCAGCGTGCGCGGGCTCGAGGCCTGGTATGGCGAAAGCCATGTCCTGCACGGCATCGATCTCGATGTCGCGCCGGGCGAGGTGGTGACGCTGCTCGGCCGAAACGGCGCCGGCAAGACCACGACGCTGAAGTCGATCATGGGCGTGATGGCCAGGCGCAAGGGCTCGGTCTCCTTCGAGGGCAAGGAGACGATCGGTCTGCCATCGCGGACGATCGCGCGGCTCGGCATCGGCTATGTTCCGGAAGAGCGCGGCATCTACGCCTCGCTCAGCGTCGAGGAGAATCTGCTGCTGCCGCCGCAGGTCCGGCCCGGCGGGCTCTCCCTGCCGCAGATCTTCGAGCTTTTCCCCAACATCAAGGAGCGGCTGAAGAGCCAGGGCACCAAGCTCTCGGGCGGCGAGCAGCAGATGCTGGCGATCGGCCGCATCCTGCGCACCGGCGCGCATCTGCTATTGCTCGACGAGCCGACCGAGGGGCTTGCGCCTGTCATCATCGATCAGATCGGGGCTACGATCCGCAAGCTCAAGCAGGACGGCTATACCATCGTCCTGGTCGAGCAGAATTTCCGCTTCGCCGCGACGGTCGCCGACCGGCACTATGTCGTCGAGCAGGGCAAGGTGATCGACATGATCGCCAACGCCGATCTCGACGCCAATATCGACAAGCTCCACGGCTATCTCGGAGTTTGAGCCGACAAGCCTAGCGCAACCGCCGTCGCCAACAAGAAACCATGTCGAAACCGACGCCATCTCAGGGAGAGACACGCATGAAACTCAAGACATTGCTCGCCACCACCGCCTTCGCCGCTCTGGTCTCCGCACCCGCGCTCGCGCAGGTCTCGATCAAGATCGGCGTGATGAACGACCGCTCCGGCCTCTATGCCGATCTCACCGGCGAGGGCTCCGCCGTGGCAGCGCGCCTCGCGGTCGAGGACTTCAAGGCGGCCGAGAAGGGCCTCAAGGTCGAGATCGTCTCGGCCGACCACCAGAACAAGCCCGATGTCGGCTCCAACATCGCCCGGCAATGGTACGACACCGACAATGTCGACGTGATCACCGACGTGCCGACTTCCTCTGTGGCGCTGGCGATCAACCAGATCACCAAGGACAAGAACAAGATCTTCCTGAATTCGGGCGCGGCCTCGTCCGACCTGACCAACAAGGCCTGCTCGCCCAACACCGTCCATTGGACCTACGACACCTATGCGCTCGCCAACGGCACCGGCGGCGCGATGGTCAAGGCCGGCGGCGATTCGTGGTACTTCCTCACCGCCGACTATGCCTTCGGCCATGCGCTCGAGCGCGATACGGCCGCCGTCGTGACCAAGAACGGCGGCAAGGTGCTGGGCGCGGTTCGCACCCCGTTCCCAGGCACGGATTTCTCGTCCTTCCTGCTGCAGGCTCAGGCCTCCAAGGCCAAGGTGATCGGGCTGGCAAATGCCGGCGGCGACACCATCAACTCGATCAAGCAGGCCGGCGAATTCGGCATCACCCAAGGCGGGCAAAAGCTGGCCGGGCTGCTTGTCTTCATCAACGACGTGCATGCGCTCGGGCTGCAGACCGCGCAGGGCCTCGTGCTGACCGAGTCGTTCTACTGGGACCGCGACGAAGGCACGCGCGCCTGGTCGGCGCGCTTCGCCAAGGCCCATAACGGCAACATGCCGTCCATGGTCCAGGCCGGCGTCTACGGCGCGGTGCTGCACTATCTCAAGGCGGTCGCAGAGCTAAAGTCCAAGGATCCGGCCGCCGTGATGGCGAAGATGAAGGAGATGCCGACCGACGACACGCTGTTCGGCAAAGGCACGATCCGCGCCGATGGCCGCAAGATGCACCCAATGTATCTTTACGAGGTCAAGAAGCCGGGCGAATCCAAAGCCAAGTGGGACTATTACAAGCAGCTCGCCGTGCTGCCGGCCGAGACCGCCTTCCGCCCGCTCTCGGAGAGCGAGTGCCCGCTGGTGAAGAAGTGAGGCTGGGCTAGCGCCCGCCTCGCGACAGCATCGACGTCATCCCGGACGAGCCGCGTCGGCAGTGCCGATCCGGGATGACGGCGTAAATCAGACGCCATGACCGCCACACCGATCTGAGTTCCTGAATGTTCGAACTTCTCGGAATTCCGCCACAGGCGTTGTTCGGCCAGGTTCTGCTCGGCCTGATCAATGGCTCTTTCTACGCCATCCTCAGCCTCGGACTGGCGGTCATCTTCGGGTTGCTCAACATCATCAACTTCACCCATGGCGCCCAGTACATGATGGGCGCCTTCGTCGCCTGGATGTG
>LSIB01000044.1 GCA_001556025.1 Rhizobiales bacterium CCH3-A5
CGGCGGGCGCATAGCCCTTGCCCTTCTGCGTCACGACATGGACGAGGATCGGGCCCTGCCCCGCATCGCGGACATTGCGCAGCACGGGGAGCAGGTGGTCGAGGTTATGGCCGTCGACCGGGCCGACATAATAGAAGCCGAGCTGGTCGAACAGCGTGCCGCCGGTCAGGTAGCCGCGTGCATGCTCGACGGCGCGTGTGATCGTCGAATCGATCCGCTTGCCGAGCTTCTTCGTCATCTGCCGGCCATGGTCGCGCAGCGAGAGATAGGCTTTGCCAGACAGCAGCTTGGCGAGATGGGCCGACATCGCGCCCACGGGTGGCGCGATCGACATGTCGTTGTCGTTCAGGATCACGATCAGGCGCTTGCCGAGCGCGCCGGCATTGTTCATCGCCTCATAGGCCATGCCGGCCGACATCGCCCCGTCGCCGATCACGGCGACGACATGGCCGGCCTCGCCCTTCAGGTCGCGGGCGACGGCGAAACCGAGCGCCGACGAGATCGAGGTCGAGGTATGGGCCGCGCCGAACGGGTCGTATTCGCTCTCCTCGCGCTTGGTGAAGCCCGAGAGGCCGCCGCCCTGCCGCAGCGTGCGGATGCGGTCGCGCCGGCCGGTCAGGATCTTGTGCGGATAGGCCTGGTGGCCAACGTCCCAGATCAGCGTGTCGCGCGGCGTGTCGAACAGGTGATGCAGCGCCACGGTCAGCTCGACCACGCCAAGCCCGGCCCCGAGATGGCCGCCCGTCACCGAGACCGCATCGATCATCTCGGCGCGGAGTTCGTCGGCGAGTTGTCTCAATTGCTCCGGCTGGAAGCGCCGCATGTCGGCGGGAACCGAGACGGTGTCGAGAAGGGGGGTCTCCAGCATGTCGCATCCCCGTCGCTAGGCACATGTGTCAAGTTGGATTAACACATTGCTGTCAACTGAACGATACACTACGAAGGAGTCGCGGGAGATGCAATCGCTTTAGGTCGCCTCGCGAGCGGGCGGAATCGGCGCCCGCAGGATCGCGACTCGCGAGGCCGTGATGGCGGCCCGAGCGGACGTGACCCTGTTGCCGGCCGCAAGGCTTGCGCGGAACCGGCGACGCGCTAATTGAGTTAGACGAAGTCTACGGAGGATGCTCACAATGAAACATCTTGCCTACGCAGTCGCCGCTGGTTTCATCGGCTTCGCGCCGATCACGGCCCAGGCTCAGGATGCAGCCGCCGGAGAACGGGTCTTCCTGCAGTGCAGGGCCTGCCATCAGGTTGGCGAAACGGCCAAGAACGGCGTCGGGCCTCAGCTCAACGGCCTGTTCGACGGCCGCAAGGCAGGCACGGCCGCAGCGTACACCTATTCCGCTGCCTACAAGTCGCTGGACAAGACCTGGGACGAGACGAACTTCACCACCTACATCAAGGACCCGCGCGGCGTGACGCCGGGCACCAAGATGGTCTTTCCGGGCCTGAAGGACGAGACTCAGATCACGAATCTCATCGCCTATCTCAAGCAGTTCGGCGCGGACGGCAAAAAGAAATAGTTTTCCCCGTACCGGGCTGGCTGAGCTGCTGCCTTCTCACAGGAATGTCGCGATCTCCGCGAGCGGCTTCTTGCCGATCGCGGGAACACGGCAACGGTCAGCCGGATAGCCGACGACGAGCAGGATGAGCGCCTTCTCGTTGTCGGGCCGTTGGCAGATCGCGTTCAGGAAGTTCATCGGCGCTGGCGTATGCGTCAGCGTGGCGAGACCGGCCTCGTGCAAGGCCGCGATCAGGAAGCCCGTCGCGATGCCGACCGACTCCGGCACATAATAGTGCTTGATCTTGCGTCCCTCCGCATCGACGCCCCAGCGTTGGGCGAAGATCGCGATCAGCCAGGGGGCCGTCTCCAGGAAGGGCTTGCTGGCGTCGGTGCCGAGATGGCTCAGCGCGTCGAGCCACTCCTCGCCCGCGCGGCCGGCATAGAAGGCGCGCTCCTCTTCCTCCGCGCCTTCGCGAACCAGCCGCTTTCTCTCCGGATCGGAGATGCACACGAAAGTCCAGGGCTGCTGGTTGGCGCCCGACGGCGCAGTCCCGGCTGTCCTAACCGCCGTTTCGATCAACTCGCGCGGCACCGGCCGGTCGGAATAGTCGCGCACGGTGCGGCGCTTCCGCATCCGCGCAAGGAAAGCCTCGGCGCGGGGCAGCATCTGGTCCTCTGGCACCGGTTCGAAGGCCAGTTCCATGGAGACATGCTCGGTCATGACGCGGCTTCCTGACGGCTTCTGACGCAGCATCTCGCGAATCGACGCGCCTGCGCAATGGACCGCTCCGCACGCGGCGCTTATGGTCCGCGCCATGAGCGAGACAGCCATCAAGACCGCCGCCCCCGACCTGAAGCCCGGCGACCATCTCTTTCTGGTCGACGGCTCGAATTTCATCTTCAGGGCCTATTTCCAGTCGATCAACCAGGACCGGAAATACAATGCCCGCTCCGACGGCCTGCCCTCGGGCGCGGTCCGGCTGTTTGCGACAAAGCTGTTCCAGTTCGTCAAGGACGGCGTGCTCGGCGTGAAGCCGACCCATCTCGCCATCGTCTTCGACAAGTCGGAGAACTCCTTCCGCAAGGAGATCTACCCGGCCTACAAGGGGAACCGCTCCGACCCTCCACCCGATCTGATCCCGCAATTCCCGCTGATGCGCGAGGCGGTGCGCGCCTTTGGGCTGATCCCGGTCGAGCAGGACGTCTATGAGGCCGACGACCTGATCGCGACCTATGCGCGGCAGGCGCGCGAAGCCGGGGCCGACGTTCTGATCGTCTCCGCCGACAAGGATCTGATGCAACTCGTGGGGCCGGGCGTCGCCATGTACGACCCCGCGTCTGGCGACGCGGCCAAGGGCAAGGGTTTTCGCGCCGAGCGAAAGATCGGGGAACCGGAGGTCGTCGAGTATTTCGGCGTGATGCCCAACCGGGTCGTCGATGTGCAGGCGCTCGCCGGCGACGCGACCGACAACGTGCCCGGCGCACCCGGCATCGGCATCAAGACGGCGGCCCAACTCATCGGCGAGTATGGCGATCTCGACACGCTGCTGGCGCGCGCCGGCGAGATCAAGCAGCCCAAGCGCCGCGAGACCCTGACCAACCCCGAGGTGGTCGAGAAGGTGCTGGTCTCTCGAAAACTCGTAACCCTTGTCGATGACGTCGCCGTCGAAACGCCGCTGTCGCACCTGACCCTGAGCGAGCCCGAGCCCGCAAAACTCATCGCCTTCCTCAAGGCGATGGAGTTCACCACCATCACCAAACGCGTAGCCGAGGCCTATGGCGCAGAGGTCTCCGCGATCGACGCCGACGAGGCTTTGGCCCCGGGCGGCTCGCGCGCCGCGGAGTTGAAAGCGCTCTATGCCGGAGGCGATACGGGCGAGGGGTCATCGACGCCGGCTGAGCCTGCCGCCGCCAGCCTCTCGACGCAGGCCTCGGCCGTCGCGCCGCTTGCCGATGGCTGGCTAACGCCCGCCGATCTGGCGGCTGCCCGCAAGGCCGAGGCGGCCGACGCCAAGATCGATCGGACAGGATATGAATGTGTCCGCACGCTTCCCGATCTCGAACGCTGGATCGCGGCGGCCTACGAGGCCGGTGCGGTCGCGCTCGACACGGAAACCAGCGCGCTCGATCCGATGCAGGCCGATCTCGTCGGCGTCTCGCTCGCCGTCGCGCCCGGCAAGGCCTGCTACATCCCGCTGCAGCATCGCGGCGGCACGGACCTGTTCGGCGGCGGCATGCTGGAGGGGCAGGTTCCGCTCGATCAGGCTATCGCGGCGCTGAAACCCCTGCTCGTCGATCCCGGCGTGCTGAAGATCGGCCAGAACCTGAAATACGATCTCGTCCTGCTGAAGCGCTACGGAATCGACGTCTCGCCGGTCGAGGACACGATGCTGATCTCCTATGCGCTGGATGCCGGCAACAACAACCACGGCATGGACAGGCTCTCCGAGCTTCATCTCGGCCATGAGACCATCACCTTCGCGCAGGTCGCCGGCACCGGCAAGGCGCAGGTCTCTTTTGACAAGGTCGCGCTCGACAAGGCGACGGACTACGCCGCCGAGGACGCGGACGTGACGCTGCGGCTCTGGCGCGTGCTGAAGCCGAGGCTTGCGGCGGAAGGTCGGACAACCGTCTACGAGACGCTGGAGCGTCCGCTGGTCGATGTGCTGGCGAAGATGGAGGCGCGCGGCATTGCGATCGACCGCCAGATCCTGTCGCGGCTCTCGGGCGAGTTTGCCCAGTCTCTGGCGCGGCTGGAGGACGAGATTTACGAGATCGCCGGCGAGAAATTCACGATCGGCTCGCCAAAGCAGCTCGGCGACATCCTGTTCGGCAAGATGGGTTTGTCGGGCGCCAAGAAGACCGCGACCGGGCAATGGGCGACAGGCGCGGGCGTGCTGGAGGAACTCGCCGAGCAGGGCCACCCCTTGCCTTCGAAGATCCTCGAATGGCGGCAACTCGCCAAGCTGAAATCGACCTATACCGACTCCCTGCCGGCCTATGTGAACCCGCAGACCAACCGGGTCCACACCTCCTTCGCGCTGGCGGCGACCACCACGGGCCGGCTCTCCTCTTCCGAGCCGAACCTGCAGAACATCCCGATCCGGACGGAAGCCGGGCGCAAGATCCGCACCGCCTTCATCGCCGAGAAAGGGCACAAGCTGATCTCGGCCGACTACAGCCAGATCGAGCTGCGCATCCTCGCCCATATCGCCGACATCCCGCAGCTCCGGCAGGCCTTCGCCGACGGCATCGACATCCATGCCATGACGGCGTCGGAAATGTTCGGCGTGCCGGTCGCCGGCATGCCGAGCGAGGTGCGCCGGCGCGCCAAGGCGATCAATTTCGGCATCATCTATGGCATCTCGGCCTTCGGGCTCGCTAACCAGCTCGGCATCGGCCGCGAGGAGGCGGGTGCCTATATCAGGAAGTATTTCGAGCGCTTCCCCGGCATCCGCGACTATATGGACCAGACCAAGACCTTCGTGCGGGCCAACGGCCACGTCACCACGATTTTCGGGCGGGTCTGCCATTTCCCCGCCGTCGCTTCCAAGAACCCGTCCGAACGCGCCTTCGTCGAGCGGCAGGCGATCAACGCGCCGATCCAGGGCTCGGCCGCCGACATCATCCGCCGCGCCATGATTCGGATGGACGCGGCGCTCTCGGCGGCGAAGCTCGACGCCCGCATGCTGCTGCAGGTGCATGACGAACTGGTCTTCGAGGTGCCCGACGCGCAGGTCGAGGCGGCGCTGCCGGTGATCACGAAGGTGATGGTGGACGCCCCGCACCCGGCGCTGGCGCTGAGGGTTCCGTTGCAGGTCGATGCCAGGGCGGCCGGGAACTGGGACGAGGCGCACTGAGCGCCGGGAACTTTCCCTTCCAACACAACGTTCTATCTCCAGACGCGCCGGGGGGCGCGGTTCGCGCGCGTTGGAACCGACGATCATGGTCAGCTCATCTGTCTGGAAGCCGTTTCCGCGCTATCGGGAAGAGCCCGAGATCGTCGCCGACACACATGAGGACGTAACGCCGCAAGAGCACGACCTCATCGTCCGCTACGCCATTATCGGCATCTTTGTCATCCTTGCGACGGCGGCGCTCCATCTGACCAAGGTCATCGCGATGCCGATCATGGCTGGCGTGATCTTCGGGCTGGTGCTCGGTCCGCTGGTCGATTGGCTCGTGCGCCGCAACGTTCCGCAGCATCTGGCGGCCGCCATCGTCGTGCTGTTCGGGCTCGGCGTGATCGTCTTCGCGCTGACGCTTCTGGCGGTGCCGATCGCGGCATGGAGCGACCAGGGCCCCAAGATGGCTGCCGCGCTCCAGAACAAGCTGCGGCCCGTCGTCGATCTCCTCGACCAGCTCAAGAGCGCGGCCGCGGCGCTGACCGGCAAGAGCGGGGCCGAACTCGAGGTTTCGCAGGGCGACCCGCTGATGGCGATCGCGCTTTCCTCCTCGGCCGCCGCCGGCGGCCTGCTGATCTTCGTCGCGACGGTCTATTTCTGGCTGGCGACCAGGCGGCACTTCAAGGCCCGCATCCTGCGGCTTTGCCTCGGCCGGGGCGCGCGCAAATCGGCCGGGTCCTTCTTCGAGAAGATCGAGAATCGCACCGCGCGCTATTTCGGCCTCGTGACGGTGATCAATCTCGGCATGGGCGTGGTCACGGCGATCATCGCCTGGCTGGCCGGCATGCCCTATCCGGTGTTCTGGGGCGCGCTCGCCTTCGTGATGAATTACCTCGCCTTCATTGGGCCGTTCATCGTCACGGTGACGATGTTCGCAGGGGCTTTGCTCGAGGCGCCGACGCTGCTGGCCGCCATCGCGCCCGCCGCGGCCTATTTCATCGTGCATCTGATCGAGGGCAACGCAGTCACGCCGGTCTTCGTCGGCCGCAGCCTGACGGTTTCCCCCTTTCTCGTTTTCATAGGGTTCATCTTCTGGCTGTGGCTGTGGGGCCCGGTAGGGGCTGTGCTCTCGACTCCGATCCTGCTCGTCGCCATGGTGGCGCAGGAGGAATTCGCGGCCTATCGGCAGGCGCAGCTCGAGGATGAGAGCGGCGAGCCGGCGCTTCCCAAGGCGGCCTGAGCGGCGCGCAGGACGGCGCAAGGCGGAACGGCCGAGAAACCGGCAAGGAACCGGCAAGCCGCAGATGCGTTCAGCCCGGGTATTCCCGGCGTCCTGGGCGAAAGCCCGTCGCCAGATCCAAGACCTGACATCGAGACGAGCGACAAGGAACGAAACGACATGGCCACGACCACCGATTCCGCGAAGAGCCAGGCCGCATCGGCGGCGAAGCGCGCCAAGGACGAGATCGAGACGGGAGCCGAGCAGGTCGCGACCAAGGCCAGATCGACCGCCCGCGCGGCGGCGCGGAGTGTCAGACGTGAGGCCGGCGAGATCGAGGCGAGCCTGACGCGCGGTGCCGAGGAACTGGCCGAGACTGTGTCCGGCAGGCTGCGCTCGGCCGGGGTCGATACCGACAAGCTGGTCGAGGTCGCGCGCGAACAGGCGACCGACCTGCAGAAGCTGATCGAGGACGAGATCCGGGAGCGGCCTTTGCGCGCGCTGGGCGTCGCCGCCGCGATCGGCCTGTTCGTCGGCTTCCTGTCGGCCCGATAAGCGATGTTCGGGGGGATCGCAGCCTTCATAACCTCGGAGATTTCGGGCGTGGTGAAGCGCAACCTGACGGTGCTGGGGCTTTACGGCTTTGGCGCCTTCCTTGTTCTGTGCGCCGGCGGCTATGCGCTGGGTGCGCTCCATACCGTGCTGATGCTGCGCTACGGCGCAGTCGCCGCCAGTCTGTGGATCGCGGGTGGATTGTTCGTGGCGGGTCTGATCAGCTTTGGCGTCGCGGCCTACGTCAAGAATCGCCGCCGGCCCGCTCGCCCGATGGCGCAGACCGCGCTGGTCGCAGCCCCGGTCGCAGTCAAGCTGCTGGGCTCGCGTCTCGGCTGGAAGGCCGGGCTCGCGGGCGCGGCCGTCGTTCTCGCAGCCGTGCTGGGCAAGCAGATCTTCAACGGCGGCGATGACGGCGAGGAGGCCTGACGGCCCTTTCATGACCTTCTGACAGGCGTCGTCCAGCGACCGGCGGCGCCTGTCTTTTTACATTGGGATTGTGGATCGCGTCCTGTAACACGGTCGCCATGTCTGCTCAGATCAGGACCCGCAGCCGCTTCGCGCTGCCCAGCATGCCGGTCTTGGGAGCCAGGCTCCGCTCCGCCGCCTCCACGATTACCGCGATCGCCGTCGTCGGCGTCGCCATCCTGCTGGCGGTCTGGATCAATGCGCGCGCCCGCGATGCGGCGGACGCGGTGTCCCATTCGATCGAGATTCGCGAGCGCGCCGAACGCTTCCTCGGCCATATGCGCGATGCCGAAACCGGCCAACGCGGTTATCTCCTCTCGGGCGATCAGGCCTATCTCGGGCCCTTCACCTCCGGCCGCGCGGCCGCGATGCCGGAACTCGACGCGCTCGAGCGGCTCGCCTCGGACGACCCGGAGCAGCGCCGGCGGATCGCCGAGGCGCGTGACGAGGCGCGCGGGAAGCTGCAGGAGCTCGACGCCACCGTCGCCCTCGCGCGGGAGGGTCGGCGCAGCGAGGCGATCGCCAAAGTGGCGGAGGGCGCCGGCGTCGTGACGATGAACGCGTTGCGCGAGACCGTTCAGGAGATCCAGCTCGCCGAAAATCTCCGCCTGGTCGCGCTCAACCGCAGCGAGGAGCAGCGCCGGCTGCTCGCCAGCGTCGGCATCATCGTGGCGCTTGCGGGTCTCGCCTTCGCCGCATGGTCGCAGCTGCGCCAGCGCCAGCGGCGCAGTGCCACATTGGCGATCTCGAACGCCCAGCTCGAACGCATCGTCGGCGAGCGCACGCAACAGCTCGAGAACGAGCGCCTGCGCATCGAGGCGCTGCTGCGCGATGTCAATCACCGCGTCGGCAACAACCTGGCCATGATCTCGGCGCTGCTGAACGTGCAGAGCCGTCAGAGCAAGGATCCCGCCGTTGCAGCCGCGCTGACGCAGGCGCAGTCCCGAATCCAGGCGATCGCGGCCGGCCAGAGGCGGCTGCGCCTCGACATCGAGACCGACGAGATCGACGCCCGGCCCTACATGGAGGACCTGCTGGAGGAGATCGGCAAGGCCGCCGAGGGCCGGCCGATCGAGATCGAGCTGGCGATGGACGACATCAGGCTGCCTGGCCGCGATGCGGTGTCCTACGTGGTGATCGTCAACGAACTCGTGACGAACGCAATCAAGCATGCGTTCCCCGACGGCCTGCAGGGCCGCATCGTCGTCCGCTTCGCCCCCTGCGAACTCGATGGCGCTCCGGCACTGGCGCTTTCTGTCGAGGATGACGGCGTCGGCATGCCTCCCACGGCCGGCGCGAAGGGGCTGGGCCAGACCGTGGTCGCGAGCCTGGTCCGCAGCATGCGCGCCGTCATGGCCGCAAACGCGCTCGTGCCCGGCCACGCGGAGCGGCCGGGCACGAAGGTGACGGTGACGTTCCCGAAGCGGGACTGAGAACCGGTCAAACGGTCTCGATCGCGTTCGAAACGAAGCTGGCGATCTCGCGCGTCGAGAACGGCTTGCGCAGGAAGCGGACGTCGCGAAGCGGACGGGGCACGTCGTTGGGCGTCGAACCCGAGACGAAGGCGAAGGGTGTGCCCTTGGCAAGCAGGCTCTCGGCCACGCCGAAGGTCTTGCCGCCGACGACGTCGATGTCGAGCAAGGCGCAGGACAGGCGCGACGCGGCCGCCCGGCGGGCATCTTCCACGGATTCGACGATGATCAGTTCGGCCTTGTCGCCGAGCTGTTCGGCGACGGCCGATTCGATGTCCATCGCGATGAACGGATCGTCTTCCACGATCAGGATGCGGATATTTGACATCTACCAGCCTCCCTTTCCTCAACTGTAACAGGTGTGATGTGTCCAAAAGACGTGATGTGCTCGGGTAACGTCACAGCTTTGCGCTTGGTTCCCGAAATCACGCTTAATCGACGTGCGATTTCGTCGCATTCGATTCAACTTGCAGGAACAAGGTTAGCGAAACGTGAGCCTGCGGGCTCGTTCGGCCGTTAACGCCGGCCCCGCGACGGCGCGAGCGTCAGCTCGAACCCGGTCACGCCCAGCGCCACATTGATCCCCCGCGAGGATTGCAGCGAGAGCGGCTGGAGCCTGACCTCGTTGTCGGCGCCGCCGATCAGGGCCGTCGCGGCCGCCCCGGTGCCGACCGAGGCGCCCGCGCTCGCCCCGGCATAACGCCCGTTGAGCGCGCCGAGCGGCGCGCGGGCATAGGGCCCATAGACCCGCCAGGACATTGTGCTGCCGCGGATCGACCCAAGGTCAAGGCCGAAGCTGCGAACCGTGCCGACATAACGCTGCGTCGGTCCGCGCCGGGGCGTGAAGCGGCAATCCATCGAACGCTGCGAGGTCACCACCAAACCAATCGCGCTGCCGACGGCGCAACTGAGCCGACCGGCCGGTGCATCCGACTGCGCATGGGCAACACCCGACATCAAGACGGCCGACGCGATGGAGAGCGCCACGAGACGTCCTTTGGCAAGGACACCTGCCTTGGTGATGACAGGTTGGATAGGCCGGTTCGACATCGCAAATCTCCTGTCGTGGTAGCTTCCGGAAAACGCCGCAATCGCTCCACAGTTCCTGTCTTAACTCGGAACCTGACCGGATATGTGGCGTTGCTGATCAAAAATCCGGGTGGAAGGCCGATAATGCTCGTTATGCGCAGTCGAGATCGTGATTCTCGGCATCAGTATGGCCAATGTCGGGTTCATTCCGCGCTCCTGTCGGGCGGCGAGAACGCAAACATTGCGCGCCGACTCTGGGAACTGGAGGCGCTGATCGCGGCCGGCTGCGACCTGACCAAGGCGTTGACCGTGATCTCCGCCCGCTGGAATTCCTCCGTCGGAGAGGGTGTACGCCCCGCGATCCCCGAAATGCATAGGCCCAACCTGTCATAAGGCTGCATCGCCATCACTGGCAGAACCGGCTGGCGCCGGAGCGTCGCGCCTGGATGTCGAGATGCAGATGGTTGGCATGGGCCGCATCGGAGCCTGGTCCTAGGACCGTCATGAAGGCCCCGCAGGCCGATTGTCTGACGGCCTCAATGAAGGAGAACTGCTGCGGCCCCGCCGGACGTTCGACGCTGATGGTGGTTGTTTTTCCGCCGTCGTCCGAAGTCGCCGCGCCTCTTGCCTTGCTCGCGGCTTCGGGACGCTCCGCGACCTGCAGCACGAAGCTGAAGATGTCGAGCGCACGTCCGGTCGCATGTTCGCTGAGCGGGCCGGCTTTCGACCGGTTGCGCCGCCGGCATTCATGTCCGCCACCGACGTGCAATCGCGTGACGCGCTGCGAGAAATGCCCCTTGGCCAAAGGCTGCAATCCGGTCTGCGCCCAGCGCGCCAGTGCTGCGGCAAGCTCGCAGGCCATGGTCGCGGGCGGGTCGAGCGCAAGCGTGTTAGACGCTTCGCCCTGTCGCAGTGTCAGCCTGCGGACGAGAACGGGCTCGTCGACATGGCAACCCGCCTCTATCCCGGCATGCAACTTCGCTGGATCGATCGGCGAGATGCCGTCGCCATGGCTCGCTGAGAGACCGACCGTGCATGACAGCGAAACAGGCGGCGGCGGCATCGCGCTCTCGATCGCGCCGCCATCCTTGGCCGCTCCGACCGGAGCGGTTTTCGGCTCCGCTGCGGATGGCGCGACAGAGGCTGTTGGTTCGACAGCTTTGCTGCGCGAAGGAAGGCTGGCCGGGCGGCGTGGCGGCATCGGCGTTGGTTCAGCGACAACCGCGTCCGCGCGAGCGCCCTGAGCGGCAGCCGGAAGCGGCAGCGCGATCATCACAGCCGCCAGACAGCGGCAGAACCGCCTCACGCGTCCCGTCCGCCCGGCACCGGCTCAGCCGTCCAGAGCGGATGCGCCGGCAACTGCCGCGGTGGCTGTCGCGGCCAAAGCCAGCGACAGCGCTTCGCCCGCCAGAACGTCGCTGGGAACGAGCCCGCCGAACAGGGCGGTCGCGATCGATGCACCGGCGACAACAGTCGCCACGAACGTCATCACCATGGGTGTTGCTCCTCTGCAAGACGTGTCCGCCGCCCCCGAACCTCCTGCTCAAACATCATCGGCGCGCGATTGTTCCCGGTCGCGCAGACGTGAAAACGCCCGCGACGCGGGACGCGTCGCGGGCCTTTGAAGACGCGTTTCGTGGCGTCAGGCGGCCTTGCGGCCGGCGCGCCGGTCGAAGAACAGCGCCTGGCTGATCGCGGCCTTCACGGCCTCGGGCTGGAACGGCTTGGTGATCAGGAAGGCAGGCTCCGGCCGGTCGCCAGTGAGCAGGCGCTCGGGATAGGCGGTAATGAAAATCACCGGCACGTCGATCGAGGCCAGGATCTCGTTGACGGCGTCGAGGCCCGAGCTGCCGTCGGCGAGCTGGATATCGGCCAGAACGAGGCCAGGCCGCTTCTTTGCCACGAGCGCGATCGCCTCGCGATGGGTGCGTGCGACGCCGGTGACGGTGTGTCCAAGTTCCTCGACCATGGTCTCGATGTCGAGCGCGATGATCGGCTCGTCCTCGATGATCAGGACGTCCGTCGCAACCTGTTCGGCGATCTCCTGACCGGCGGTCTGGACGAGGCCGGCGGCTTCCGAAGGGCTGACATCCATGATCTGCGCCACCTCCTCGATCGAAAATCCCTCGACGGTGCGCAGCAGGAAGGCCTGTCGCGGCCGGGGCGTCAGCGCTTCGAGATTGCGCTCGGCCGAGGACCGGTCAAGCTCGCCCTGGCCGCCCGGTGCGACGTTGAGGCCGACCGACGACCAGAGCTTCAGGAATATGCTGTAGAGGCCGACACGCGGATTGAGATCGCGCGGAAACGATGACGGATCGAGAATCAGCGCTTCCAGCATGGCGACGACATAGGCGTCGCCGCCGGCCTGCGTGCCGCTGAGGGCGCGTGCGAACCGGCGCAAATATGGCAAATGGGGCGCAATTTCTTTGGCGATCGACATATAACCGTCCTCTGTCACGTGCGCGGAAATGAGCACCGGCCGTGGCCCGCTGACAAGCGATTTATTTTCCATTTTCGCGGGAACCTTTGCCCGAACCGACAGTTCCTGTGCCGTATGAGTGCATGCTTTATGAGTGGCGGACCATCGGCGGGGCGATCGCCCGTCGGCGTGCGTTGAAGATGATCATGGGTGCGACCTGCTGGAAAAGCGGGCGCGCCTCGGGCGCGAGGGCAATGATGAGCACAATCGAGACAGGAATGGCCGATCAGGCCGGGGGGCCGGACGAGGCCGAGGTATTTCTGGATCCCAGGGTCCAGGAATCGATCGGCCGGTCGCTGAAGGCGCATTACGACGACATCGTCAACGCGCCGGTGCCCGACAAGTTTCTGGTGCTGCTCGCGCAACTCGAAGCGCAGGAAAACCGCGCAGCCGGGGACTCCGCCGATGAGCGCCACTGAGTTCAAGGACGGGCTGATCAAGGAGATCCCGAACCTGCGCGCATTCGCGGCATCGCTTTCGGGCTCAATGCAGCTTGCCGACGATCTGGTTCAGGACACCCTGCTCAAGGCCTGGGGCAATTCGGAGAAGTTCGAGCCCGGCACCAGCCTGCGCGCCTGGCTCTTCACAATCCTGCGCAACACCTACTACTCTCTCTACCGCAAGCGCGGGCGCGAGGTGCAGGACAGCGAGGGCACCTATGCCGAGCGTCTCGCGGTGCGCGGCAATCAGGAGAGCCATCTCGACCTCGCCGATTTCCGCAAGGCGCTGGCGAAGCTGCCGGAGGAGCAGCGCGAGGTTCTGATCATGGTCGGCGCGACCGGTCTGTCCTATGAAGAGACCGCCGAAATCTGCGGTGTCGCCATCGGCACGATCAAGAGCCGCGTGAACCGCGCCCGCACAAAGCTCGCCGAGCTTCTCTCCATCGGTGGTCTTGACGATCTCGGGCCCGACCGGCAAAGCGCCGCCGCGTTGCAGCGCGCCGGCTCGGAGATCGTCAACATCTGATGCGCATGATCACAGGATGAGACTGACGCGCTTCAGCACGGTGAGGGGGCGGTTGCTGGCGCTTCTCGTCGCGATCGCTCTTCCGATCGCCTGCCTGACCGCGATCGCGGCCTTCACCACCTATCGCACGGTCAATGCGGCCATCGCCCTCTCGCAGGCGCGCGCCGCCGATGATTTCGCGGTGCGCACCCGGCTTTGGTATCGCGGCGCATTGCGCACCCTGCTGGCCTCGGCCGCCGCCATCCGGGAGGGCGAAGGCCTGTCCGCTGACTGCGCGGCGACGGCGCGCACCGTGCTCGACAGCATCAGGGGCTTCGAGGCGGTGCTGCTGACCGTGCCCGACGGGACCTGCGCGGCGTCGAAGGTGGCAGGGGTGAGCCCGGCCGATCTTGCGAGGACGGCGGGCGAGCTTCAGACGATGCCGCCGATCGCGGCGTGGGGCGGGGCCGAATCCGCCGATGTCCGCTATGGCCAAGCCGTGATCGGCGGGACTTCCTATCTCGTTGTCAGCGCCCGCGCCGCAAATGGCGCGGGTGGCCTTTTCGCGATCGATCCCGCCTTGCTCGACCAGGTCTATGATTTCGGATCGGCAGGCGAGGGGATGCACGTCGCGCTCGTCTCGCGCTCCGGAAACATCGTCGTCGCGCGCGGTTCCGGTGAAGCGGATGCGTCATGGCTGCCGTCTCGGACGCGGGTTCCCGACCAGCAGATGCAATGGTCGGCGCCCAGCCGCTCGGGCGAAACACGCGCCTATGTCGCCCGTATGGTCGCCGACCCCGATCTTTATGTCATCGCCTCCTTCGACGGCGCGCCGGAGCGAGCCGCCTATATCCAGTTCCTGACGCTGCTGATCGCGCCGCTGCTGACACTTGGCCTGCTCTGCCTGGTCTATCTGCGGGCGATCGACCAGCATTGCGTGCGCTGGTTGCGCGGCATCGAGGCGGCCGCGCGGGCGCGTTCGACGCTGAGCAGCGCGCGGGCAGTCGTCGCCGACGACATGCCGTCCGACATCCGCAGCGTGGCCGAAGCCTTTAACGGCATGGTCGATGAGCAGGAGGTTCGCCAGCGCAAGCTCCAGACCGCGCTCGACGACAACCGCTTCCTCGTCCGCGAGCTGCACCACCGGGTCAAGAACAGCCTGCAGGTGGTGCAGAGCTATATCGGCCTGACCAAGCGCGACTATCGCGGCGAGGCGAGGCTGGCGCTGTCGGACGCTGAATGCCGCGTCCATGTCCTGTCGGCCGCCTATCGCTTCACCCTGGCCGATGGCGAGATGCAGCCGGTCCGTGTCGATCTGTTCCTCGATGACGTCGTGACCATGATTTCGAACCTGCTGCGCAATCGCGACCAGTGGATTTCGAGCACGCTGGACACGCAGGCCGTGCTGTCGGTCGATCGCATCATCCCGCTCGGCTTTCTGATCGTCGATGTCGTCTCGCGCGCATTGCGCGACACGCCCAATGTCAGCATCACCGTCTCGGCGCGCGGGCATGACGATGGCAGCATCGAGATCGCGATCGCAGCCGATCGCGATCTGCCGCACAGCGAACCGCCGAAGCTCTTCGCCGGGCTGATCGCGCAGATTGAGGCGGTGCAGACGGTGGCGCCGGAGGGCAAGGCGCTCGGTGCCTGGCGTATCGGCGTCGCAAGCTGAGTACAGGGCTTCAGGCGGGCGCGTCGATCATCTCGATCGAGACGCCGACGCTGAGGCCCAGGAACGAGCCGGTCAGCCCTGTGAAACTGCCCGAGACAGGCGAGGCGTCCTCGGGCACGCGCGCCACGGCGACACGCAGCAACTGGCGGTCGGCGACCAGGTCGTTGGTCGGATCGAACTCGACCCATCCATCCCCTGGAATGAAGACGTCGGCCCAAGCATGCGTCAGCCCCACAGCCGAGACCAGCCCGGCAGCGTCCGGGGAGCGATCATGGATGTAGCCGGTGACGAAACGCGCCGCGAAGCCCATCCGTCGCGCCAGTTCGATGAAAAGCCACGCATAGTCCCGGCAGGAGCCGGCGGCCTGCCTGATCGTGTCGGCGGGATGTTGCGTGCCCTCGTCATAGCGCAACGCATAGCTCAGGCTGGTGTAGATCCCATGTGCCAGGTCGCGCAGAAGATGACCTGAACCCTGTCCGATGCGCGCGCGAAAATCCGCCAGCCATTGGTCGAGAACCCCGTCGGGATCGGCGGCGGCGAGGTCGAGATAAGGCTGCAGCACGGCGCGCTCCGCCTCGCTGTAAACGACGCCGGTGATCGCGCCTGTCGTTTCGATCTCGGTCCGCGGCAGGGCCGAGCCGAAACGCTGGATGACCAGTTCACTGACGATGTCGAGCTTGTTGGCGACACCTGCGAAATTCGCGATCGCGACGGAGTTGCCATAGGCGTCGTGCATCCAACGCAGCCGCGCCTGCGGCGAGATTGTCAGCGCCGTATCGACGACGCGCAGATCGAAGGAATCGCGCGGCCGCAGCATCAGCCGGTGCGGCCCGAACTGGACCGGGCCGGCATAGCTGTAGGTCGTCGCATGGCGGATGCGCAGATACATTGTGGTCCTCGGGAAACGGATCGCGTCCGCTAATGTGGAATGCCGGTATGACAGGCCAAAAAACAAGCCGCCCGAAGGCGGCTTTTAGAAGTGTCGCGCGAGGGAGCGCTGGAGTCTGAACGCCGGAAACTCCGATGGGTTCCAGCCGCGCTCAAAAAATCTCAGCGCATGACATTGTCTGACGAGACGGTCAGGCGCGCCTGCTGAGAACTCGGAATGGCGCGCTTGACGCTGGTCACGGTGCGCTGTCCCGGGTTGACGGCCGCGAACTGCGCATCCGTCGGGATGTTGCGTTCGATCTTTGCCTGCTCGACCGTGGTGGAGCTCTGATCGGCGGGAACCTGGAGGCCGGCGCCCAAGGTCAGCGTCGCGACAGCGATGCCCATGAAGCCGAAGAAAAGGGTGGCGCGCTTGATGGGGGCAAGGCTGTTGGTCAACATCTGTCTCTCCCGTCGCCGTGACCGGCCGCCAAAGGCCGGTTTCATGGGGAGTTAACGTCGATCCCAAGCATAGGTTCCGTTTCGGGGCATAGACGCCTTGGAAATGCCGGTTTCGTGAATATCGCCCCGTTTGCGCTGCCGGGGCTCAGGTCGCCGCGTCATTGGCGGCCTGCTTCGTCCGGAACAGGCGCCACAGGGATTTGCCGAGCCGTCGCGAGGTTAGCTGCGCTCCTGCAAGCCGTTTCTCCAGCGTGATCTTGCGGTCGTGATACTCTTCAAGACCCGGCCTGTGGCCGACGCTGATCACGGTCGCATGCGCCAGTTCGGCCTCGAGAAGTCCCAGGAGCGAGTTCTGGCTGTCCTCGTCGAGCGCCGAGGTCGCCTCGTCCATGATGATGATGTCGGGCCGCTGGATGACGAGCCTGGCGAAGGCGACGCGCTGGCGTTCGCCGCCCGAGAGGATGCGATCCCACGCGTCGGTCTCGTCGAGGCGCCTGGCCATGTAGCCCAGGCCGCAACGCTTCAGCGCGGCGACGATGACCTCGTCCTTCACCGGCAGTTCGGCCTCCGGATAGAGCAGCACCGTGCGCAGCGAGCCGATCGGCAGATAGGGTTTCTGCGGCACGAAGGCCATGGACTTGCCGCGGGGTACGGTGATCGAGCCCGAGCCCCAGGGCCAAAGGCCCGCCAGCGCCCGGATCAGCGTGCTCTTGCCGGTGCCGCTCTCGCCGACGATCAGCACCTTCTCGCCGAGCCCGATCACGGTCGAGGCGTCGGTGATCACGGCCCGGCCGTTGCTGTGGGCGATCGAGAGGTTCTCCAGATGGATCGCGCCGTCCTCGCTTTCGCCGAGCTGGATACGGGTGTCGCCTTCCATGATCGTGCCGAGATCAAGCGCCTCGAGCGCCTCCTGCAATTCATCGACGCGGCTGACGGAGGCGAACCACTCCGCCAGCCTGACGAAATTGTCGACGAACCAGATCAGCGCCGCCTGCACGGCGCTGAACGCGGCGACGACCTGCATCACTGCGCCGAGCGTCACCTCGCCCGACAGATATTTCGGCGCGATCAGCAGCAGCGGCACGATCGGGAAGAGCGCGCCGTTGGTGTTGAGCACCAGCGCGATCACGCCCTGCTGACGGATGACCCTCAGCCATGCGGCGACGACGCGCCCATAGTTTTCGCCAACCGAGGCGCGCTCGTCCGCGTCGCCTTTGATCAGTGCGATGCTCTCGGCGTTCTCGCGCAAGCGCGTCATCTCGGCCCGGAACTGCGCTTCGGCCTCGTTCTTGGCCGAAATCTTCCCGACAAGCGGCCGACCGGCGAAATAGGCGGCGAGCGAGGCGATGACGGCGTAAAGAATCGCCGCGAGCGCCATGTAGCTCGGAATCACGATCGCGACGCCGCCGAGCGTGAACGAGGCCGAGCCCGCGACGTGCCACAGGATCGCGGCGAAAGTCGCGGCTGTGACGGCCGCGCTGATCAGCCCGATCGCGAACTCGACCAGCGGCTCGATCGCCAGCCGGACATCGTCGGCGATGCGGTATTCGGGCGCGGTTTGTTCCCTGGCGATGAATTGCAGCCGATAATAGCGCTGGTCGGCGATCCACCAGCCCGCCAGCCGCCGCGTCATATACTCGCGCCAGCGCGTCTGCAGAAGCATCCGGCTGATCACCAGCGCCGATAGTGTCAGCGACGACACGACGACCAGCAGCGGCAGCCAGGCGACCACGCTCCAGACGGTCGCGGCGTTGCGCGTCTCCAGCGCGTCGAAGAACAGCCGGTTCCAGGTATTGACGCCGACAGCGGTCGCGATCTGCGCGGCGACGAAGGCCAGCACCGTCAGCGTCAGGAACCAGGCCCGCCAGCGCGTCGGCCCGCTCCAGAACGGCAGGGCGACCGCGAAGAAACGGCGCATCCGCGAGCGCGCCGGGAGGCTTGGCTGGTCGGTCATGCGCGCGGGGCTCCAGAAATCATGACGGCGCGGATCGTGGCGGCGGCGTCAGACGCGCGATCTGAACCGCGCAACGCCGCCATAGGTTCCTTCGCAAAGCCCCTGCATGCCAGCATAATGTTGCAATGCACAAGTCTCGAGACTACGTCATTTGATCTTGAGCCCGATGCCGGAAGGCTGGCAATCTGCCGGGCGGTTCGGGGGAAGGGCGTCGAGGTATGGCGGTGAGCGCGAAGGAGAGCCGTCTCGGCGTGCCGTGCCTGGCCTGCCCGCTGCGGCTGAAGCCGGCTTTCAAGGACAAGCCCGACGATGAGGTCCGTTTCATCCAGGCGATGAAGGTCGATCACCGCCTGGTTCAGGCCGGCGGCGACATCATCCATCCGGGTCAGGAGGACGCCGAACTCTACACGCTCTTCTCCGGCTGGGCTTTCCGCTACAAGTCGCTGCCGGATGGTCGCCGCCAGATCCTGAACTTCCTGCTTCCCGGAGACCTTGTGGGCTTGCAGGCCTCGCTGCTAAGTGCCGCCCAGCACGGCATCGAGGCGCTGACCGATGTCGAGCTTTGCGTGTTTCCGCGCAAGCGCGTCTGGGATTTGTTCGTGCGCATGCCGAGCCTGTCCTACGAGATCGCCTGGCTCGGTTCGCGCGAGGAGAGCCTGATCGACGAGAACCTGACCTCGGTCGGCCAGCGCAGCGCCAGCGAGCGTATCGCCGCCATGGTGATCTCGCTCTATCGCCGCGCCGATGCGCTCGGCCTCGTGGTCGATGGCAGCTTTGCGTTTCCGTTGTCGCAGCAGCAGCTTGCCGACGCGCTCGGCCTGTCGCTCGTCCACACCAGCAAGACCTGGTCGCGGCTGCGCCGGGCCGGGCTGTTCTCGATCGCCGGCGGCCGGCTGACGCTCATCAATCCGCGGCTGACGGCGCGGATGGCCTCGCTCTTCGAGCAGGAATTCCGGCCGCGCCCGCTGATCTGACGCGCAGGCGCGCATTCGCTGAGGAATTGACCGGACCTGCAAGGAACTTACTGGACCTGAAAGCGTCTTGACCCCATATGACAGGTCGGTAACGTCATGTTTCCGTCATTGTTGCTGCCCGTCGCAGCAGCGTCAGGGGTCAGATGTCTCAACTTGTCCGGCAGGGGCGCGCGCGCCCGCTCTCGCTCTCGGCGCGGATTGGCCAGTCCAGCATGGCCACGCGCATCGAGGACGAGGTGCGCGTCACTGCGGCTGACCTCGTCGACAGCGTCGCCGAGGTCAGGCTGAAGGTCGCGGCCGTGCGCTACAAGGTCGAGGACGAGGTCCGCCATACGGCGGGCCGCCTCAAGACGCGCGTCAGCAAGGCTGCGGGCGAGGCGAAGAACAAGCTCGGCGACGAGGCCCGCTTCATCCGCTCCTGGCTCGACGCGCCGATGCGCACCGGCTCGGTGACGCCCTCGGGGCCGGCCCTTGCGCGCCGCATGGCGTCCTTCGTGGATCCCGACATTCCGGGCCCGGTGATCGAGATCGGCCCGGGTACCGGCCCGGTCACGGAAGCGCTCGTCGAGCGCGGCATCGACGAGGCGCGCCTGATCCTGGTCGAATACAGCGCTGAATTCTGCACGTTGCTGCGCCAGCGCTTTCCGCGCGCCATCGTGATCCAGGGCGATGCCTATGCCCTGTCGACGACCTTGGCCGGTCATCTCGAAGGCAAGGCGGTCGCCGTCGTGTCCAGCCTGCCGCTGTTCTCTCGGCCGCCCGCGATGCGCAGCGCCTTCGCCCGCGACGCCTTCACCCTGCTGGTCGAGGGCGCGCCGCTGATCCAGTTCACCTATTCGGTGATCTCGCCGGTGCCGCGCAAGGGCTCGGGGCTGAAGGCCTTCGTCTCCGACTGGGTCCTGCGCAACATCCCGCCGGCTCGCGTCTGGGTCTACCGTCGCGCGAACTGAAGCCGGGCTTTGCTCGCAAGCGCATGTCAGAACGCCTCTGCGCTGTCTCTCGCATCGCATTGACGCAGCGCTGCTTTCCATAACGAATCGCCAAGGAACAGAATCGTCGGGCCGGGCGTCTACCAGCATCAACTCTGGAGACCGACATGGCCGATACCTACACCCCCCGCTCGCTCGGCGACGCCGATGCGCCGCATCTTTCGCCCGCCCTGCCGTCCGAGGACGCGCGCACTGTTCTGTTGAATCAGATTTCGTGGGGTGCGGTTCTGGCCGGCGTCGCGGTCGCGCTGGTTCTGAACATTCTGCTCAACCTGCTTGGCGTCGGGATGGGTGCTGCGACCCTCAACCCCGTCTCCGGCGACAACCCGACAGCCGCTTCGTTCTCGATCGGTGCGGCCGCATGGTGGACCGTGGCAGGCCTGCTCTCCTCGCTCGCGGGCGGCTATGTCGCAGGTCGTCTGGCCGGAAAGCCTGTCGAAAGCACGGCCGGCTGGCATGGGCTGATCTCGTGGGCGATGACGACGATCGTGATCTTCTATCTTCTGACCACCGCCGTCGGCAGCATCGTCGGGGGGCCTATGCCGGCCTCAGCAGCGCCGTGGGCGGCCTTGGCCGTGGCGCTGCAACCGTTGCCCAGAGCGCGGTGCCGGCGCTCTCGCAGGCGACCGACCCGTTCGCCTCGATCGAGCGCTCGGTGCGCGACGCGACGGGGGGCAATGATCCCGCCGCATTGCGCGACACGGCCGTCTCTGCGATGCGCGCCGCGATGACGGGAGACGCGGCCCAGCAACAGGAGGCGCGCGAGCGCGCCGCACAGGCGCTGGCCCGGGCGCAGAATGTCTCGATCGAGGAGGCCCGCACCCGCGTCGCTCAGTATGAGGCGCAGTATCGCCAGACCGTGGAAGAGGCCAAGCGTCAGGCCTCGCAGGCTGCCGAGATCACCGCCAAGGCGGTTTCGCGCGGCTCGCTTTTGGCCGTGATCGCGCTGGCGCTCGGCGCCATGGCGGCCTGGTTCGGCGGCCGTCGTGGCGCCGTCGATCCCACGCTGACCTCGGGACGCCTACGCGCGTCGATCTGAGATCGGCGGATCGCACTGACCGGCATCCGACGACCCCGGCCTCGCGCCGGGGTCGCTTGTTTCTGCACCGACCCGCTTGACCCGGCGGGAGCGAGGCCGTCCTCTTGCCGCCATACGCGGCGAGAGGACTTCTGGAAGTGACCGATATCGCGCGGCTCGTCCGCGACATCGCCGATGCGATGGCCGTGGCTCCCGAGCGCGGCGAGGTCGCGACCTATATCCCGCCGCTCGCGAAGGTCGATCCCGGCCGCTTCGGCATCTGCGTCGTTCTGGCGGACGGGACGGCCCATGCCGCCGGCGACGCCGACGAACCCTTCTCGATCCAGAGCGTCTCGAAGGTTTTCGCGTTGACGCAGGCACTTGGCAAGATCGGCGACACGCTCTGGCGGCGCGTAGGCCGGGAGCCGTCGGGCACGGCCTTCAACTCCATCGTCCAGCTCGAGCGCGAGCAGGGCATTCCGCGCAATCCCTTCATCAACGCCGGTGCGCTCGTCGTCGCCGACGTCAACCTCGCCGGCCACGAGCCGCGCGTCGCCATCGGCGAGCTTCTGCGCTTCGTGCGCTATCTCGCCGACGACGATGCGATCACCATCGACGAACATGTCGCCCGCGCCGAGCAGCAGACGGGCTTCCGTAACGTCGCGCTGGCGAATTACATGAAGTCGTTCGGCAACATTCAGCACCCGCCGGAACTGACGCTCGGCGTCTATTTCCACCAATGCGCCATCGCCATGAGCTGCCGCCAACTCGCCATGGCCGGGCGCTACCTGATGCATGGCGGGCTGCTGGAGCCGGGCGGCCCGCGCGTTGTCTCGGGCCAACGAGCGCGCCGCATCAACGCGCTGATGCTGACCTGCGGCCACTACGACGCCTCGGGCGATTTCGCCTTCAAGGTTGGTTTGCCGGGAAAATCCGGCGTCGGCGGCGGCATCCTCGCGATTGCGCCGGGGAAAGCATCGATAGCGGTCTGGTCCCCGGGGCTGAACGCCAACGGCAACTCGATGCTGGGCACGCAGGCGCTGGAGCGTCTGGCCGAGGCGACGGGGTGGTCGGTCTTCGGCTCCGGCTGATCGGCTGGAGCGAGTCCGGAGCCCCGGCCGCTTTCAGGTATCCACCGTCGCGTTGAGCGCGTTGCTCTGGATGAACTCGCGCCTTGGCTCGACCACGTCGCCCATCAGCTTGACGAAGAGGTCGTCGGCCTCGTCGTTCTGGTCGTTGCGGACGCGCAGCAGCGAGCGGGCGTCGCGGTCGAGCGTCGTCTCCCAGAGCTGGTCGGGGTTCATTTCGCCGAGCCCCTTGTAGCGCTGCAGCGAGACGCCCTTCTTGCCGATGGCGGAGACCGCCTCGAACAGGTCGGTCGGGCCGTTGACGACATGGTCGTCGCCCTTGCGGCTCAGCACGCCGGGCTTCGAGTAGGCTTCCTGCAGCGAGGCTGCCGCTGCGTCGAGCTTGCGGGCCTCGGCGCTGGCGAGCAGGCCGGCGTCCAGGCCCGCGACCTGCTTCACGCCGCGCACCATGCGCGAGAACAGGAAGCCGCCATCGGCGATCCGCCCCTCCCAGCCGCGCTCCAGATCGTCGGAGATCGCGTCGAGCCGCGCCGCCACGGCGGTCGCCTTTGCGGCGGCCTCCGCATCGCTGTCGCTGGCGAGCGGATGCAGCGCGCCGGCGATAGCCATCTGCTCGACGACGCGGCGGTCGTAGCGCGAATGCAGTTGCGAGAGCGTGTGACGGACGCCGCGCGCCTCCTCGATCAGGACGCGCAGGTCGGCCCCGCCGCGCTCCGAGCCGTCGCTGGTCTTGAAGACCGCGCCGTCCAGCGCCGTCTCGACTAGGTAGTCCTCCAGCGCGCGCTCGTCCTTCAAGTAGACATGGCTCTTGCCGCGCGCCGCCTTGTAGAGCGGCGGCTGGGCGATGAAGAGATGCCCACGCTCGATCACCTCCGGCATCTGCCGGTAGAAGAAGGTCAAAAGCAGCGTGCGAATGTGGGAGCCGTCCACGTCCGCGTCGGTCATGATGATGATCTTGTGGTAGCGCAGCTTCTCGATGTTGAACTCCTCGCGGCCGATACCGGCGCCCAGCGCCGTGATCAGCGTGCCGACCTGCTCGGAAGACAGCATCTTGTCGAAGCGCGCCCGCTCGACGTTGAGAATCTTGCCGCGCAACGGCAGCACCGCCTGATATTCCCGCGCACGACCCTGCTTGGCCGAGCCGCCGGCGGAATCACCCTCGACGATGAAGAGTTCGGACTTGGCCGGATCGCGCTCCTGGCAGTCGGCGAGCTTGCCGGGCAGCGAGGCGATATCGAGCGCGCCCTTGCGCCGCGTCAGGTCGCGCGCCTTGCGGGCGGCCTCGCGCGCGGCGGCAGCTTCAGCCACCTTGCCGACGATTAGCTTCGCCTCGTTGGGGTTTTCCTCCAGCCATGTCGCCAGCGCCTGGTTGACGACGTTCTCGACGACGGGACGCACCTCGGAGGAGACCAGCTTGTCCTTGGTCTGCGAGGAGAATTTCGGATCCGGCACCTTGACCGAGACGATCGCGGTCAGGCCCTCGCGGCAATCGTCGCCGGTGAGCGTCACCTTCTCCTTCTTCAGGATGCCGGAGCTTTCGGCATAGCCGGTGATCTGGCGCGTCAGCGCGGCGCGGAAGCCGGCGAGATGGGTGCCGCCGTCGCGCTGCGGGATGTTGTTGGTGAAGCAGAGCACGTTCTCGTGGTAGGAATCGTTCCACCACAGCGAGACGTCGACGGTGATGCCGTCCTTCTCATTGGTCAGCATCAGCGGCTTCGAGATGATCGGGCTCTTGGCGCGGTCGAGATAGCGCACGAATGCTTCGACGCCACCCTCATACATCAGCTCCTCCCGCACCACCTCGGCATGGCGGGCGTCGGTCAGGACGATGCGGACGCCGGAATTGAGGAAGGCGAGTTCGCGCAGGCGGTGTTCGAGCGTCTTGTAGTCGAACTCGATCATCGTGAAGGTTTCTTGCGACGGGGTGAAGGTCACCTCCGTGCCGCGCTTGTCGCCCGCCGGACCGACGACGGCCAGCGGCGCGATCGCATCGCCATGGCGGAACTCCATGAAATGCTCCTGGCCGCCGCGCCAGATGCGCAGCTTGAGCGAGACCGAGAGCGCGTTGACGACCGAGACGCCGACGCCGTGCAGGCCGCCCGAAACCTTGTAGGAATTCTGGTCGAATTTTCCGCCGGCATGGAGCTGGGTCATGATGACCTCGGCCGCCGAGATGCCTTCCTCGCTGTGGATATTGGTCGGGATGCCGCGGCCGTTATCGGTCACGGTAACCGATCCGTCGGCGTTCAGCGTCACCGTGACGAGATCGGCATGGCCGGCGAGCGCCTCGTCGATGGCGTTGTCGACCACCTCATAGACCATGTGGTGCAGGCCCGAGCCGTCATCGGTGTCGCCGATATACATGCCCGGCCGCTTGCGCACCGCGTCCAGGCCTTTGAGAACCTTGATGGAATCGGCGCCATAGGCGGCGTCTTCAAGGTCGCGGGCAGCTTCGTTCATGTCGGGGTCCTTCGGCGGGCGCGCATGCAGCCGCGATCGTCTTGATTCGTATCACGAATATAGACGTTCAGTGCGGCTTTTTCACGCGCATGCGCGTGCGTGCGCGAGGCCGTGCGGTTTCGACTGCAAACCCCTTTGCGGACTGCGCTTTCAGCGCCGCTCGAAATCCCGATGGACATCATGGGTGACGATGCCTTCGCCGTCCGGCGGTATCACCAGCCAGTCCTTGCGGGTCAGCGTCTGGCGGGTGTCTTCATAGCCGGAATGCCAGTGCTCCTTCATCGAGGTGCGCGAGAACTCGTGGTCCTTGGCATGGCTCTCATAGGATTTTTGCTGGTAGATCAGTTGCAGGATGGTGTGCTCCGGGATCAGCGCCAGCGCGTCGCGCAGGCTGCGGTCCTCCTCGCTCAGGCTGGCGTCGGGAATATGCGTCAGCGCCCTGTGCGCCTGCTTCTTCCAGCCCTGCAATTGCTGAAAAAGGTCGGTCGTGTAGCGCGTGCGCGAGGAGTACATGATGTCCTTGTGCCGTCCCATCACGTCCTGCATCGTGCGCGGCATCGGGCCGCGTGACGAGAACAGGTCGACCTGGAAGATCAGCGAGTTGAGCGTGTCCTCCTGGTTGAGCAGGTGCTGGAGCGGCGTGTTGGAGACGATGCCGCCATCCCAGTAATGCTCGGTGCCGATCTGCACGGTCGGGAAGGCCGGCGGCAGCGCGCCAGAGGCCATCACATGCTCGGGCGTGATCGCCTCCAGCGTATTGTCGAAATAGACGAAATTGCCCGACAGCGCGTTGACCGCGCCGACCGAGAAATGCACCGCCTTGGTGTTGATCAGGTCGAAATCGACCAGTTCCAACAGCGTCTCGCGAAGAGGAGAAGTGTCGTAGAAGCTCGTCGCGTCGGGCGCGCCGGCCGGCGCGAGCCAGGCGCTGGTGCGACGCGGCTCGAAGAAACCGGGCTGGCCTAGGATCGTGGTCAGAAGTGAGGACGTCGCGTTGCGGGCCTGGCGGAAGACGTCGCCCTCCGGTGTGAACCACCAGACCTTGCGGTCGGTGATGCGGTTCCAGAAGGTCTCCAGCCGCTCCAGCCTGCGCTCGCGCGGATTGCCGGCGATGATCGCCGAGTTGATCGCGCCGATCGAGACCCCGGAGACCCAGTCGGGCTCGATATCGGCCTCGTGCAGCGCCTGGTAGACGCCGGCCTGGTAGGCTCCGAGTGCGCCGCCGCCCTGCAGCACGAGCGCGACCCGGTCGCAGCGTTCGGGACGCCAGCCGAGATAGCGGCTTTCCGCGAGATCGAGGCCTATGGACGCGTTCATGCTGCAGCGCTCCTCGAAACAACGGCAAGAAAACGCTTATTTCTGCGTGTTTTCCGGTGACACCCGTATGACGTCGCGGTCTCTTGCTGCGATGCGTCATCGCCATGTCAGGCAAGGGTCATCGCTCTGTCAGCATGCTGGCTCAGCACTTGCTGCAACGGGGCGTTCCGCGCGTCGGTTCGGGAGTAGATCGGGATGTTGCAAGGCAAGACGGCCGTCGTCACGGGCTCGACCTCCGGCATCGGGCTCGCCATTGCGCGCGCTTATGCCAGCGAGGGCGCCAACATCGTCATCAACGGCTTCGGCAAGCCAGACGAGATCGAAGCCGAGCGCGCCGGCATCGAGGCCGATTTCGGCGTGATCGCCCGCTACAGCTCCGCCGACATGGCCCATGGCGGCGCGATCGCGGCCATGATCGAACAGGCCGAGAGCGAGTTCGGCTCGGTCGATATTCTGGTCAACAACGCCGGCATCCAGTTCGTCTCGGCCATCGAGGAGTTCCCGGTCGAGAAATGGGACGCGATCATCGCGATCAATCTCTCGGCTGCCTTCCATTCGATCCGTGCCGCGCTGCCGGGCATGAAAGCGCGGAAGTTCGGCCGCATCATCAATACGGCCTCCGCGCATGCGCTGGTCGCCTCGCCGTTCAAGTCGGCTTACGTCGCCGCCAAGCACGGCATCGCCGGCCTGACCAAGACGGTGGCGCTGGAAGCCGCGACCTTCGGCGTGACGGTCAACGCCATCTGCCCCGGCTATGTCTGGACACCATTGGTCGAGAAGCAGGTTCCCGAGACCATGGCGGCGCGCGGGCTCACCAGGGAACAGGTCATCGAGGACGTGCTGCTGCACGCCCAGCCGACCAAGCAGTTCGTCACATCCGAAGAGGTGGCGGCGCTGGCGGTGTTTCTGGCCTCGGACGCCGCGAAGTCGATCACCGGGGTGATCCTGCCGATCGATGGCGGCTGGACCGCGCAGTGACGGGAGAAGCGCCATGAACCGCAAGGACATCCTCGATCTGCCCTCGATGCCGCTCGCCGGCCCAAGCTATCCGGCCGGGCCGTACCGCTTCATCGACCGCGAATACATGATCATCAGCTACGAGACCGACCCGGAGTTGATCCGCCATCACCTTCCCGAGCCGCTGATGCCGATCGCGCAGCCGGTGGTGCATTATGAATGGATCAAGATGCCCGATTCATCGGGCTTCGGCAGCTATACCGAGACCGGTATCGTCATCCCCTGCCTGTTCGGCGAGGAGGAGGTCAATTTCGTCTCGCAGATGTATCTCGACATCGAGCCGCCCATCTCGGCCGGGCGAGAGATCTGGGGGTTCCCCAAGAAATACGCCCATCCCAAACTGGAGACGGTGAAGGACACGCTGACGGGCACGCTCGAATATGCCGGCCAGCAGGTCGCCATGGGCACGATGGGCTACAAGCATGAGAGCCTGGCCGGCAACGGCGTGAAGACCACCGCCATGCTCTCGAAGACTCAAGTCAACCTCAAGATCATCCCCGGCGTCGATGGCGAGCCGGAGATCTGCCAGCTCGTCGCGTTGAACCTGACCGACATCACGGTGAAAGGCTCGTGGATCGGGCCGGGCCGGCTCCATCTGGTCCCGCATGTCAACGCACCTGTCGCCGATTTGCCGGTGCGCCGGGTGCTCGGCGCGCACCACTTCATCGCCGACCTGACCCTGCCGTTTGGGCGAAAGATCCACGATTACATGAAGGGGTGACGTCGTCTTTGCGAGCGTAGCGAAGCAATCCAAAGGTAGCGCGAACCTCTGGATTGCTTCGCTTCGCTCGCAAAGACGGCAAGAGGCTCCTACCCCTCAAACCCCGCGATCGCTTCCAGAAACGCCTCGCCATATTGCGCGAGCTTGCGCTCGCCGACGCCCTCGATCGCGCGCATCGCGTCGAGCGCCATCGGCCGCTCGCGCGCCATCGCGATCAGCGTGCGGTCGGTGAAGATGATATAGGCCGCGACGCCTTCCTCCCGAGCGATCTGTAAGCGTAAGCGCCGAAGATGCTCGAACATCCCGGCCGTGCCCTCGTCGAGCCCGTCGGCGCGGGCGGCCTCGCGCATCGCGCGGCGCATCCTGATGCCGGCATGCGGATCGGCCCTGAGCGCGATCGGCTCGCGGCCGAGCAGAATCTCGTCGCCTTTTTCGGTTAGGCAGAAGCCGCCATGCTCGACGCTGGCCTCGGCCAGCGCGCCCGCCGCGAAGAGTTTTCGCGCCAGCGCGGTCCAGGCGCTTTTGGGTTTGTCCTTTCCGACGCCGAAGGTTTTCAGGCCGTCATGGTTCTGGCGGCGGATCGCGTCGGTCACCGTGCCGGTCAGGATGTCGGCGAGATGGGCCGCCCCGAAACGCTGGCCCGAGCGCGCCACCGCCGAGAGCAGCTTTCGCGCATCGAGCGTCGCGTCGGTGAGTTGGGTGTCGCCGCCGCAGAGGTCGCAGCGGAGCGGCGCGTTTCCGTGTTTGCAGCTTTCGGCTTCCTCGCCAAAATAGGAGAGTAGCGCGCTCCTGCGGCAGAGCGCCGATTCGCACAGATCGATCATGGCGTTGAGCCGCTTGTGCTCGATGCGCCGGCGCTCGTCGTCGATCGCCTTCTCGTCGATCTGGCGGCGGCGCAGCGCCATGTCCTCGATGCCGTAAAGCGTCAGCGTGTCGGCGGGTAGCCCGTCCCGTCCGGCGCGGCCGATCTCCTGATAGTAGCTCTCGATCGAGCCCGGCATGTCGGCATGGACGACGAAACGGACATCGGGCTTGTTGATGCCCATGCCGAAAGCGATCGTGGCGCAGACCACGACGCCGTCCTCCTGCAGGAAGACGTCCTGGTTGCGGTTGCGCACGCCCTGCTCCATGCCGGCGTGATAGGGGAGGGCGTTGTATCCCTTCTCGCGCAAACCTTCGGCGAGCCGCTCGGTGCGGCCGCGCGAGGAGCAGTAGACGATGCCTGAGCCGCCGCGATGCCGGGTCAGGAAATCGGCGATCTGCCGGCGCGGCTGGTCTTTTGGTGCGAAGGCGAGCTTGAGGTTGGGCCGGTCAAAGGAATGCACCACAAGATGCGGCGGCTGCGGAAAAAGCTGCTGGGCGATGTCGGCCTGCGTCTGCCGGTCGGCCGTGGCGGTCAGCGCCGTCACCGGCACGCCGCCCAGCGCCTCGCGTGTTTTGGCGAGCAGCCGGTATTCGGGCCGGAAATCATGGCCCCATTGCGAGACGCAATGCGCCTCGTCGATGGCGAGCCGCGTCACGCCGAGCCGGCGCAGGCGGCCGACCAGTCCCTCGCCCGAAAGCCGCTCGGGCGAGACGAAAAGCAGCCTGAGATCGCCGGCGTTCAGCTTGTCCCAGGCCTCCGTCGCCTCGCTCTCGCTGTTCATCGAATTCAGCGAGGCCGCCGCGACGCCGGCCCGCGTCAACTGCCCGACCTGGTCGCGCATCAAGGCGATCAGCGGCGAGACGACCAGCGTCAGCCCGCCCGCGACCAGCGCCGGAAGCTGGTAGCACATCGACTTGCCCGAGCCCGTCGGCATCACGGCGAAAACGTCGCGGCCAGCAAGCGCGGCCTCGATCACCTCCCATTGCCCAGGGCGGAAATCGTCATAGCCGAAGACGGATTTGAGGATCGCGCGGGCGTCTGATTCGCGGGGTGACGGCATGGCGAGGGTTTGCCGTATCCGTCGTCAGTTGACTACCGCCGAGAGCTGAGGATTGCCCTTAATCTCGCAAAAGCTGCCCAAAGCACAAGGAGGCCGCAGGCAAACCTCAGATAGGCCGGCCAGTGTAAGGCATTATACGACGCGACTGCGTTCTGGGTCGGGTCGGTGCGGAGATAGCGGATCTGGACCGCGCTACCGACGTCCGGCTTGGAGAAATATTGGTCATCCTCCGCCATCCGGCTTGGCCCAGTGTACATGCGGTCGGTGTTATCCGGCGTAGAGAACTTGTATTTTACATTCCAAAGCGGCCCGCCACGGTTTTGAAATGCTGACGTGATCTGCGCAGTGGCAAGGCTCGAGTTTGCATGAAAGGCGTTCTCATCGCGGATCAGATTGGCTCCATGCCCGATCAGGGCGATCGCAACCGCCAGCAACAAAGCTGCAAACCATACGCGCGGGTCTGAAAGCACCGCCTATCCTCGCGCCGCGATTGCCGCCGCCGCGCCCGCCATCACCCCGCCCGTCAGGCGGTTGATCCGGCGCATGGCGCGCGGGCTCGCGACCAGCCTGCGCGCCCTGTCGGCCATGTAGGCGTAGGCCAGCATGGTCGAGCCGATGATCACCGTCAGCAGCAGCGCGATCTCGGCGAAGACCAGCGGCGTCACCGCGTCGAGATCGACCACCAGCGGCAGGATCGACAGGAAGAACACCATTACCTTCGGGTTGCCGAGCGTCAGCGCGACGCCGCCGATGAAGAGCCGGACGCCGTCCCCCTTCGCCTGCGGGGCCTCGCGCAGCGCTTCCGCAGGCGCGGTCCAGAGCTTCCAGGCAAGGTAGAGCAGATAGGCGCAGCCGGCATATTTGATCGCGACGAAGAGGCCGTGGAAGCCCTGCATCAGCACGGCCAGCCCAAGCGCCGTGCAGGAGAACCAGATCAGGTCGCCAAAGACGATGCCCGCCGCGAAGGGCAGCGAGCGCCGGAATCCGCCCGACAGCGCGCGCGCGGCCAGCGCCGCCACAGCCGGCCCCGGCGAGGCCACGGCGAGGAAATAGACGCCTGCGAAAACCAGAAGTCCCGCCAGATCCATCGTGTCGTGCCTTGCCGCATGCGCCTCAACGACCTGACGATACAGGCTGGACATGGCTCGCGCCACAGGCCCGATCGGCCATGTGCGGGGCTAGGAAAACCGGATGGCGGATTTTTGCGCCGGGGGTCGGAACAGCCGGGAACTTTCGCCGGGCGATCCGGTTGTTCGGGCACCAGCCGCAAGGGCGGCACGACATTCAAGGAAGGGATAGCTCCGATGGGCAGCACGATGGACAAGGTCAAGGGTCTGGCCAATGAGGCCGCCGGCAACGTCAAGCAGGCCGCCGGCAAGGCCCTGAACAAGCCCGGTCTCGAGGCCGAAGGCATCGCGCAGGAGCGCAAGGGCGAGGCCCAGCAGATGGTCGGCAAGGGCAAGGACGCCGTCAAGAAGGTGATCGACAAGGCCTGATTTCGGTCAGAGCTACGATCAAGAAGCGGGTCGCCCAAAAGCGGCCCGCTTTTTTTCGTTTTGGCACGGAATCACGACGTCGTCCCGGAGCGGCGCGGCCTTTGGCCGCTTGTCCGGGATGACCTGGAGAGTCGGCCCAGCGGGTTGCCTCACGCCGCCCCGCCGAGCCCGCCCAGAAAGTCCTTCACCCGGCCAAAGAAGCCCGCCGATTCCGGATGGGTCGACTGTGAACTCTCGCGCTCGAATTCGAGCAGCAGTTCGCGCTGCCGGGCGGTGAGCTTCTGCGGCGTCTCGATCAGCACCTGGATGTAGAGATCGCCGAACTCGCGCGAGCGCAGCACGCTCATGCCCTTGCCCTTCAACCGGAACTGCTTGCCGGTCTGCGTGCCCTCGGGGATCTTCACCCGCGCCTGCTCACCGGTCAGCGTCGGAACCTCGATCTCGCCGCCAAGCGCGGCCGCGGTCAGTCCCAGCGGCACGCGGCAGAACAGATCGGCCCCGTCGCGCTGGAAGATCGCGTGCGGCTTGATCGAGAGGAAGATGTAGAGGTCGCCAGCCGGTCCGCCGCGCAATCCCGCCTCGCCCTCGCCGGCAAGCCTGATCCGCGTGCCGTCCTCGACGCCGGCGGGGATCGTCACCGAGAGCGTGCGCTCGCGCGTGACGCGGCCCGCGCCCGAGCAGGTCTTGCACGGGTCGTCGATGATCTCGCCGCGCCCGTTGCAGCTCGGGCAGGTCCGCTCGATCGAAAAGAAGCCCTGATTGGCGCGGACCCTTCCATGGCCGCCGCAGGTCGGGCAGCCGCGCGATTTCGAGCCGGGCTTCGCGCCCGAGCCCGAGCAGGTCTCGCAGGAGACTGAGGTCGGCACGCGGATCGAGGCGCTCTTGCCGGCATAGGCCTCTTCGAGCCCGATCTCGAGATTGTAGCGCAGGTCGGCCCCGCGCTCGCGCCCGTTGGCGGCGCGCGGCCCGCGCCCGCGCGCATCGCCGAAGAACGAATCGAAGATGTCCGACATGAAGTCGGAGAATTCCGGCCCCTGCTGGCCGCCGCCCTGCTCGAAGGCCTGATGGCCGTAGCGGTCATAGGCCCCGCGCTTCTGCCCGTCCGACAGCACCTGATAGGCCTCGTTCAACTCCTTGAACTTGGCCTCGGCCGCCTTGTCGCCGGGGTTCCGGTCGGGGTGGCAGGTCATGGCAAGCTTGCGGAAGGCGCTCTTGAGCTCCGCATCGCTGGCCGTCTTGGCGACGCCGAGGATTTCGTAATAGTCGCGCTTGGACATCAAACAGCCCCTTCGCCCGTCCCGCGCCATCGTCGGGCATACCCGGCGATCCTCCGCAGGAGAACGAGAATCTTGGATTACGACGCCATCCCGTAACGCAATGGCCGGGTCAAGCCCGGCCATGACGTCGTCGGTTTAGGCAGAGCGCTCTCAGGCGCTCTTCTTCTTGTCGTCGCTGACGTCCTTGAAGTCGGCGTCGATGACGTCGTCCTTCTTGGCGCCGGTCGGCTGTTCGCCGGCCTCGGCTGCCGCGCCTTCGGCCTGGCTGGCGGCATACATCGCCTCGCCGAGCTTCATCGAGGCCTGCATCAGGTCGGTGGTGCGGGCCGTGATCGTCTCGGCATTGTCCTCGGCCAAAGCCGCCTTCAGCGCGTCCATCGCGGTCTCGATCGCGGCCTTGTCGGCCTCGGAGACCTTGTCGCCATAGTCCTTCAGCGACTTCTCGGTCGAATGCACCAGACTCTCGCCCTGGTTCTTCGCCTCGACGAGTTCGCGGCGCTTCTTGTCTTCCGTGGCGTTGGCCTCGGCGTCCTTGACCATCTTTTGGATGTCGGCCTCCGAGAGACCGCCCGACGCCTGGATGCGGATCTGCTGCTCCTTGTTTGTGGCCTTGTCCTTCGCCGTCACCGAGACGATGCCGTTGGCGTCGATGTCGAAGGTCACCTCGATCTGCGGCATGCCGCGCGGGGAGGGCGGAATGCCCATCAGGTCGAACTGGCCAAGCGCCTTGTTGTCGGCCGCCATCTCCCGCTCGCCCTGGAAGACCCGGATCGTCACCGCCTGCTGGTTGTCTTCGGCGGTCGAGAAGACCTGGCTCTTCTTGGTCGGGATCGTGGTGTTGCGGTCGATCAGGCGCGTGAACACGCCGCCCAGAGTCTCGATTCCGAGCGAAAGCGGGGTCACGTCGAGCAGCAGCACGTCCTTGACGTCGCCCTGCAGGACGCCGGCCTGGATCGCAGCGCCGATGGCGACGACCTCGTCGGGATTGACGCCCTTGTGCGGCTCCTTGCCGAAGAACTGCTTCACCACCTCCTGAACCTTGGGCATGCGGGTCATGCCGCCGACGAGCACGACCTCGTCGATCTGGCCCGCCGACAGGCCGGCATCCTTCAGCGCCTTCTTGCAGGGCTCGATGGTGCGCTGGACGAGGTCATCGACCAGGCTCTCGAACTTGGCGCGGGAGAGCTTGATGGCGAGGTGCTTGGGGCCCGACGCGTCCGCCGTGATGTAGGGCAGGTTGATCTCGGTCTGGGCCGTGGTCGAAAGCTCGATCTTGGCCTTCTCGGCTGCTTCCTTCAGGCGCTGGAGCGCGAGCTTGTCCTTCTTCAGGTCGATGCCCTGCTCGCGCTTGAACTCCTCGGCCAGGTACTCGACCAGACGCATGTCGAAGTCCTCGCCGCCGAGGAAGGTGTCGCCATTGGTCGACTTCACCTCGAAGACGCCGTCGCCGATCTCGAGGATCGAGACGTCGAAGGTGCCGCCGCCGAGGTCGTAGACCGCGATCACGCCGGCCTGCTTCTTGTCGAGGCCATAGGCGAGGGCTGCCGCCGTCGGCTCGTTGATGATGCGCAGGACCTCAAGGCCGGCGATCCGGCCGGCGTCCTTGGTGGCCTGGCGCTGCGCGTCGTTGAAATAGGCCGGAACGGTGATGACGGCCTGATCGACCTTCTGGCCGAGATAGGCTTCGGCCGTCTCCTTCATCTTGGTCAGCGTGAAGGCCGAGATCTGCGACGGCGAATAATCCGTGCCGTCGGCCTCGACCCAGGCGTCGCCCGAGGAGGATTTCTTGATCTTGTAGGGGACGAGCTTCATGTCCTTCTGCGTCATCGGATCCTCGAAGGTCCGGCCGATGAGGCGCTTGATTGCGAAGAAGGTGCGCTCGGGGTTGGTGACGGCCTGGCGCTTGGCCGGCTGGCCGACGAGGCGCTCGCCGTCATCCGTGATGGCGACGATGGAGGGCGTGGTGCGCGCGCCTTCCGAATTTTCGATGACCTTGGGCGTGGAGCCTTCCATCACCGCAACGCAGGAATTGGTCGTGCCGAGGTCGATACCGATGACTTTACCCATGGAGGGGATCCCTTTGAGTTGAGCAGATCGCCGGCCGGCGGCTGACTCGCCGCCTTCCGGCCCATGGACCGGCCCGCACCCACGAAGCGGCGAGCGAAACCGGCATTCCACGTCTGGCGGCCGGTCGGGCCGCCGCTTGGCGCGTATATAGGGAGGGGGTTCCCCCCCTTGCAAGACATTCAGGGCAAGACATTCAAGCCGATTAAGAATCGGCCTGAAGGTTCGCCCGGGCCCGGAGCCGTCTCCGGCGCATTCCTGATGTTGTGTTGCGTCTGTGCCCTTGCGCGCGGATGCATGACATTTCATGCAAGGGCGAACATCCCCTGTTCAGGGTCGCGTCTTGAACCGCTCGCTGCGTCGAATAACTCGCCTGGCTCTCGGCCTCGCCGTGCTGGCCTTCGCCGGCCAGGCGATGCGTGCCTCGGCCCAGCCGCTGCAACTGCCTGGCGCCCAGCCCTTCAACCCGGCCGGCGCCCAGCAGAGTGCGCCGCCCGGCGCTGCAGCGGGCCCGGCGACGCCGCGCCCGCCCTCCATGCCGGCGATCAGGGTGGCGGGCGAGGAGGCGATCCTCGGGCGCACGCTGCGGCGCAATGGCGGGCTTGGCGAAGCGACCTTCGAGAAGACCGCGACTGGCCATGGTCTGAAGCTCAACGTCCAGGGCTTCCAGTCCGAGAATTTGACCGAGCCCTGTGCGGTCTCCTTTGGCGAGACGCCCGTGCCCGTGACGGCCATGGGCCGCCCGGCCGGCGTGCCGCGCTACAAGCTCGAGGCTGCAGCTTGCCCGATCGTCTTCGATGTGCTGGACGGCGCCTTCCTCGTGGTCGAGCCGACGCAGCCCTGCCTCGTCGAGGCCGCGCAATGCCGCATCGACCCGCGCGGCCTGTGGGGCCCCGATTCACGGACGCTGCCGTCGCGCGCCAAGGAAATCGAGACCGCGCGCGGCGCGGCCGAGCGCGCCGTGCGCGAGGGCTACCGGGCCCTGACCGCCAAGGCCGACGCGGTCGACCAGCGTTCGATCGCGCGCGAGCAGGCCGGCTTCTCGGCCGAGCGGGAACTGATCTGCCGCGATTTCCAGCGCGAGGGCCAGATCGGCTTCTGCGGCGCGCGCATCACAGAGGCCCGGGCGGCCTCGATCCGGGCGCGGCTCGGCATCACGGACGCGCCCAAGCCTGCCGCGAGGCCGAGGCCGGCCGCGCCAAGGCCGGCCCCGTTACCGCTCGCGCCGACGCAGTAAGAGTCAGCTTGGCCGCAACGCGGCGCGCAAGGCCCGCGTCGCCCCCTCGACATCGTCGCTTGCGAACATCGCGCCGATGACCGCGACGCCGTCCGCGCCCGCCGCCATCACCGAGGCCGCGTTGCCGGTCGTGATGCCGGCGATCGCGCCGATGGGCAGGTCGCCCAGCGCGGCGCGTGCCGCTTCACGCAGCGTGCGATACCCCTCGAGCCCGAGCGGCACATCGGCATTGTCCTTGTGCTGCGTGGCGAAGACGCCGCCGATGCAGGCATAATCGATGCGGGCGGAGGCCAGATAGGCCAATTCGCCCGCCTGCTTCAGCGTCGCGCCGATGATCGCGTCCTCGCCGAGAAGCCGGCGGGCGTCGGCAAGCTCCATGTCGTCGGCCCCGAGATGGACGCCTTCGGTTCCCGCCGCCAGTGCGACATCGATGCGGTCGTTGATCAGCAGCGGAACGCCCGTGCCGGCGAGCGCGGCGTGGATCGCCTTCGCCTCGCGCACCATCGCGCGGGTCGAGGCCTCCTTGGCGCGGTACTGGATCAGCGTCGCGCCGCCCTTGGCCGCCGCCGCCGCGAGATCGGCGAGCGAGCGCCCACGCGCGATCTGCGGATCGACGATGCCATAGAGCAGGATGTCGAGGGTCATGACTTCATCCGCGAGCGCAATGTCGCCTCGTCGATTCCCGCCAGGGCGTCGATCAGCCCCCACTCGAAGCTCCCCGGCCCCTGGCAGCGCTCGGCCGCGATCTCGCCGGCGATGCCGTAGGCGGTGAGCGCGGCGGCCGACGCCACCGAGAAGTTGCTCTCCACCGCGCAGCAGGCCGCGATCAGAGCGCCGGCCGCGCAGCCGACACCGGTGACCTTGGTCATCAGCGGATGTCCGTGCGCGACCGAGAAATCGCCGCCCGGCCCGCCGATGCGATCGACCTTGCCTGTCGTCACCAGCGTCAGGTTATGGTCCGATGCGGCTTCGATCGCAGGCGCGATGGCCGCCATCTCCGTCGCGTTGCCGCGCACGACGATGTCCTTCAGCCGCAGCACCTCGCGCGCCACATGCTGGCGCAGCGGCGAAAGCTCGACGAAGACCGGGTCGAAGACGAGCGGCTTGTTCCTGTCGCGCGCGGCCTCCAGCAGCTTGGGAATGGCAAGTTCGCTCTCGGCATTGATCGTGCCGATATTGATCAGGATCGCGCCGGCCCCGTCCGCCATCGCTGCGACCTCGTCGACATGGATCGCCATCGACGGGATCGCGCCGAAAGCGAGCAGCATGTTGGCCGTGAGGTTCTGCGCCACCGTGTTGGTCAGGCACTGCACGCGCGGGCGGGCCGCCGCCACGCGCGCCAGAACGGCCGCGACGCTGGCAGCGTCGAGGCGGCCCTTAGCCAGCGCCATGCTCATTCCGCCGCCGGCAGGTAGAGTTTGCCGCCCTTGTCGAGGAACTCCTTCGACTTCGCGGCCATGCCCTCCAGCGCCGCGCGCTCATTGTCGCCCATCGCCAGCACCTCGGCGCGCAGATCCTGGGTGATCTTCATCGAGCAGAATTTCGGCCCGCACATCGAGCAGAAATGCGCGACCTTGTGGACGTCCTTGGGCAGCGTCTCGTCGTGATAGGCGCGCGCCGTGTCGGGATCGAGACCCAGGTTGAACTGGTCCTCCCAGCGGAAGTCGAAGCGTGCGCGGCTGAGCGCGTCGTCGCGCAGCTTGGCGGCTGGGTGGCCCTTGGCGAGATCGGCGGCGTGCGCCGCGATCTTGTAGGTGATCACGCCGGTCTTGACGTCGTCGCGGTTGGGCAGGCCGAGATGCTCCTTGGGCGTGACGTAGCAGAGCATGGCGCAGCCATACCAGCCGATCATCGCCGCCCCGATGCCCGAGGTAATGTGGTCGTAGCCCGGCGCGATGTCGGTCGTCAGCGGCCCGAGCGTGTAGAACGGGGCCTCGCCGCACTCTCTGAGCTGCTTGTCCATGTTCTCCTTGATCTTGTGCATCGGCACATGGCCGGGGCCCTCGATCATGACTTGGCAGCCCTTGTCCCAGGCGACCTTGGTCAGCTCGCCCAGCGTCTCCAGTTCGGCGAACTGGGCGCGGTCATTGGCGTCGGCGATCGAGCCCGGACGCAGGCCGTCGCCGAGCGAGAACGAGACGTCGTATTTGCGCATCAGGTCGCAGATCTCGTCGAAACGCTCGTAGAGAAAACTCTCCTTGTGATGCGCCAGGCACCAGCGCGCCATGATCGAGCCGCCGCGCGAGACGATGCCGGTGACGCGGCTGGCGGTCAGCGGCACATAGGGCAGCCTGACGCCGGCATGGATGGTGAAATAGTCGACGCCCTGCTCGGCCTGCTCGATCAGCGTGTCCTTGAACACCTCCCAGTCGAGTTTTACGGGATCGCCGCCGACCTTCTCCAGCGCCTGGTAGATCGGCACCGTGCCGATCGGCACCGGCGAGTTGCGCAGGATCCAGGAGCGGATGTTGTGGATGTTGCGGCCGGTCGACAGGTCCATGACGGTGTCGGCGCCCCAGCGGATCGCCCAGACCAGCTTTTCGACCTCTTCTGCCGCGCCGGAGGTCACGGCCGAATTGCCGATATTGGCGTTGATCTTGACCAGGAAGTTGCGGCCGATCGCCATCGGCTCCAACTCGGGATGATTGATGTTGGCGGGGATGATGGCGCGGCCCCGCGCGATCTCCTCGCGGACGAATTCCGGCGTGACGAACTCCGGCACCGACGCGCCAAAGCTCTCGCCATCGGCATGGCGTTCCTTCGCGCCCTCCAGCATGGCGGCGCGGCCGAGATTTTCGCGATGCGCGACATAGATCATTTCGGGCGTGACGATGCCGGCGCGCGCAAACTCGAACTGCGTCGCCATCTGGCCGTCGCGCGCCGTCAGCACCGGGCGCGCGGCGGGGCAGGCCGGCACCAGCGCATCGGCGGAGATGTTGCCGTTGTCTGCGTCGGTCACAGTGCGGCCGGGAATGGTCTCGAAGCCGCGCGCGTCGAGCCAGGCCCGCCGGACCTGCGGCAGGCCGGAATTGAGGTCGATCCTGGCGTTGGTCTCGGTGAACGGACCCGACGGATCGTAGATCCGCACCGCCGGCTCGGAATCGGTCGTGAGCTGCACCTCGCGGAACGGCACGCGGATCGTGGCGTCCTCCGGCGTCGGCACATAGATTTTGCGCGAGCCGATGATCGGGCCGGTGGTGACGCTCTGGGGGGCGGCCTTGACGCCGTTCTTCGGCGTTTTGGTGTGGGCGTTCATGGGGATCTCCTCCTTGGTCCAAGGTTCAGGAGATCCGGCGTCGAAGCGGTTTAGCGCTGTCTGCGGCAGGCTCGGGGCACACCGCGTTCCAGTCCCTCCGCCGGTATGACCCGGATCAGGTTCGACGGGTTCGGCTCATCGCCATCTCAGCTCTTGCGAGCACCCCTCGGAACGGGAGGGAGGTTAGGCGCGATGGGCGCGGTGTGCAACCGGCAAAGGAGATGGCCGGGATGTGCATGCGGTCCTCGCAAGATCGTCACCCGCCCCCCGGCATGACGCAGCCCAAACTTTGTGCCACATGGGACCATCGGCATTTGGAGACGGACATGGCCTGGGGATCACGCGACTACATGGCGCCGGGGCGCTCGCTCGTGGTGGGTGACCGCGGCATCGCGGCGACCTCGCATCCCGCGGCGACCTTGGCAGCCGTCGACATTCTGCGCGCGGGCGGCAACGCGATCGACGCGGCGATCGCGGCGGTCGCCGTGCAATGCGTCGTCGATCCGTTGATGACCGGCATCGGCGGCGACTGCTTTGCTCTCTACGCGCCCGCTTCCGGCAAGCCCGTCGCGATCAACGGCTCGGGCCGCGCGCCGGCGAAGGCCGAAGTGAGCTGGTTCAAGGCGCAAGGCATCGAGACGATCGGGCTCGAATCGCCCCATGCCGTCACCGTGCCGGGCGCGATCGACGCCTGGTGCCGGCTCTCTGCCGATCATGGCCGGAAAGGTCTGGACGAGGTGCTCCAGCCCGCCATCCGTGCGGCCGAGGAGGGTTTCGTGGTGACGCCGCGCGTCGCCTTCGACTGGGGCCGCAACGGAGCGCGCATTCTCCGGCAGGGCGCGGGCGCGCCGGTCTACATGCCCGGCGGCGTCGCCCCGACCGTCGGTGCGAAGATGGTGCATCCGGCGCTGGGCGCGACCTTGGGCCGTGTCGCGAAGGAGGGCCGCAGCGCCTTCTACGAGGGCGCGGTCGCAGACGAGATCGCCGCCACGCTGCAGGCGCTGGGCGGGCTGATGGAGCCCGAGGATCTGGCGAAGACCAAATCCGACTATGGCGAGCCGATCGGGACCGATTATCGCGGCCATCGCCTCGTCGAATGCCCGCCCAATGGGCAGGGCGTGGCTGCGCTTCTGATCGCGCGGATTCTCTCGGGCTTCGACCTCTCCGATGCCAGGCTCAGCGACGCCGACCGCATCCATCTGCTGGCCGAGGCGAGCAAGGCGGCTTATCGCCAGCGCGATGCGCTGGTCGCAGACCCTGCCTTCAGCCCGCTCGACGTCGAGGCGCTGCTGTCGGACGCGATGGTCTCGCGTCTGCGCGAAAAAATCAGCCTGACGCAGGCGAGCCAGCCATCCGCCTTCGATATGCCGGTGCATCGCGACACGGTCTATCTCTGCGTCGTCGACCGCGACGGCAACATGGTCTCCTTCATCAACTCGCTGTTCCACGCCTTCGGCAGCGGCATCTATGCGCCGAAATCCGGCGTGCTGCTGCAGAATCGCGGCACCGGCTTCCGCCTGATCGAGGGCCACCCCAACGCCATCGCGCCGGGCAAACGGCCGATGCACACCATCATCCCCGGCCTGATCGAGCAGGGCGGCAAGCCGGTGATCGCGTTTGGCGTCATGGGCGGGCAGTATCAGGCGACCGGCCACGCACAGTTCCTGAGCGGTCTCGTCGATCGCGGGTTCGATCTGCAGCAGGCCTCGGACGTACCCCGCAGCTTTGCGGTCGACGGCGTCCTGCAACTGGAGACGACGATCCCCAAGGCTGTCGCCGACGATCTCGCGGGACGCGGCCACGCGATCCAGTATCTGGAATCGCCGCTCGGCGGCTGCCAGGCGGTCCAACTCGATCGCGAGCGCGGCGTGATGTACGGCGCCTCCGACCATCGCAAGGACGGCATGGCGCTGGCAGTGTGAGCAGGCCACCCGTCTCGTCATTGCGAGCGCAGCGAAGCAATCCAGCGTCGCGCTCTACGCCCTCCTGGATTGCTTCGCTGCGCTCGCAATGACGGCAGGCCGTCAGACGCTGACCAAAACCGGCCGTAGCCCGAAATTCCGCCCCGGAATCGAGTCGAGAAGCGCCTTGGTGTAGGCATGGTTCGGTGCGCCGAACACCGCGCCGATCGGCCCGGCCTCGACAACCTCGCCATCCTTCATCACCGCGACGAGGTCGCAGACCTGCGCCGCGACGCGCAGATCGTGCGTGATGAAAACGATCGAGAGGTTGAGCCGCTGGCGCAGTTCGGCCAGCAGCTTCAGCACCTGCGCCTGCACCGAAACGTCGAGCGCCGAGACCGGCTCGTCGGCGACCAGCACGGCGGGTTCGAGCGCCAGCGCCCGCGCCAGTCCGATGCGCTGGCGCTGGCCGCCGGAGAATTCGTGCGGATAGCGTTCGGTCGCGGCCGGATCGAGCCCGACCAGTGCGAAGAGTTCCTTCGCCTTCGCAAGCGCCCGCGCGCGCGGCACGCCATGGACGATCGGCCCCTGCGCCACCAGTTCTCCGGCCTTTCGGCGCGGATTGAGCGAGGCGAACGGGTCCTGGAACACCATCTGGATATGGCGCGTCTCGGCGCGCATCTCCTCGCGGGTCAGGCTCGCCAGATTGCGCCCGTTCAGCCTGATCTCGCCGCTATCGGGGTCGATCAGCCGCACGAGGCAGCGCGCCAGCGTCGATTTGCCCGAGCCCGATTCGCCGACGATGCCGAGCGTGCCGCCCTTCGGCAGGACGAGCGAGACATCCTTCACCGCATGCGTCACGCGCCGGCCGCGCCCGAGAAACCCGCCGGTGCGATAGGTTTTTGAGACATGGTCGATCGTCATGATCGCTTCGTCCGACAGCGCGCGCGCCGGCGGCGCCTTCAGCGGCGGCACGGCGGCGATCAACTGGCGCGTATAGGCATGCTGCGGGTTGTCGAGCACCTGCGCGACCGGACCCTGCTCGACCACGCGGCCCTGGCTCATCACCGCGACTCGAGTCGCGATCTCGGCGACGACGCCGAAATCATGGGTGATGAACAGCACAGCCGTGCCCTTGCGCTTCTGCATGTCGCGGATCAGCGCCAGGATCTGCGCCTGCGTCGTCACATCGAGCGCCGTCGTCGGCTCGTCGGCGATCAGCACTTTCGGGTCGAGCGCCAATGCCATCGCGATCATGGCGCGCTGGCGCTGTCCGCCCGAGAGTTCGTGCGGATAGGCCTTTGCCGAGCGCTCGGGGTCGGGAATGCGGACCTCTTCCAGCAGCTCTCGCACCCGCGCCTTGATCTCCGTCGTGCCGAGATCGGTGTGGATCGAAAACATCTCGCCAATCTGGTCGCCGATGGTGCGCAGGGGATTTAGCGCCGTCATCGGCTCCTGGAAGATCATGGCGATGCCGGCGCCTCTGACCTTTCGCATCTGCGCCTCGCTGACGCCGGCGAGATCGCGCCCTTCGAACAGGATGCGCCCGCCGTCGATGGCGACGCCTTCGGGCAGCAGCCGCATGATCGCATTCGCCGTCATCGACTTGCCCGAGCCCGATTCCCCGACGACGCAGAGGATCTCGTTGGCCGCGACCGACAGCGAGACCTCGCTCATCGCATGCGGCCGGTCGGCCCCCTTCGGCAGGCTGACGCTGACGGCTTCGAGCGTGAGGACGGCGCTCATGAGCGGCCCTTCAGCCGCGGATTGAGCGCGTCGTTGAGACCCTGCCCGACCAGCGAGACGGCGAGCACGGTGATCAGGATCGCGACGCCTGGAATGGCGGAGACATACCATTGCACCCGCAGCACGTCGCGCCCGGCCCCGATCAGGTTGCCCCAGGAGGCGACGTTGGGGTCCGACAGCTTGAGGAAGGCGAGCGCGCTCTCCAGCAGAATCGCGATCGCCATCACGACGCTGGCATAGACAATGACGGGCGGCAGGGCGTTGGGCAGGATCTCGCCGAAGATGAGCTTCATGTCCTTCAGACCGAGCGTGCGCCCCGCCTGAACGAATTCGCGGTTGCGCAGAGACAGGAACTCGGCCCGCGTCAAGCGCGCCGAGGCCGGCCATGAGACGATGCCGATCGCGATCGTCACAGTGGTGATGGTCGAGCCGAAGACGGCGACCAGCACCAGCAGCAAGAGGAAGTTTGGCAGCGTCTGGAAAGCCTCGGTGACGCGCATCAGCGCGGTGTCGACCCAGTCGCCGTAATAGCCGGCGAGCGCGCCGACTGTGATGCCGATCATGATCGAGATCGTGGTCGCGACCACGCCGATCAACAGCGAGATGCGCGCGCCGTGGACGATCTGGGCTGCGATGTCGCGGCCGGAATTGTCGGTGCCGAGCAGAAAACGCGGATTGCTGAACGGCCAGATCAGCGGCCGCCCCGCCAGCGCCAGCGGGTCGCGCGGATAGAAATACCCGGCGCTCTGCGCAGCCGCCAGCACGAGCAGCAGCAGCAGGAGGCCGATCACGGCCGGCGGGCTGCGGAAATATAGCTTCAGGAACGAGCGCATCTCATGCCCCCGTCGTGATGCGCGGATCGAGCCGGGCATAGAGCAGGTCGACGATGAAATTCACCGCGATCACCAGCAGCGCCGAGACGAAGACGATGCCGAGCAGCGTATTGAGGTCGCGCTGGACGACCGATTCATAGGCCAGCCGCCCAAGCCCCGGCAGCGAGAACACGCTCTCGACCACGACGGAGCCGCCCAGCATCGTGCCGGCCTGCAGGCCGATCAGCGTCACCATCGGCAGCAGCGCGTTGCGCAGCACATGGCGCGAGACGATTTTCGTCTCGTCGAGCCCCTTGGCGCGGGCGGTGCGGACGAAATCGAGGTTGAGCACCTCGAGCATCGAGCCGCGCATGATGCGCAGATAGATCGCCATGTAGAACAGCCCGAGCGTAAGCACCGGCAGCACGAGATGGCGCGCGATGTCGAGCGCGCGCGCGATGCCGGTCAAGCCGACCGTGATGTCCTCGAAGCCGCCTGCCGGCAGCCATTGCAGGTAGATCGCGAAGACGACGATCGCCATCAGCCCGAACCAGAAGGTCGGCATGGCGTAGAACACCAGCCCGAGCGTCGAGATCAGCGTGTCCTGCCAGCGGTTGACCCGCCGTGCCGCGATCACGCCGAGGAGCAGCCCGAAGAAAAAGGCGAGCGAGAGCGAGGCCGTCATCAGCAGGATGGTGGCGGGCAGCCGCTCGGCGATCACGGTTGCGACCGGCTTGCCGTAGATCGCCGAGAAGCCGAGATCGAACCGCACCAGACGCCAGAGATAATTGCCGAGCTGCGCCCAGACCGAGAGGTCGAGGCCGTAGAACTGGCGCAGTTGCTTTGCGGTCGCAGCGTCGCCCCCGCCCATCTGCGCCATCATCGCATCGACCGTGTCGCCCGGCGCGAGCTGGAGCAAAAGGAAGATGCCGATCAGGATCAGGATCAGGGTCGGGATCGAGGCGGCCAGACGCCGCCCCGCGAGGCTCAAGACGCGCATGGCTGCTTGCCGCTATTGTCGCGCACGCTCACGCCGCCAGCCACAGATCGTGCCAGGAGCTCGAGCCCCAGCGCGGAGTATTGGAGTGGTTGCGCGCCTTGGCGCTGATCGCCGTCAGGAAGATCTGCTCGATCGGCGTCCAGATCGGCAGCTGCGTGTTCACGCCGCGCACGAACTCGCCATAGAGCGCCTTGCGCTTCACGGGATCGACCTCGGTCGCCGCGTCGTCGATGATCTTGTCGATCGCGGGGTCCGCCCAGCCCCATTGGTTGGTCCAGGGGGCACCTTTGGGCTGGCCCGAGCGGTACCAGACCGTGGTCGAGACGGCCGGGTCGTTGCGGTACTGGTGCCAGCCGGTGGCCAGATCGAAGGCGTGTTCGTCATAGACCTGCTTCAGGAAGCCGCCGCCATCATTGCGGACGATCTCGACCCTGATGCCGACATCGGCGAGCGACTGCTGGATGAAGGTCGCGAAGAGCGAGATGTCCTCGCCCCAGGGCGCGGGCAGGAGCCGCAGGCTGAAGCGCGTTCCGCCCGTGGCCCTGAAGCCCGCCTCGTCGAGCAGCTTGACTGCCAGCGCCTTGTCGAAGGGATATTGCGGGCCGTTGTCGGCAGGATAGAAATCCGTCGAGACGGACGGCACCGGCCCGGTGCCGCGCTTGGCGAAATCGCCCAGAAAGTTCTCGATGAAGAAGGGGATGTCGAGCGCATGCGCGATGGCGCGGCGCACCCTGATGTCGGCCAGCTCCCTGCGGCGGAAATTGAATTCGACCGTGTTGGTGCGGGCGTTGCCCTCGTTGCCCTTGGTCGAGACGATGAATTTCGGATCCTTGGCCAGGCGCGCCGAATCCGAGATCGTCAGCCCCGAGAACGGGCTGTAATGGATCTGCCCGGCTTCCATCTGGGCGGCGGCTGCGGCGCGGTCGGTGACGACGCGCCAGACGATCCGGTCGAGATAGGGCGCGTTCTCGCGCCAGTAGTTCGGGTTGCGGTCGGCGATGACGAACTGGCCGCGCTCGTATTGCACGAATTTGAACGGCCCGGTGCCGACGGGCGCGAGGTTCAGCGGATTCTGCCGGATGTCGCCCTTGCCCTCGTAGAGATGGCGCGGCGAGATGTAGCCGAGGTCCGGCAGCGCCCGCAGCAGCAGGTTCAGCGGCATCGGCCGCTCATAGCGGAACACCGCCGTCAGCGGGTCGGGGGTATCGACGGCGGTGAGGAAGAGCTGCAGCGTCGTGCCGTAGTTCAGGATTTTCTTCCACATCTCCATGGCGGTGAACTGCACGTCGGCCGAGGTGAAGTCCTTGCCGTCATGCCAGGTCACGCCCCGGCGCAGCCTGAAGGTGATCGTCTTGCCGTCCGGCGCCGCCTCCCAGCTCTCGGCCAGCACGCCGACCGGCTTGCCGGAGGCGTCGAGGTCGACGAGCTGCTCCTGGATCTTCCCGCCGATGATGTAGACGCCGGTCGAGGCCTGCAGGCTCGGGTTGAGCTGGCGCTGCTCGGCCCCGTAATGCACCGAGAACACACCACCCTTGCGCGGCTGCGTCTGAGCAAAGGCGCGCGTCGGATCGAGCACATTGGCGGCGATGGCGGCGCTGGTCAGAAGCGCGGCGCGGCGGGTCATCTGCATGGTCGGTCTCCTGATGGAAGGGACGCCCTCTGACGATGCGTCAAGGCGGGGGGAGGCGTAAACACGGGCCTTGCTCAAATGGACGGCGGCAGGCCTTTCAGAGAGGCATATCCGTCAGAGCGGCAGAAAGCTGAGAACGACGCCGTTGGCGGCGCTGGCCGGCACGCTCAGCGATGCGCCGTGACTGACGGCCTTGTCTCCGAGAGCAGCCTTCGCTCCTGCGATGTCAGTCGTCGCCAGAACGACCGCCGCCGCGCCTTCGCTGGCTCCGCCTTCCCGCACCGCATCAGGGTAGCGCGCCGCAAAACCCGCCGCGTCGTAAAACAGGAAATCGGCGCGCCGCCCGCCCGAGGGGACGAGCCAGCCATCGCCATCCCGCCTGGCGGGCTCCTTGATCAGGCTGGAGAGATGCGCGGCGGATGCCTGCGGATCGGCCGCCAGCACCTCGACACGGATGATCCGGGCCGCGCCATTGGCATGGCTCTGGAGTTCGGGGATCCAGACTGTCTCGCGGGTCAGGTGCTGGCAGGCGAAAATCCGCATGCCGCCGGGGTTCTGGTCGAGCGGCCAGCGGAAGACGTTGAATTTCGCCTCGCCGGTGCCACCGCCGGGCAGCTCGACCGGCCGGCCGAAATGCACCGGGCCCAGCGGCACGAGCCCCTGCGCCCTGAGCTCGTTGGCTCCCGCCGCCGCGTCATCCGTGGTGAAGGCGGCGCGCTCCAGCCCCTCGCGTTTGGCGAGGTAGTCGCGGGTCGGGGCGTTCTGGTCGGTCGGCGTCAGCACGCCGAGCAGTTCGAGATAATCCTCCCCGAACATGATGGTGTAGTTGCCGGTGCCCAGATGCGGAGAATGCGTGCCGCGCGGCGAGACGGTGAAGCCGAGCCCTCGCCATTGATCCGCCGCGGTATCGAGATCGCGCACCGTGACGACGACATGGTCGAGACCGAGAATATGCTTGAGCGGCATGACGCGCCTTTTGGGTAAGCGGAGCTGGCAGACCGCCTGAGTTCAGCGCAGGTGCAGAACTGGCGCAACCGGGCCGCCACGGCGATCCACGCAGGCCCTGTTGCATTGCACACATGGCGGTTGGGAGAGGAAAATTTCAATCGCGTACAGGTTGTGATCGACAGAAAGCGAGAATGATCTCTACTGCTGTAGCGCGGGAGAATTTTCTTCCTGATCGCAGGCTTTGCGCGAACGGCCTTGCCTTGCGCTCACGGGCGCAGTCGCGAGCCGGCGAGCGCCGCCAGGGCAAGCAACGCGGCGATGCCGCAAAACGCGATCGGCAGGCTCGTCGCCTGGGCCACGAATCCGATCGCCGCCGGCCCGAGCAGGATGCCGGAATAGCCGAGCGTCGTCACAGCCGAAACGGCGTGGTTGCCGGGCATGACGCGCTGGCGGCCGGTCGCCGAATACAGCACCGGCACGACATTCGAGCAGCCGAGGCCGACGAGCGCATAGGCGCAGAGCACAAGACGCCAGTCGGCCAAAAGCGTGGCGAGCAGGAAGCCGGACCCTGCGATCAGGCAGCCGAGCACGATGATGCGCCCGGCCCCGACAGAGCCGACGACGCGGTCGCCCAAGAGACGACCGAGCGTCATCGCGGCGGCAAAGGCGGCGTAGCCGAAGCCGGCCTGCGCCGGATCGACCCCGCGCACGCTGGTCAGGAAGACGGCGCTCCAGTCGAGCAGCGCGCCTTCGGCCAGGAACAGCACGAAGCAGAGTGCGCCGATCAGCAGCACGACGCCGCGCGGCCAGGCGAAGCCGCTCTGCGAGCCTTCTCCGCCTTCGCCGAGGAAATGGCGCATGCTCAGGGCTAGCGCGAGCAGGATGAGCCCAACTACGACGAGCGCCGCCGGCAACGGCGTAAGGCCCATCAGCAGCATCAGGCTGACGCCGCCTGCACCGGCGATGCCGCCGACGCTGAACAGCCCGTGGAAGCCCGACATCATCGGCCGCGCCGCCGCCCGCTCGACGATGATCGCCTGGATGTTGATGGCGCAGTCGAGGCAGCCGATGCCAGCGCCGAAGATGAACAGCGCCAGCGCCAGCGCGAGATGGTTCTCGACGACGAGCAGAAATGGAAAGGCGAGGCAGGCGACCAGCGTCGAGGCGACGAGCACCTGTCGGCAGCCGAAGCGGGCGGTCAGCGCGCCAGCCAGCGGCATCGCCAGCATCGAGCCCATCCCGAGGCAGAGCAGCACGAGCCCCAGCCCCCGGGCATCGAGCCCGAGCCGCGCCTGCACGAAGGGCACGAGCGGCGCCCAGGCCGCGATCGCAAAGCCCGCGATGAAGAAGGCGACGCGTGTGGCGTGCTGCTGCGCTATGCCGATTTGGGCCGGTGCTGGCGCGAAAGGGCTTTGCATCGACAACGCTGGCTCCGTCGCGTCGTCCGCGACGCCGTCCTGCGACCGCGAGGCCGCAAGTGCTTGCTATGACGCTAGCCTCGATTCGTCTATGAGACGCACCCGCCAGCGCCCGCGTATCTCCGCAGGCCAAAATCGCCGGACGGTCAAGACCGCCAGAAGCATGCCGCAAACCAAGCCCCCCCAGCCCGGACCGGCCAGGCCTCCCACCGCCGCCGCCCTCCGCGAAGCGCTCGGCCAGTTTCCGACCGGCGTCACCATCGTCACGGCGGCGGGGGCGGACAGGCTCGTCGGCATGACGGTGAACTCCTTCGCCTCGGTCTCGCTCGATCCGCCGCTCGTGCTCTGGAGCGTGGCGAAGGCGACCGCGAGCTTCGCCGGCTTCATGACGGCTGACGCCTATGCAGTGCATTTTCTCAACGCCGACCAGCGCGATCTGGCGATGCGCTTCGCGAGCCGGATCGATGACAAGTTCGCCGGGCTCGATCACGGGCCGGGCATCACCGGTGCGCCGGTGCTGGCTGGCGTCGAGCCGCTGCTGGAATGCCGGGTCTGGGCGCGTCACGACGGCGGCGACCACATGATCCTCGTCGGCGAGGTTGTCTCGATCCGCACCCGCGAGCACAAACCCCTGCTCTTCCATGCTGGCGTTCTGCGTCCCGTCGACGAGGTCGATCTCGGCTGAGGCGCGGGACTTTCCTGTGTCATAATCTTCTGACGAGCCGGAACAGACGAAAGCCGACGACCTGACGCCATGAGCAGCGAGACCGACACGACCCTGCCGCAACGCAACTTCGCCGGCTATCGCGGCAGACCCCCACATCCGAACTGGCCGGGCGGCGCCAGGGTCGCGGTCTCCTTCGTGGTCAATTTCGAGGAGGGCGCCGAGTTCACCGTCTCCGGGGGCGATGGTCGCAACGAGGGCATCTACGAGGTCGATCACAGGCTCGACGGCCCCGACCCATGCATCGAGAGCCATTTCGAATATGGCACGCGCGCCGGCTGGTGGCGGGTGATGGACGCGCTCGACGCCCATGACGTTAAGACGACGGTCAGCGCCTGCGGGCTCGCGGTGCTGCGCAATCCCGAGCTGGCGCGGGACGCCGTGGCGCGCGGCCACGAGCTCTCGGCCCATGGCTGGCGCTGGCAGAGCCATGCCGGCATGGCGGAAGCGCAGGAGCGCGCTGAAATCGCCCGCACGGTGACGACGATCGCGGAGATCGCCGGACAGCGGCCCCTCGGCTGGCATACGCGCTCGGCGACCACGCCCAACACGCGCCGGCTCCTGGTGGAGGAGGGCGGATTTCTCTATGACAGCGATGCCTATAACGACGACCTGCCCTACCGTGTCACGGTCTCGGGGAAGCGGCATCTCGTGATGCCTTATGCCTTCGATACCAACGACATGCACTTCTTCCACACCAACCGCTTCAGCGGGGATGATTTCGCCGATTATGTGATCGGCGCCTTCGACTGGCTGGCGAAGGAAGGCGAACGTGCGCCAAAAATGCTCTCGGTCGGGCTGCATCTGCGGATGATCGGCCGGCCCGGCCGGATGGCGGCGCTCGATCGCATCCTTGCCCATGTCGCCGGCTCGGGCGCGGCATGGATCGCTCCGCGCGCGGATATTGCAAGGCACTTCCTGTCGAGCTGCCCAGACACCGACCCGGTCGCAACGCCATACCCGATGCCTTGAGGCGGCAGGTCCGGCCTGTCAGCGCCAGATCAGGTCGCCGTCGACCGCTGTCGGGGACCGCGTCCCGGTCAGCGCCATCGCGACAGCCAGTTCCTCGACGAGCAGCCTGATGCAATGCGCTACGCCGAGCGGCCCCGCCGCCGCCAGCGCCATGGCATAGGGCCGCCCGACCAGCACGGCGCGCGCGCCCAGCGCCAGCGCCTTCAGCACGTCGGTGCCGCGCCTGACGCCGCCGTCGAGCAGCAGCGGCGCATCATCGCCGACCGCGTCGGCGATGCGGGGCAGGGCGGTGATGGCGGGCACGAGGGTATCGAGCGTGCGCCCGCCATGGTTGGAGACGACGATCCCCTGCGCGCCCTGCGCCAGCGCCTCGCGCGCATCCGCGGCATGCAGCACGCCCTTGACGATCACCGGCAGCGCCGTCTGCGCCACAAGCCAGGCGAGATCGGCGAAGCTCGGCGCATGCGCCATGGCGATGTCGAAGACCGGGCGGCCCTCGCGCAGGAGCACGGGCTCAGGCAGGCCTGCGAAATTGGCCGCGACGATATCGGGCGGCAGGTGAAAGCCTGCGCGCTGCTCGGCGTTGCGGATGCCGCTGACGGGTGCGTCCACCGTCAGGACAATGGCGGAGAAACCCGCCGCCTCGGCCCGCTGGAGGAGCGCGCGCGTTACGCCACGATCCGGCTGCAGATAAAGCTGGAACCATTGCGGTGAGCCTTGCGCCTGCGCCGCGATCGCCTCCATCGGCAGGCTCGACAGCGTCGATGCGACCATCAGCGCATCGACCGCCGAGGCGGCCATGGCGGTCGCGGCCTCGCCGTCGGGATGGAACAGCCGCTGATAGGCGACGGGGGCCAGCAGCACCGGATGGGCGAGATCGTGTCCCAGCAGGGAGACCCTTGTCGATGCGCTCTCGCTACTGCCGCGCATGACGCGCGGCAGTAGCGAGAGTGCATCGAACGCCGCCCGGTTGGCGGCTTGCGTCACGCCGTCGCCGGCTCCGCCGGCCAGATAGGACCAGGCGTTGTCGTCGAGCCGGGCCTGCGCGAAGGTTTCGTAATCGCTCGCGCAGGCGATCTCGCGCGGGATGCGCTCCAGCCTCGGCGGTCGTTGCGACGCGGCGCTCATTTTAGCCGGTAGTTGATCGGCACCACGAGTTCGACTTGTTCAGCCCGAACCTGCATCGGCAGTGGCGGCAGCGGCTGCGCCCGCACCAGCATGGCCAGCGCCTCGGCGTCGAGCATGGGCGCGCCGGAGCCCTTGGTCAGGCTGGCGCTGCGGACCTTGCCGGTCCGGTCCATCGTGAAGCGCAACAGAACCTCGCCCTCGACATGCCTGATCCGCGCCTCGACAGGATAGCGCTTGTGGCGGCCGAGATGCGCCATCACGGCCTTCTGCCAGCCCGGCGGCAGCGCCTGCGCTTCGTTGACGCTGCCCTCGGCGGGAGCTGCGGCTCGTTCGTCCAGCGCCATGGTCGTGGGTGCCGTAGCGACGGAAGCTGCGGCCGCCTGGCCCGGCGCCGCCTCCTGCTCGCGGGCGTCCATCGCCTCGGTCGGCTGGCCATCCTCGGCCTCTTCCTGCTTCTTGTCGGTCTTCTGCTGCGAGAGCTGGAGATCGGGCGGGGCCTGATAGGGCGAGGCTTCAGCCGCCGGCAGATCGTTCTCCTGTTTCGCGGAGAGCTTTTCGGTGACCTCGGGCGCGGCTGCCGCCGCCTGCGCGTCCTCGGCCGGCGTCGCCTCGGCCTGCTCGGTCTCGGGCGCGACCGGCATGGCGTCGAACTCGACCACCATCGGCGCGCCGACATCCTCCATCGACTGCTCGGGCTGCTTGCCCGCCACCAGCGCCAGCGCGACGCCGCCGACATGCAGCCCGACGATGACACAGGCGGCCACGACGAGCCGCAGCGCGTTCGAGCGGCCGCTCTCATGCAGGGGGGCGAAATCGCTCATGGCGCTGCCGGCTTCGGCGCGGGCTCAGCCGGCGAAGCCGCGCCGCCTTCGAGCCCGACCAGCGCGATCTTGAGATATCCCGCCGCCCGCAGCGCGTTCATCAGGCGCACGACCTCGCCATAGGACACGGCCTGGTCGGCGCGCACGAAGATGCGCTGCTCGCGGTCGAGCTTCGTCTGGACGTCGAGCACTGACGCGAGCTGCGCGACGGAGACCGGCTGCTCGCCGATCAGGATCGAGAGATCGGCCTTTAGCGTCAGGAACACCGGCTTGTCGGGGCGCGGCTGCGGCTTGGCTGTCGAGACCGGCAGTTCGACGGGAGCATCGACTGTCGAAAGCGGGGCTGCGACCATGAAGATGATCAGCAGCACCAGGATGACGTCGATGAAGGGCGTGACGTTGATCTCGCTGTTTTCCGCGAGATCGTCAGCCCCGAAGCCGTTGCCTTGGTTGATGCCTCCGGCCATGCGCCTACTCCGCCGCCCGCGGCAGGCCGCCGCGAACCCGGTCGAGATCGCGCGAGACCAGCCGAGCGACGCTGGCCGCCGCATCGCCGACCTCGGCGCGATAGCCCGCGATAGCGCGGCTGAACAGATTGTAGACGATCACGGCCGGGATGGCGGCGACGAGGCCGATCGCGGTCGCCAGCAGCGCCTCGGCGATGCCCGGCGCGACCACGGCAAGGTTGGTGGTCTGCGCCTTCGAGATGCCGATGAAGGAGTTCATGATGCCCCACACGGTCCCGAACAGGCCGACGAAAGGTGCCGTCGAGCCGATCGTGGCGAGCCAGCCGGTGCCGCGTGCGATGTCGCGCCCGGCTGCGAGTTCGATCCGGTTCAGCCGCGAGACGACTCGCTCCTTGATGCCGTCCTTGTCATAGGCCTGCACGGACGCCCGGATTTCCTCCTGCGCCGCGGTGACCATCAGCTTCCCCAACCGGTGGCCCTTGCCCAGCGCCATGCCGGCCTCGTTCAGGCTGGTCTGGCCGGCCAGCGCCCGGCTGGCCTGCCGCAGCCGCCGGCGCGCGCCGGCAAGCTCCAGCGATTTGGCGAGCCAGATCGTCCAGGTCACGATAGAGGCGAAGGCGAGCCCGACCATCACCGCCTTCACCACGATGTCGGCGGCCATGAACATGCCCCAGGGGGACAGGTCATGCGGCACGGTAGGGGTCTGCGCGTGAGCATGACCAGCAGCCAGCAGCATGGTCGCCAACGCGGCGAAGCGGATCGGAGATGCCTTCATGGTCTCAGGTCTCGGCCCAGTGGCGGATCAGATTGTGGTAGATGCCGGTCAGGCGCACGCTCTGGGGGTCTTCCAGCCCGCGCTCGGCCTGCAGCTCCTGGATCGTGCGGTCGAGGTCGAACAGCATGGTGCGCGCGCCCTCGTCGCGGATCATGCTCTGCACCCAGAAGAAGCAGCCGACGCGCTCGCCCGCCGTCACCGGCGTCACGCAATGCAAGCTGGTCGCGGGATACAGCACGAGATGGCCGGCCGGCAGCTTGACGGCGTTGGTCCCGTAGAGCGTCTCGACCACGAGTTCGCCGCCCTCGTAGCTTTCGGGATCGGCGAGGAAGAGCGTCGCCGACAGGTCGGTGCGGATGCGCACGGACGAGCCCGGCACCGTCCGGATGGCGTTGTCGACATGGACGCCGAAGGTCTGGCCGCCGCTGTAGCGGTTGAACATCGGCGGCAGGATGCGCAGCGGCAGCGCGGCCGAGAGGAAGAGCGGGCTGCGCGCCAGCGCGTCGAGCACGATGTCGCCGAGTTCGCGCGCGGCCTTCGACTCGGCGGGCAACTGCATGTTGAGCTTGACCTGCGCCGATTGCGGGCCGGCGGTCTCGCGCCCGTCCTGCCAGACCGCGCCCGCCATCACCTGGCGGCAACGGGTGACCTGTTCGGGCGTCAGCACGTCTGGCACGCAGAGCAGCATCGTCTGTCGGTCTTTCGGTTCTCGCCGGGGCGACGCTTGGACATCCCGGCCGAAGGTTTCGGAACGTCGCGGTCAGTACTTGAAGGCGAGCGAGAACTGCGCCGAGCGGCCCGGCGCGAGGTACACATAAGGCGCGCCGCTGCGGTAGAACGCGTCGTAGAGCACCTCGTTGGTCAGGTTCAGCACCTGGATCTTCGCCGAGATCGAGGGCGTGAACTTGTATTCGGCGAGCGCGTCGAAGCGCCAGCCATCGGGCAGGACGTTGTTGTTGGCGGCCAGCGTCCCGCCGAACTGCTTGCTGGTGTAGGTCGCCTGCGCGCCGACCGAGAGCTTGTCGGTGACGTCGTATTTGGCGAGCAGGCTGAAGGATTCATGCGCCACATTGGCGAGCTTGCGCCCGATATTGGCGGCGGTGACCGATTTGGTGATCTCGGAACTCATGAAAACCGCGCCGCCGAACAGGCTCAGCCGGTCGAAGACCTTGCCGCCGACGCTGAACTCGACGCCTTCGACCTTGTATTCGCCGCCGCCGACGATGCTGGCTCCCAGCGTCTCGCGGGCATTGGTCTTCTCGGTGCGGAACAGCGCGGCGGTCAGCAGCAGCTTGCGGTCGAACGCCTCCCATTTCGCGCCGACCTCGTAGGACTTGTTCTTCTCGGGGCCGACTGTGGCGTTCTGCGCGGTCAGGCCGCCATAGTCGTTGCCGCCGCCGTCGAGCTCCGCGCCCGACGGGTTCGACGAGGTGCCGTAGGCGGCGTAGATCGCCAGCTCCGGCAGCAGCTTGTAGGTCGCACCGAGGTTGAAGTTGACCAGCGTGTCGTCGCGGGACAGCACGGTCGTGACGCCGTTGGCGGCCGTGGAGGAGGCCTTGGTTTCGTAGTGCTCCATCCGGATGCCGCCGGTCAGGAACAGCTTGTCCTGGATGTTGATCGTGTCGAGCGCATAGAGGCTCGCCGTATCGACGACGACATTGGTCGGCCGGCCCGTCTTGACGAAGGTTCCGGTGAACGGGATGTCGACCCCGCGCGGGTTCCACAGGTTCAGCGTGGTGCCGGGGATGTTGACCGCGCCGAAGGCCTCGGTGGCGAGCGCCAGATAGGTGTCGCGCGAGAGGTCCTCGCGGCTGAATTCCGCGCCGACGACCAGCGTGTGCTTCCAGCCGAAGGTGTCGAACTTCATCGTCGCCTGCGTCTGGTTGGCGTAGGTCTCGACGTCCTGGTAGCGGCTCTTGGCGGTGGAGGGCACGGTCCAGAGCGCTGGGTTGGCGGCGGTGGTGACTGGCGTGCCGGGTGCGCCGGCGACATAGTCGAGCACCGAGAAGCCGTAGCGCGTGGTGTTGGTGATGTTGAGCCAGTGGTTGACGTCCCAGTCGAGCTTGGCCGAGGCGATGTCCTGCCTCGCCTTCTGGAAGTCGCGGTTGGGCAGCCCGTAATAGTTCGAGCGGCGCAGGCCGTTCTCGGTGAACGGCCGCAGCGTGCGCGTGTTGAACGGGACGCCCCAGTCCGGCAACTGGTCGATGTCGGTATGCGAGTAGCTCAGCGTCACCTTGAAGTTCTGCAGCGGCCGGTACGTCACGGCGATCGCCCCGCCCCAGCGGTTGTCGAACACCTCGTCGCGGCCGGCGACATCCGCAAGCTGGCCCATGCCGTTCACGCGCACCGCGATGTCGGGATGGACGACATAGTTGCCGTCCACCGTGGCGCGCCGCGTCGCATCGGTGCCGAACTGGACGCCGGCTTCCATGAAGTTGACGAAGGCAGGGGCCTTGGTCACGACGTTGACCGCGCCGCCCGCCGAGCCGCGCCCGCCGACCGTGCCGGACGGGCCTTTCAGCACCTCGACCTGCTCGGTGTTGAAGTTCTCGCGGATGCTGACGCCGGCGTCGCGCACGCCATCGACATAGACGTCGTTGCGCGCGTCGAAGCCGCGGATGGTGACGCGGTCGCCATAGGCATTGCCGCCTTCGCCGGTGCCGAGCGTCAGGCCGGGCGTGGTCCGGACGAGATCGCGGAACGAGGTCGCACCCTTGTCGGCGATGACCTCCTTGGGGATGGTCGTGACCGTGCGCGGTGTGTTGAGCAGTGGTTCGGTCAGCTTGCCCGAGGCCGAACGATCGACCTTGTAGGGCGCGGCGGGGTCGGCATAGGGGTTTGCGCCGGGCGCTGCGACGGCCGGTGCTGGTTCGGCGGGACCGGGCGCGGCGGTTGCGGGCCGTGCGGCGCGGGGGCGGGCGGCGCGCGGCGTCGCGCGCGCCTGGCTCGGCCTTGCGCGGGCCGGCTGGGCGCGCCGCACCTCGGCGGGAGCCTCGACATTCAGCGCCGGCAACTGGCCCGAGGCCGTCTGCGCTTGCGCACCGGCATAGGGGGCGGCGGTCGCGATGCAGGCTGCCGCCAGCACGCCGAGCGTCTGGCTCTGGCCGTTCGGAGCGGCGATCTGCGGCTGTGGCGCAGCGGCCCCTGCGCCGCGCAGGGAAAACGGAATCTTCGATGTGCTCATGACAGCCCCCGGCAGGCCCTGTGCGTGCCTGCGCCCCCAGTGGAAACGGATTGATCCGACGATCTGGGTGGCTGGGATGGTGTGGCTGCCTGTCGTGGACCCCGCTTCTGTGACAAGGGCGCCGGGCTGCGTCAATTGCATCCATGCAACACACGCATGACAATTCCGCATTCATTTCAGTAGCTTAGATGAATTCAAAACTGGAGCGCGCCGTTTGCTGACCGTGACGTTGCGGCAAAGTTTCGTCCGGCGGTCAATGCCATGCAGACAAGCGCCCTGTCCGGCATGCTGCCGGGCTCGGCCCCTTATCCGTGGGGCCTGCGCCGGGTCTGATCAGGTGGCGACGGAGCTGTTCGCCTGGCCGGCGGTCTGGCCGGCCTCCCAGCCGAGGATGGCGCGCTTGCGCGTCAGGCCCCAGTGATAGCCGGTCAGCGCGCCCGATTTGCCGATGACGCGGTGGCAGGGCACGACGAAGGAGATCGGATTCTTGCCGACCGCCATGCCGACCGCGCGCGCCGCCGTCGGCCTGCCGATATGGCTTGCGACATCGCCATAGGTGGTGGCGCGGCCGACCGGGATCTTGAGCAGCGTCTCCCACACCCGCACCTCGAAATCGGTGCCGATCAGCACGACGCGCAGGGGTGTTTCTGCGGCCCAGGCCTGCGGGTCGAAGATGCGCGCCGCGTAAGGCGCGGTCGTCTGCAGATCGAAACGATAATCGGCATGGGGCCAGCGCCGCATCATGTCGGCCAACGCCTCCGCCCGCCCGCCGACGACCTTGCCGCCATCGACGCTGGAGGAGACCCAGCCGAGCCCGGCGAGCCCGCGTGGCGTGGTCACGATCAGCGCCTCGCCGAAGGGCGAGTCATGGAAGCCGTAGGAGAGCGCCAGCCCTTCGCCGCCGGCCTTCCATTCGCCCGGCGACATCGCCTCATGCGTGACGAAGAGATCGTGCAGCCGGCCCGGCCCCGAAAGCCCGACCTCGAGGCTGGCGTCGAGCACGCTGGCGGACGCGCCGAGCAGGCCCTTGGCATGGTCGAGCGTGATCGCCTGCAGAAAGGCTTTCGGCGTCAGCCCGCACCAGCGCCGGAACAGGTGGTGGACGTCGGTCGGCGTCGCGCCGGCAGCCTCCGCGATCGCCTCGATCGAGGGCTGTTCGCGCCAGGTCTGCGTGATGAAGGCAAGCACGCGCCTGACGGTGTCGTAGTCGGAGCCGGGCGCGGTCGAGGGGAAATCGGTCTCCTTCGGCATCGCCTCGACGGCGCGCGCCAGAACGGCGTTGGAAAAGCGGGTCGGCGTCATCGCCTTCAATGTCTGGATGGTGGCGGTCATGGCTCTGTCGCACCTCGGATGGAAGCTGATGATGCGAAGCTAGGCGTCGCGGCAGGAGGTCTCCACCCGAAAGCTGGGAAGATGAACAGACGTGTCGCAGGGCCGCTTTCAGACCACCCCGAAATCCGTCCCTCGCCTCGCGCTCGCCAGCGCCGTCGCCAGCGCGTCGGCAAAGCCCTCGCGCTCGGCTGGCGACAAAGCGGCCGCGACAGGCACGCTCTGTCCGCGCGAGACCAGCGCAAGATGCAAAAGCCCGTAATCCTCGTCGGTCTGGCGCTCCAGCTTGGTCCAGGCCGGGTTGAAGCGCCAGATCGCCTCGCGGCCCTGATGCGAGACCTTCTTGAGCAGCACCTCGAGCGGGCTGACGACGATCCGCTCGAAGGCGCGGGCATGTCTGAAATTGACGTGGAAGGCGATGAACAGCGCGATCGCGTCGAGGCCGAAGAAGCCCGCCACCGGCCATGCGCCGAGCACCATGAACGGGATCGAGGCCGCCACGCTGATGAGGCAGACCAGCGTCATCACGGTCTGGAAGCCTTTTTGCCCAAGCGAGCGATGCGGCGTGATCGTCGCGTCGAAGACGGGGCGCTCTGCAATGGCGGCGTCGCCGACACCGGATGCGGGCATGCCCAAATCTGTCTTGCCGGAGCTCATGGCGGCACTATAACGCCGCGATGACGCAAGAGAACAGGCCAAGACGCCGCGCCGCCGGGACCGTCCCGACCATTCGAAAGGCAGGCAAGGCGCGGCCGCGCAAGGCCGCCGAAATCCGCGAAATCTTCCTGCGCTTCCAGGCCGCCAATCCCGAGCCGAAGGGTGAACTCGAACACGTCAACCCCTTCACGCTGCTGGTTGCGGTCGTTCTCTCGGCGCAGGCGACCGACGCCGGCGTCAACAAGGCGACGCGTAAGCTGTTCGCGCTGGCGGACACGCCCGAGGCGATGCTGGCGCTGGGCGAGGACCGGGTCCGCGACCTGGTCAGGACGATCGGCCTGTTCCGCACCAAGGCGAAGAACGTCATCGCGCTCTGCGAGAAGCTGATCGCTGAGTTCGGCGGGCAGGTGCCGACGACGCGCGCCGAACTGGAGAGCCTGCCCGGCGTCGGCCGCAAGACGGCCAACGTCGTGCTCAACATGGCCTTCGGCGAGATCACGCACGCGGTCGATACGCATGTCTTCCGCGTCGCCAACCGGCTGCGCCTTGCGCCTGGCCGGAGCGTGCTTCAGGTCGAGCAGGGTCTGGAGGCGGCCGTGCCCCACGAGTTCGGGCGGCACGCGCATCACTGGCTGATCCTGCATGGCCGTTACACCTGCAAGGCGCTGCGCCCGGTGTGCCCGGCCTGCCTGCTGGCCGATCTCTGCGACTCTGCCGACAAGCGCATCGCCTGAGCGTCGACCTCGCCTCGTCAAGCCTTGTTTCGTCAAAGCCTTGCCCGGCGCGGCTGCGCATGGAAGATGGGCGTCCGCGATGAAGGAGACGCCATGCCCTCGACAATGCGCCACAGGGCGGGCCGGGACGATGACGGGGCCGTTCGCGACGTTCTCGATCTGCAGGGCTATGTGCCCTATTTCCTCACGGCGATTTCGAACGCCTGGTCGCGTTCCTCCTCGCGGCTCTATCTCGACCGGTTCGGCGTCGGCGTCACCGAATGGCGCGTCATCTCGCAGCTCGCGATCGAGCCCGCCATCGCGGCCCAGCGCATCTGCGAGGTGATCGGGCTCGACAAAGGCGCGGTCAGCCGCTCCGTCGCGGCGCTTGTCGCGGCAGGCCACGTCGCGGAAAGCCCCGATGCCCGCGACGCCCGCCGTCAGGTGCTGGAGCTGACGCCGAGCGGCTACGCCCTGCACGACCGGCTGATCGCGCTTGCCACCGCGCGCGAACAGCTCATGCTCGCCGGCTTTTCCGAGGAGGAGCGGGCGCAACTGACCGGCTATCTGCGCCGGCTCCATGCCCGTCTGCCGGCGCTGAAAGAGTTCCAGCCGGTCTGAGATCGGCGACGCCTCACACGCTGTTCAATCGCCAGTCATAGTCATATCCGGCGATCCGGCTCGCTTGCGCGAGAGCCTGCGCCTGCGGCCCGGCGGCATAGCGCCGCCAATGTGCAAACAGGGCCGCCTGATTGCCGAAATCGGCCGCGAACCACGAATAGATCCGCGAGGCGGTGACCGCCTCGCCTGCCACGCTGACCCCGCGTGGGTGGTTGACATAGGCGCGCGCGCCGCGCTCCAGCATCGCTTCCAGATTGGCCCCGGTGAACGCCTCACGCGGCAGATCGGGGCAGCCGATCGAGGCGCAGTTGACGGCGTAATGCACGCGCGGATCGCGCCAGAGCTTGCGCAGGATCTCGTGCTCGATGTCGTCGAGCGAAAGATCGACGCCCTCGACCTTCAGGAGCTTCGCCCGCCACGGGCCGGAGCCGAACAGCGAGCCGCCGAGATTGATGTCGCGGATCGAGGCGAGCGGGTAGCGCTCCAGCACAAGCGCGATCGTGCGGGCATTGTAGAGATTGGCCCAGAAGGCGAACTGGTCGCGCCGCGACAGCCGCGTCACCGTGACGCCGGACAGCATGACGAGATAGGCCGCCAGCGGCTCGCGCGCCTCGGCCTTCCAGCGTCCATAATCGACGCCCATGACGCCGTCCGGGCGCGGCCTGAGAAAGCGCGCAAGCAGCTTCGTCCAGGCGGAATGGTCGGGCGGGCTGTCGGTCCCGCTCGGGGAGAAGCGCTCGTTCAGCCCGCCGGCCATGGCAGGCTGCAGGCGCAAGCCGATCAGCGCCGCGAGGCCGAGGCCGGCGGCGCGTCGACTGGGTTGTGGAAAGCTGGTGGACATCGGGACCTCTGCCGCCAGCCAGTCAGGCAATGCGCTCACAGGCAAGTCGCATTGCCGTGACGCCAGCGCCTACCAGCGGCCGAATCCGTAGCCGAAGCCGATCCCGCCATAGGGGCCGCCGAAGTCGCGATAGGCGAAAGCCCGGCGGCTGGCGGCGCGGTCGAGGTCGATCTCCTGCATGCATTGCGCGAAGGCGTCCGTTCCGGCGCGGAAGCCGTAGCCGCGGCACTGTTCGGCGTCGAGCGCGCGGCGCTCCTCCAGCGTGATGCAGCCGCCGGCCAGCGCCGCCAGCCCGAGAGCGAGAAACAATCCGGTCTTCATGGCCAGTCCTTTCGGCATCCTGCCAGCAGCAGAGACCGCAATTGCGTCAGCATTTCGAGATGCTGGCTCAGTCCCAGGGCAGATCGACCTTGCAGCGATAACCCACGAAGCATTGCGCCGAGTCGCGGCTCGGAACGAAGGCGGGTTCGAGATACTCGCCATGCTGGCAGAAGCCGCCATCGCGCACGAAGCGGTCATAGGTATGGCCGCCCGTTCCCAGCACGATCGCGCCGCCGGCCGTGACGCTTTGGCGGTTAGCGGCGCAGAGACGGTCTGGCGTCGAGGGACGCGGCTGCGCCAGCGCCGGCATGGCGGCAAGCAGGAGCAGGGTCGAGAGGGCGATCGGTTTCATCGGCGTCTCCTTTGCGACGATACGAGCCTAACACGCCACGCGGATGCGCGTTCCCTTGACGCAGCCGCCCTCATCGGCCATCGCTCCGCCCGCTGTGATGACGACCCGGAGCCGCGCCATGTCCACGACCGATCTGAGCCAGACCATCGACGCCGCCTGGGAGGCGCGCGCCGAGATCGGGGTCTCGACGAAGGGCGCGGTGCGCGAGGCGGTCGAGACCACAATCGAGATGCTGGATTCAGGCTCCGCACGCGTCGCCGAAAAGCAGGACGGCGACTGGGTCGTGCATCAGTGGCTGAAGAAGGCGGTGCTGCTCTCCTTCCGCCTGACGGACAACATGATCATCGCCAACGGCCCTGGAGACGCCGTGTTCTGGGACAAGGTGCCATCGAAATTCGCAGGCTGGGGCGAGAACCGCTTCCGCGCCGCAGGCTTCCGCGTGGTCCCGCCGGCGGCGGCGCGGAAAGGCTCCTTCATCGCCCAGAACGTCGTGCTGATGCCGTCCTTCGTCAATATCGGCGCCTATGTCGACACCGGCACGATGGTCGACACCTGGGCGACCGTCGGCTCCTGCGCGCAGATCGGCAAGAACGTCCACTTGTCGGGCGGCGTCGGTATCGGCGGCGTGTTGGAGCCGCTGCAGGCCAACCCGACCATCATCGAAGACAACTGCTTCATCGGCGCGCGCTCCGAGGTCGTCGAGGGCGTCATCGTCGGCGAGGGCTCGGTGCTCTCGATGGGCGTCTTCATCTCGGCCTCGACCAAGATCGTCGATCGCGCCACCGGGGCGGTCCATCTCGGCAAGGTGCCGCCCTATTCGGTGGTGGTGCCGGGCTCTCTGCCCGGAAAACCGTTCCCGGACGGCACGCCCGGCCCCTCGCTCTCCTGCGCCGTCATCGTCAAGACGGTCGATGCGCAGACGCGCTCGAAGACGGGCATCAACGAGCTGCTGCGGGATTGATCAGCCCACCGGCGTCGGCGCGCCCGTTCCCTGCGGATAGGGCGCGGGCGGCGTGTCGGAGGCCGGCGTCGTCGCCGACCCGGTCGCCGCGAGCGCATCGCGCAGCTTCTGCTCCTGGCTGTGGTCGAGCGAGGTCTTCAACACCACGCCGCCGGTGCCCTGGAGCGCGTCGAGCACCTTGTCGGCGGTCATCTTGTTGATCAGCACGAAGAGCGCGGCGTTGCCGGGCTGAAGGCTGGCCGCAAGCTCCTTCATGAAGCCGTCATTGACGCCGTAATCGGTCAATGCACCGCCGAGCGCGCCGGACGCTGCGCCGAGCGCCGCGCCAAAAACCGGCATCAGGAAGATCGCGCCGATCAGCAGCCCCCAGAACGAACCCGAGGCCGCCCCGAGCGCTGTCGTATTGAGAAGCTGGTTGAGCTTGACCTTGCCGCCTTCCTGCATGACCGCGATGGCGGCGTCGCCGATCTCGATCAGGTATTCCTTCTGCAGCGAAATGACCTTCTGGCGCATCTCCTCGGCGCGGGCCTCGCTCGGATAGACGATGACGACGAGATCAGACATGGGACGCTCCTGCCGTGGGTGCCTGCAATAACCCTGTCGCGCCTATATGACGGACGCGTGGCGAACGCGGCGGCGGCTCTGCCGGTTCCCGGCGCAAGCCACGCTCCTGTTCATTCCCCGCCCCTGAGATCGGCCGCCTTGCTGCGCAGCGGCAGCTCTCTCATCCGGATCATGAAGGTGAGCGCCATAGCGAAGCCGAAGGCAGTGGCGGCGAAAACATAGCCGAACAGGCGCACCATCGTCTCGCGGTCGACCGCCCCCAGCTTCAGCGCTTCCGGCGAGAGGCCAGCGCCCTGTCCGCCGACGCCGCCGAGCACGATCGCGCCGAACACCGCCACGATCAGCGCCCCGCCGATCTGGCGGAAGAAGTTCGCCACCGCCGTTGCCGTGCCCATCTGGTAGGGCAGGACGGCGTTCTGGATCGAGACGGTCGCGACTGGCAGCATCGTGCCGAGCCCGAAGCTGATCACGGCGAGCAGCAATCCGAAGGGGATCAGAGGCATCCGCCCGGCGAAGGCCGCGAGCAGGACCATGCCCGCGAGCGCGACGCTGAGGCCGATCACGGGCAGGCGCTTGTAATGCGTGGTGCGCGTCAGGGCCTGTCCAGACAGGGTCGCGCCGATCACCGTGCCGCAGGTCAGCGGCAGCAGGCCGAGCCCCGAAGAGGTCGCCGACAGGCCAGCCACCGTCTCGAAATAGAGCGGCAGGTAGATCGTCAGCCCGATGAAGGTGCCCATCCCGAAGCCCGCCGCGATCGTACCGTCGCGCACGACCGGGTTCGCCAGGATCGCAAGCGGGATCAGAGGCTCGTCGGCCGAGCGCAGCCGCCAGGCGAAGGCGATCCAGAGCAGGAGCGACAGGCCGACCAGCGCCAGGATCGGAGCCGAGACCCAAGGGTAATGCGTGCCGCCCCAGGACAGAGCGAGCAGCAGCGTCATCGTCGCGGCCGTCATCAGGACCGCGCCGAGCACGTCGAGCCTGTGCGGGCGCTCATGGCGCGGCAGCCGCTTCAGCGCCGAACTCGTCATCCAGTAGGCGGCGAGCCCGAGCGGCAGGTTGATCCAGAAGATCACCGACCAGTGCAGCGCCTCGGCGATGATCCCGCCCAGCACCGGCCCCATCACCGAGGAGACGAAGAAGACGCTGGCGATGTAGACCTGATACTTGCCGCGCTCCTTCGGCGGCACCATGTCGGCGATGATCGTCTGCGCCAGCGCGATCAGCCCGCCGCCGCCGAGCCCCTGGACGAAGCGCGCCACCACCAGCAGCCAGAGGCTCGGCGCGACCGCGCAGGCGACGGAGCCGAGGATGAAGACGACGATGCCCGAGAGCAGCGTCACCCGGCGGCCATGGATGTCGGCGAGCTTGCCGTAGAGTGGCGTCACTGCGGTCGAGGCCAGCAGATAGGCGGTGATGACCCAGGGCAGGTGGGCGACATCGTTGAGCTCGCGGCCGATCGTCGGCATCGCGGTCGCGACGATGGTCTGGTCAAGCGCCGCCAAAAACATCGCCAGCATGATGCCGATGATGATCGAGCGAATGTCCTCATGGCTCATCGGCGCGGCGACCGCGTCAGTCTCGACCGGCTTGTCCATGAATGCTCGCGCCTGCCCGTGCGTCTGGGTAATGATGGAGTGTAGGGCGGCTGCCCGCCATGCGGTAGGGACGGGGCGGAACATGCGTCATGCGTGGCTTGCGTCCACAAGCATCGCTGCCTAGCCTCCTCCGCGAAGAGGACCGAGCCGGAGACCGCGATGAGCCCCGAATTCCTGCTGACCACATTGATCGTGGTCGCCTCGCCCGGCACCGGCGCGCTCTTCACCATCGCGGCCGGCCTGTCGCATGGCGCGCGCGCCAGCCTGATCGCGGCCTTCGCCTGCACGCTCGGCATCATTCCGCATATGGCGGCCGCGATCACCGGGCTGGCGGCGCTGCTGCACACCAGCGCGCTCGCCTTCCAGGTGCTGAAATATCTCGGCGTCGCCTATCTGCTCTACATGGCCTGGGCGACGCTGCGAGAGAACGGTGCGCTGCGTGTCGACGAGGCCGCCGCGCCGCGTTCGGCTCGTCAGGTCATCGTTTCTGGCGTCCTGATCAATATCCTCAATCCCAAGCTTTCGATCTTTTTCTTCGCCTTCCTGCCGCAATTCGTCAGCGCCGGCGAACCCCATGCGCTCGCCCGCATGCTCGAACTGAGCGCCGTCTTCATGGCGGCGACCTTCGTGGTCTTCGCCGCCTATGGCGTGTTCGCCGCCGCGATGCGCCGCCATGTCATCTCGCGCCCGGCCGTGATGGCCTGGCTGCGCCGGCTCTTCGCCGGCGCGTTTGCCGCGCTCGGCCTGAAGCTCGCTTTCGCCGAGCGCAACTGAGACGCTTCAGCCCTCGGCCAGCGCCCGCAGCTTCTCGAAGTCGGTGATCGCCATCGTCCTGCCGTCGACATCGACGCCATGGTCGCGCAGCACGTTGAACAGGCGGGATAGGTTGGCCGGCGTCATGCCGAGCTCCAGCGCCAGAGCCCGCTTGGAATAGGTCAGGCGGACCACGCTCTTGTCGTCGCTGCGCGAGAGCTGCAGCAGGATCCATTGGCCGAGCCGCTGCTCGGCGGTGCGCAGCTTCTGGTCGAGCAGCCGGTCGATCAGGAGCAGGTTGCTGCGCGAGGAATGCTCCAGCGCGGCGTAGCACAGGCCGGCGTCCTCGCGCAGCGCCCGCAGGAACGCGGCCGTCTCGATCGCCAGCGATTCGGTCGGCTCGCGCGTGATCAGCGAGACCGGCGAGGGCGAGCCGCGCACGGCGGTCGCGACCTCGAACACCACCGGCGCCTCGACCGCGAGCAGGATCGTCTCCGAGGCGTTGATTCGGCTCCAGGCCTCGACCGAGCCGGTCCGCATGCAATGCACGAAGCGCGGCGGCTCGCCATGCCGGTTGATCTCGATGCCGGCCGAGTAGGACTGGAACACGCAATGGGGCACGAGCGCCTTGAGCGTGGCTTCCTTGGCGTCCGTAAACAGCGGAAACGTCCTCAGAATCGGGATAATGGCCTCAGGCATGCGCAGTCCCGGCCGGGTGGGCGGGGGAGGCGGACAAGGCCGCCGCTGAGAGACGGGACCGGGCGGGACAGGTTAGGCCGGCTTGTCGCAGATCATGTCGGTCGCGGAGCGGTTTCAAACGGTGTGCCTCGATGACGGCGATGTCGAACGGTTCGACAATCTTTGTCTCGAAACAGGGTCACTAGGCAATCCCGCCTAGGCAATCCGGCCGATCTCCGCCACCGATGGACCTGGCGGCGTCGCCCCTCCCCACAAGGGGGTAAGTCGTCCTATTCGGCGGCTTGCGCGACAGCGACCGCCGGAACCTCGCACCCCGTCACGCAACACCGCCCCGGCTGCTTCGAGACACGCGTCCCGTCGGCCAGCACGCCGCGGTCGAGCAGGCTCTCCACCAGCGCGACCTTCTCCATCACCGGGTAGTTGCGCCAGATCTCGCGCTTCATCGCCTCGGGCGAGCCGCCGCCATGCAGCGAGATCACCGAATACCAGCCGGCTTCCTTCGAGACGGTCAGGTCCTCGATGAACCGCGCCACCTCGGCGCGCTGCTCATGGGGAATGTCGGGACGCCCGGTCAGCACGGCCGAGAGCGAGGCGGCGGTCTCGGGATTATGGTCCTCGTCGGGCCCGGGCAGCGCCACGATCAGCCCGCCCGAGACGTAATGGGCGATCCGGTGCATGTCGTAGATCTTGGTCGCCAGCAGGAGCTTGCCGATATTGGAGAACACCGCGTCCGGCATCACATTGCCGGCCGGATCCTTCTGGCAATAGACGGACGCCGCCACGCCGCAGGCGAAAAAACTCTCGGTGATGGTGATGAGATCGACCATCTGCTCGCGGACATGGGCATGGCGCTCGGCGTCGAGCCCGTTGGCCTCGATCATCAGCGCGCCCGCGCCGATCAGCAGGTCGCCGAAGCCGGCGCGCGCGCCGATGCAGCTATGGCGGTGATGCGTGGCATAGCTGGTGGTCAGGAAGCCGGCCTCCTCGGTTTCGCCCGCCATAAAGACGCGCTCCCACGGCACGAAGACATCGTCGAACATCACCACGCCGGTCGACTGGCCGTATTTCGCCGAGAACTTCGCCGCCGGGTCGCCCGGCCGCCCCGCCGGCCGCGCCACAATGGTGAGGCCCGGCGTATCGCAAGGCACGGCACAGCAGACGGCGAAATCCTCGTCGCCGGGCGCATGCGTGCGGCACGGCATCACCAGGAATTCGTGGACGTATGGCGCTCCCGTCACGATCGCCTTCGTGCCGCGGATGACGATGCCGTCCTTGCGGCGCTCGCTGATGTGGACATAGGAATCGCGGCTGGCCTGCTGGCCCGGCCGCTTCGAGCGGTCGCCCTTGGCGTCGGTCATGGCGATACCGCAGGTCAGGTCCTCGTCCTGCACCTTGTGCATGTAGTTCAGGAAGCGCTGTCCGTAATCGGTGCCGTGGTTCGCGTCGGCGCGCGCCGTCGCCTGATAGAGTCCGTTGAAGGCGTCATGCGTCAGGTAGCGCACGGCGCAGCCCGAAATCTTGCAGACCAGCCGCACCGCTTCGAGCTTCGCCAGCAGGTCGGCCGACGTTTCGTTGATATGGGTCATCCGGTTGACGGTTCTGCCGGACGTGCCCTGCACCGCGGTCATAATCGGCTGATAGGCCGCCTCATGGGCAAGGTCGTAGGTGACGCCGATGCCGTTGATGCCCGGCAGCAGCATCGGCTCGTCGGCCACGCTCTCGATCGTTCGGCCATTGACGAAGACGCGGGGCTTGTAGGCGCGCAAGGAGTCCCGGTAGCCGGCGGCATCCATCAGCATCGGCGTGTCCTCATCGTGATTTTGCTTGTTGCCGATAAAATTGAACGTCGTTAGAATTTTCGTCAAGCAGTTTCAGAAGGATCGGAATGTGACGCTGCCAGAGACCATGAGAGGCCGGCGTCGGCGTGCGGTTTCCGAGCTGAAGCGCGGGCTGATCCTCGACGCGGCGCGCGCCGTGTTCGAGCGCGACGGGCTCGATGGAGCCTCCCTGCGCGCCATCGCGGCACAGGCCGGCTATACGCCGGCCGCGCTCTACTTCCATTTCGACTCCAAGGAAGCGCTTTATGCGGAGGTGCTAGGCCAGTCGATCGCGGCGCTGAAGGCTCATGTCGACGCGAAAGTCGGGCAGGCCGCGACGCCGCAGGCGCGTCTCGCCGCCGCAGTGCTCGGCTTCTTCGATTTCTATGCGCAGAACCCGCGCGATCTCGATCTGGGATTCTACCTGTTTCGCGGCGGCATGCGCCCCCATGGGCTTGGCCGCGAGCGCGACATGGCGTTGAACGCGGCTCTCGAAGCCGTGCTCTGGCCGATATCCGAGGCGGCCGAGGCGCTGGGCGCGGAAGTGGCCATGGCCCGGCTGATCATGACCGACGCTTTCGCCCATGCCGTCGGCGTGCTGCTGCTGCTGCATACGAAGCGCATCCGCATGTTCGGTCTCGGTCCCCGCGCGCTGATGGAACGCTATGTCGAGGCCGAGGTTGAAAAACTGCTGGCCGGGACGGCGAACCATGCAGATGCCGTTCATGCGAGTGGTGAGATATCCGGAATGGAGGCAAAACCGTGCCGCTGATCAGCGCAGCCAATGCCCGCCTCGTGGTGATCGACATCCAGGGCCGCCTGATGCCGGCCATCCATGAAAGCGAGCGCGTCGTCGCCAATGCCCGCCACCTGACCGACGCAGCGCGCATGCTGGCGCGTCCCATCCTCATGACCGAGCAGAACCCTGAGAAACTCGGTGGCACGGTCCCGGAACTCGCCAAGGCCGGACCGGTCCTCGCCAAGATGAGCTTCGATTCCTGCGCCGAGCCGGCCTTTCTCGACGCGCTGGTCGGCGATGACGACCTCGTCATCTGCGGCTGCGAGGCGCATGTCTGCGTCGCCCAGACCGTGCTCACCCTGCTGGAGCATCGCCGCCGCGTCTTCGTGGTGGCCGACGCAATCGGCTCGCGCGCACCGGAATCGAAGGAAATCGCGATCCGCCGGATGGAGCGTCATGGCGCCGAGATGGTGACGACCGAGATGGTGGTGTTCGAATGGCTGCGCAGCGCATCCCATCCACAGTTCCGCGACGTCTCGAAGCTGATCCGGTGAGCGCTGCGATGTCCGCGCCTGCGCCCGCGATCTGGTATTTCGACGTCATCTCGCCCTTCGCCTATGTCGCGCTGAGCCGGTTGCCCGAGATCGCGCGCCACCGCCCCGTGGTGCTGAGGCCGATCGTCTTCGGCGCGGTCCTGAAGCATTGGGGACAGCTCGGCCCGGCCGAGATCGCGCCCAAGCGCATCCACACCTACCGGCTGGTGACGCATGCCGCATTGGCGCTCGGCCTGCCGTTCCGCTTTCCGCCAGCCCATCCCTTCAACCCGCTCGCCATGCTGCGCTTGCTGACCGCACTCGATGGTGACGAAGCGGCGGTGAACGAGGCGTTTGCGCTGATCTGGGGGCAGGGCCGCGACGCCAACGACCTCGAGGTTCTCGCCGCCGTGGCGAAAGCCGGCGGCGATCCCGGCGCGATGGAGCGGACAGGCGATCAGGCCGTCAAGGACGCGCTGCGCCAAGCAACCGACGAGGCCGTCGCGGCAGGGATCTTTGGCGTGCCGACGCTCTTGATCGATGGCGAGACATTCTGGGGCGTCGACGCCATGGCGATGGCGCAGGACTATCTCGCCGATCCTGCAGGCTTCTTCGGTGGCGAGATGGCGCGGGTCTCCGCGCTGCCGGTCGGCCTGCAACGGCGGGTTTGATGGACCAGGACGTCCCGGTTTCACCATCTTGTCGGTTTACCCAAGGGTCACAGGCGCTCATGTTGCGCGAAACGCAGATCAACGAAGGAGACGCTCCATGCTGCGCCGTTCCTTTCTCCAGCTCGGCCTCGGAGCCTTGAGCGCTCCCGCTTTGGTCGGCCGTGCTCTCGCCACCGGGGCGCCCGCGCCCGGCGGGACCAGGTTCACCGTCACCTATTTCGACGTGCCGGGCATCAGGGGCTCGCGCGACGTCACCGACGCCGGCGACGGCACGATCTGGGTCTGCGGCCAGCGCAACGGCACGCTCGGCCGGTTCGATCCGCGCTCGGGCCAGCTCAGGATCGTCGAACTCGGCCAAGGTGCTGCGCCCCATGGCGTCATCCGCGGCCCCGACGGCGCGGCCTGGGTTACCGAGGGTGGTCAGAACGCCATCGCCCGCATCGACGACAAGACTCACAAGGTCGCGCTGTTCAGGCTGCCGGACGAGCGCGCCAAGGCCAATCTCAACACCGGCGTCTTCGACAAGGCAGGCATCCTCTGGTTCACCGGGCAGAACGGCGTCATCGGCCGGTTCGAGCCGAAGACCGAGAAGATGGAGGTCTGGGACGCTCCGCGCGGGCGCGGCGCCTATGGCATCACGATGACGCCGTCCGGCGAGGTCTGGTACGCCTCGCTCGCCGGCAACCACATCGCCCGGATCGACACCGGAACGGCCAAGGTCACCGTGGTCGAGCCGCCCACGCCCGGCCAGGGCGCGCGTCGGGCCTGGTCGGATTCGAAGAACCGGATCTGGGTCAGCGAATGGAACTCCGGCAATGTCTCGGCCTATGACACGCTGAGCCAGAGCTGGAAGACCTGGAAACTGCCGGGCGAGAAGCCGAGGACCTATTCGGTCTATGTCGACGACGCCGACAAGGTCTGGCTGACCGACTTCACCGCAAACGCCATCGTCCGGTTCGATCCTGTCACTGAGGCCTTCAACGCGTTCCCGAGTGACAGGCCCGGCGCCAATGTCCGCCAGATGGACGGGCGCTCTGGCGAGGCCTGGGGCGGCGAGAGCGGCAACGACCGGCTCGTCCGCATCCAGACGGTGCAGCCGGCGTGAGGTTTTGCTTCGCCGCGCTGGCGGCGCTGGCTTTGACGATCGACGCGGCCGCCGCGCAGGACGCGGCGCGCGGCGAAAAGCTGTTCGAGACCTGCCAGTCCTGCCACAGCCTGGATCCGGCCAAGGCCGGCATGGCAGGCCCCCATCTCGCCCGACTGAAGGGCCGCGTCGTCGGCTCCGCCGAAGGTTTCGACTATTCGCCGGCCTTTCGCGCCGCAAAGGTGCAGGGCTGGGTTTGGGATGAGCAGCGGCTCGCGGCCTATCTCGCCGACCCCGACAGCGTCGTGAAGGGCGGCTGGATGAGCGCGCCCGGCCTCGATGATGAGGTGGAGCGCGCGGCGGTCACGGCGTTCCTGCTGCGGGAGAGTAGCCCGTCTTCAAACTCGCTCCGGTGAGTCAGCTGGCGCGGCTTTCGAGAACCGGAGCGGAGCGGACTTTTTGTCCGTGAGCACCGGAAGCACAGAAAGCCGCGCCAGATGGCCGCCGGAGTAGAGTTTCAAGATGGGCTACAGCGGCCGGCCGATCTTCTTGGCGATCAGGCCCACGATGCCCTCGCGAAACAGCATCACGCAGATCACGAAGATCACGCCCTGGATCACCAGCACCCAGGAGCCGAGCCCCGCGAGATAGTTCTGCATCGAGACGATGACGAGCGCGCCGACGATCGGCCCGAACACGGTGCCCAAGCCTCCGACCAGCGTCATCAGCACGACCTCGCCCGACATCGACCAGTGCACGTCGGTCAGCGAGGCGAGCTGGAAGACGATCGCCTTGGTCGCGCCCGCGAGCCCCGCCAGCC